>JALYXU010000209.1 GCA_030946925.1 Pseudomonadota bacterium
CGCCACTCCCGCTTCGTCGAGTGGCGCCGCCAGTGGTCGCACGTCGCCCAGTGCCGAACCGACGACGACCTCGAGGCCGATGCCTTGCCCACGCTGATGCTGGTCCCCGGGATCGTCAGCGTGCGTCTGCTGGACCGGGTCCGCTGCCGCGGGGTGACCGGGTCGAGGCCGGTCGACCTAGCCGACGCACGAGACACGATTGACGCGCTTTTGCAACGTTCCACAGACGCCTTTCCAGCGACGACGCTGGGTCTTTAGGGAAAGCACCTAAGACGCCTATAATCGTCGGTCAGGCATTGAATGCGCGAGCGTTCGATGCCTTTGAATGCGGGGGTCCTCGAAAAGAGGTTCCCACAAAGACCGGTAATTGTCCGAACCTAAATCGAGGAGAAACATGAGAACAGCTCTGTTGATGGCAACGCTCGCCGCCGCAGTGACCTTCGCGGCTTGCACCAAGAAGGAAGAGACAACGACGACGACCACGACGCCGGCGATCCCTTCGACGACCGTCATCACGACGCCGTCGACGACCACGGATGCCACCTCGGCCTCCATGGCCGCATCGTCGGCCGCAACGTCCGCGATGGACGCCGCCTCGTCGGCGGGCATGGCTGCCTCGTCGGCGATGAGCGCTTCCGGCGCGATGAAGTAAGACACTTCGTCGCCTCGGCAAAGAGCCGCCTTCGGGCGGCTCTTTGCTTTGCGCGACCGACCTTCGCGTCAGCCGACGTCGAGCCAGTCGAAACCGTGCGTGGGATGGGCGACGACGACATCGCGGCCCGTGCCCGACCAGCAAGCCGCCAGGGCAGTGCGCACGATGTCCGGATGGTTGTTTTCCCGGCTCAGGTGCGCGGCCACGACGTGGCGCAGGCGCGGACCCAGACAACGGCCGAGGATCTCCGCCGCCATCGCATTGCTGAGATGGCCCAGACGGCCGCCGATGCGTGCCTTGAGCGAGGGCGGATAGCGGGAAGCGGCCAGCATTTCGGCGTCGTGGTTGCATTCCAGCAGCAGCGCATCGCAGCCGGCGATCCGCTCGGTCATGTGGGCCGTGACGGAGCCAAGATCCGTCAGCACGACCAGGTGCGCGCTGCCGTCGCTGCAGCGCAATTGCAGGGGCTCGGCGGCATCGTGCGCCACCGTGAAGGGACGCAGGTGCAGGTCGCCGACGGCAATCCATTCGTCATCGCGTGCGAAGCGCAGGCCGGCCGGCGGCAGGGCCCGGCCGATCGCTCGCCAGGTGCCACGGCTCATCCAGATCGGAATGTCGCAGCGCTCCGACAGCGACACCGCGCAGCCGACGTGATCGCCGTGCTCGTGGGTGACGAAGATCGCGTCGAGGTCGGCGATGCCGAGGCCGGCCCGCGCCAGCCGGCTTTCCAGGTCTTTCAGCGAGAAGCCCGCATCGACCAGAAGCCGCGTCGTCGTGATGCCGCTCGATGCTTCGACGACCGTTGCGTTGCCGCCGCTGCCGCTACCGAGGCTGCGAAACCGGATCACCGCGCGAGATTTCCTTCGCAAGCGGAGAGTGTCATTTGAGGTCGTCGAGGAGAAGCGATGCGATGCGCTTGCCGGTCTCGCTGTTTTCGCCGTTGCCCTGCGAATCGAGGACCGTCACCGTGCTGCTCGTGGTGCTGTCGCCGGTCACCTTGACGCGGTACTTGATCGGGCTCCCGCCGTCGTCCTTCTTCCGCCTGAACAGGCGTGTGAGGTAACCCGGCTCTTCCCGGCCGGCGAACTTCGGGTCGACATAGCGGACGAAATAGAAGCCCTGGCTGCGGTCTCGATCCTCGACGGTGAAGCCGCTCCGATCGAGGGCGATGCCGACCCGACGCCAGGCCCGATCGAAGCCGTCGTCGAGCTGCAGGGTGGGCGTCGTGCCGGCCGGGACCATGCGAGCCCGGGCCGCACTGGTCGATGCGACGTTGCCCGCTGCCATAAGCGCTTTTGCCTGTTCGTCCCTGGCGCCGAGCTTGACCATCAGCCGCGACAGAAGCTCGGCTTCGAGCTCGGGGTCCGACGGCCGCGGCTGCCAGACCGTGCTCTCCCGGCGTTCTCCGGAATAGACCTCGACCATGCCGCGGTGGGTGACGTAGATGTCGCTGCCCGTGGCGGTGCGCTCGACGCGAGTCCGGTACTTGTCGAGCTCACCGGTGGAGTAGGCGCTGTCGAAAAGCTTGCCGATGCTGTTGCGGATCAGGTCGTTCGGAAGCTTGGCGCGGTTCTGCGCCCAGTCGGTTTCGATGACGCCGGCTTCGGCCCGGTCCTGGGTCAGGTTGAAGCCGTTGTCCTTCCAGAACGCACGCACTTGCGGATAAACCTCTTCCGGCGTCAGGCTGGTGCTGAGCCAACGCTCGTTGCCGAGCCGCTCGATCCGAAAGCTGCCGGCCGACTGGAGGGCGACCACCGGAGTGACACCAGCCCCGGCCGTGCCTGGCAACACCGATGACGCTGCAGCTTGAAAGCTCGAGGCACTGACAGTGCCGTTCGGCTGCTGGTAACGCGATTCCTTCGCCAGCTGCGTCAGATCGGGCGGAATGTCGAGCCCCGCGCTGCGCGTGGTGTTGGTGCGGTAGTCGATCTTGTCGCCCGCGAACAGGTTCTCGATCGTCGAGCAACCTGCAAGCGGCAGCAGACAGGCCAGCGCGGCTGCCGCGAGGATGCGAAACGCAAGGGGCAAACTTGCTCTGAAAGTCACTCTGAAAATCACTCTGGAAGTCTCCATCGGAAGCGCCGGTCGCCGGCTTCGGTCTGTGAATGGCACGAAAGATCGGCGACGGGCCGAAAGGCCCCGGCGAAAAGTTTCAGCGTCGAAGCCGGCTCATGACAAGCCGGCCTCGCGCATGGCGCCGGCGACGGCGGCCTGCGCGGCCTCGCCAAGGGGCGTGATCGGCAGCCGGACCGTGGCGTTGCAGTGGCCGAGACGGCTGAGCGCCCATTTCGTCGGCGCCGGGCTCGGCTCGACGAACAGCGCCTGGTGCAGACCCAGCAGCTGCAGCTGCAGGCGGCTCGCCTCGCGCGCATTGCCGCTCAGCGCGGCGGCGCAGAGCGCTTGCATCGAGCGCGGCGCGACGTTGGCGGTGACGCTGACATGGCCGTGGCCGCCGAGCAGCATCAGCGCCACGGCACTGCCGTCGTCGCCGGAATAAATGGAAAAGCCGCGCGGTGCCCGCTTGATCAGCCAGCAGGCGCGCTCGATGTTTCCGGTTGCTTCCTTGATGCCGACGATGCCCGGGATCTCGGCCAGGCGAAGCGCCGTCTCGACCTGCATGTCGGCAACGGTGCGCGAGGGCACGTTGTAGAGCACCAGCGGCAGGTCGACCGCCTCGGCAATGGCACGGAAGTGGCGGTAGATCCCCTCCTGCGACGGCTTGTTGTAATAAGGCACGACCGACAGCGTGCAATCGGCGCCGACCTTCATCGCGTAGCGCGAGAGCTCGATCGCCTCGGCAGTCGAATTGGCGCCTGCGCCGGCCATGATCGGAATGCGGCCCTTGGCATGCTCCACGGCAACGCGAATGACCTCGCAGTGCTCGTCGATCGTCACCGTCGGCGATTCACCGGTGGTGCCGACGACGCCGATGCATTGCGTGCCTTCGACGATGTGCCAGTCGATCAGGCGGCGCAGCGCGTCGAGGTCGAGACGACCGTCGCCCTGCATCGGCGTGACGAGCGCAACGATGCTGCCGGTGATGGGTTTCATGGCGGTGCGAATTTCAACCGATCGATTCTAGCGACCCGCGGTGCGCGTTCACTCGCCGAGGACGTAGCGAACACGGAGCTCGGCGTCGCTCTCGCGAACGGCGGCGACACGCTGGACGAAGCGCTCCGGATCGCCGAGAAAGCCGTCTTCGTAAGCCACGATGTGCAGACCCGTCGCGACGCCCAGAAGTTCACCGGGGGCAAGGAGAAATTCGGGGTTGCTCGGTCGACCGACCGTCTCGTTGCCGCGAGCGAAGGTTTCGTAGACGAGAACGCCGCCGCGGGCGAGCGCGGCGACGATTGCCGGGAACAACGGTCGCCACAGATAGTTGGCGACGACGACGGCATCGAAGCGCCGCTCGTTCAACGGCCATGGGCCGTGTTCGAGGTCGGCGACGATGGTCTCGGCGATCGGCTGCAGCGCTTTCATGGCGGCAGCGTCCCGATCGACGGCGGTCACGGCATGGCCGCGCTGCGCCAGCCACCGGCTGTGCCGACCGGCACCTGCGGCGACGTCGAGGACGCTTCCGCCGGGGCCGATCAGGTGGGCCCACCGCAGCAACCAGGGCGACGGCTCGTTCAAGCCGGCACGTCGTCGCCGCTGCTCACACGATCGATCATCGCGATCGACGCGGCGTCGAGTTGCAGATGCGCCGCGGCAACCAGCTCGGCGAGCTGTGCAAGCGTGGTCGCGCTGGCGATCGGCGCGGTGATGCCCGGGCGGGCCATTTCCCAAGCCAGGGCCACCTGCCCCGGCGTCCCGCCGATGGTCGCGGCGACGCTGTCCAGCGCCTGCAGGATCGCCAGGCCCTTTGCGTTCAGGTACTTCCTGACGCCGCCGCCGCGCGTGCTCTTGCCGAGATCGGCGCTGCTGCGGTATTTGCCCGTCAAGAAGCCGCTCGCCAGCGCGTAGAAAGGGATCACGCCCAGCCCATGCGCGAGACAGACTTTTTCGAGTCCAGCTTCGTAAGCCGGGCGCTCGACCAGGTTGTAGAGCGGCTGCAAGGATTGGTAGCGCGGCAGGCCGTTCGCCTTGCTCACATCGAGCGCTTCGGCCAGGCGCTCGGCGCCGTAGTTCGATGCGCCGATCGCGCGCACCTTGCCTTCGGCGATCAGCTCGGCGAAGGCGCCGAGCGTCTCCTCGAGCGGCGTCGTGCGGTCGTCGTCGTGCGACTGGTAGAGATCGATGACATCTGTCTGCAGCCGGCGCAGCGACGCTTCCACGGCACTCTTGATGTAGGCCTTGGAGAGGCCGGACTTGCCGTCGCCCATCGGCTTGCCGACCTTCGTCGCCAAGACCACGTGCGGCCGCTTGCCGCTTTGCCGCAGCCACTTGCCGATGATCGTTTCCGATTCGCCGCCGCTGTGCCCTGGCACCCAGCTCGAATACACGTCGGCGGTGTCGAGGAAGTTCATGCCGGCGTCGACCCAGGCGTCGAGCAACCGGAACGAGGCGGCTTCGTCGGCGGTCCAGCCGAAGACGTTGCCGCCGAGGCAGATCGGCGAGACACGCAGGCCGGAGCCGCCGAGTTCGCGCAGTGCAGGAGCGTTCATCCCGACATTGTGCAGGTGGCTCGGCAAGCCTCAGCGGCTCGGGCGAGCCGAGGCAGCTGCCTAGAATGCCCGGCCATGGCAAGCAAGGCGGGTCAGTACGGCGAAGCATCGATCCGGGTCCTCAAGGGCCTCGAGCCGGTGAAGCAGCGGCCCGGCATGTACACGAGGACGGAAAGTCCTCTGCACGTGATCCAGGAAGTCGTCGACAACGCGGCCGACGAGGCGCTCGGCGGCCACGCCACGCGGATCGACGTCGCTGTCTACGCCGACGGCTCGGTGCGGATCGACGACGACGGCCGCGGCATTCCGATCGGCCTGCATCCCGACGAAGGCGTCAGCGTCGTCGAGATCGTCTTCACCCGTCTTCATGCCGGTGGCAAGTTCGACAAGGGCGGCGGCGCTGCCTACCGCTTCTCGGGTGGCCTGCACGGCGTCGGCGTCAGCGTCACCAATGCGCTGGCCTCGCGGCTCGAGGTGACGGTGTGGCGTGCTGGTCAGGTGGCGACGATCGCCTTCAGCGGCGGCGACGTCGTCACGCCGCTGGCCCTCCGCAAGGCGACTGCCGCCGAGCGGAAGAACGGCACCTCGGTGCGGGTCTGGCCCGACCCGCGCTACTTCGACAATGCCGATCTGCCGCGGCCCGAGCTGACGCATCTGCTCCGCAGCAAGGCCGTGTTGATGCCTGGGATCGAGGTCTCGCTGACGATCGAGAGGCCGGGCCGCCCCGAGCCCGAGCGGAAGGACTGGCTCTACAAGTCGGGCCTCTCGGACTACCTGATGCAGTCGCTCGTCGCCGACCCGGTGATTCCTCTCTTCGAAGGCACGCACCACGCCGACGGCAAGGAGAGCGAGGACGTTGCCGAAGGCGAGGGCGCGGCCTGGTGCGTCGCCTTCACCGAGGAAGGCAACGCGGTTCGCGAGAGCTACGTGAACCTGATTCCGACGGTGGCCGGCGGCACCCACGAATCGGGCCTGAAGGACGGCCTGTTCGCCGCGGTGAAGGGCTTCATCGACCTGCACGGCCTGCTGCCGAAGGGTGTCAAGCCGATGCCGGACGACGTCTTCTCGCAGGCCAGCTTCGTGCTCTCTGCCAAGGTGCTCGATCCGCAGTTCCAGGGTCAGATCAAGGAGCGGCTGAACAGCCGCGAGGCGCTGCGCCTGGTCTCGAACTGCATCAGGCCGGCGCTCGAGCTCTGGCTCAACCAGCACGTGGAGTACGGGCGCAAGCTCGCCGATCTCGTCATTCGCCAGGCACAGAGCCGGCAGCGCGCCAGCCAGAAGGTGGAGAAGCGCCGCGGCTCCGGTGTCGCCGTGCTGCCGGGCAAGCTCACCGACTGCGAGAGCCGCGACCTGGCGCTGAACGAGATCTTCCTGGTCGAGGGCGATTCGGCGGGCGGCAGCGCGAAGATGGGCCGAGACAAGGAGACGCAGGCGATCCTGCCCTTGCGCGGGAAGATCCTCAATGCCTGGGAAGTCGAGCGCGACCGGCTGTTCGCGAACAACGAGATCCACGACATCGCGGTGGCCATCGGCGTCGATCCGCACGGCGCCGGCGACACGCCCGATCTGTCCGGCCTGCGCTACGGCAAGGTCTGCATCCTGTCCGACGCCGATGTCGACGGCTCGCACATCCAGGTGCTGCTGCTGTCGCTGTTCTACCGGCACTTCCCGAAGCTGGTGGAGCGCGGCCACGTCCACATCGCCAAGCCGCCGCTCTTTCGCGTCGATGCGCCGGCGCGCGGCCGCAAGCCCGCGGCGAAGATCTACGCGCTCGACGACGGCGAGCTGCACGCGATCACCGATCGCCTGAAGAAAGAAGGCGTCAAGGACGGCGCCTGGAGCATCAGCCGCTTCAAGGGCCTGGGCGAGATGAACGCCGAGCAGCTCTGGGACACGACCCTGAATCCGGAGACGAGGCGGCTGCTGCAGGTGGGCTTCGCGGCGGCCGGTGCCGAGGCGACGACCCGCTCGCTGACCAAGCTGATGGGCAAGGGCGAGGCACAGGCCCGGCGCGAGCTGATGGAGTTGCGCGGCGACGCGGTCGAGGTCGACATCTGAGCGCTGCGGCCCCTGCGATGACCGCCGCGCCGATCCGCCTGCGCCCGACCATGCTGTCGGACCTCGATTTCGTCGGCTCGATCGAAAGCGATACCACCAATCGACCGTTCATCACGCCGTGGGAACGGGTCCAGCACGAGAGCGCGGTGCGGATCCCCGACTTTCGCCACTTCATCGTCGAAGCCGGTGTGGGCTGGCCGGCCGCCGGCTTCGCGATCCTGCAGGGCTGCCGCAACCAGCATGGCTCGGTCGAGCTGAAGCGCCTGGTACTGCAGCCGAAGGGCCTCGGCTATGGCCGGGCCTGCGTCCGCCTGCTGGCGGCGATGGCGTTTCGCGATCTCGGCGCGCATCGCTTCTGGCTCGACGTCAAGAGCCGGAACGCGCGCGCGCTCGCGCTCTATCGCAGCGAAGGTTTCGTCGAGGAAGGACGGCTGCGCGAAAGCGTGCGCAGCGACGCCGGCTACGACTCGCTCATCGTCATGTCGATGCTGCATGACGAGCACGCTGCGCTGGTCGCAACGCGTCTGCCCAGTTCCGACGATGGGTTGGCCTTCGACCGACCGGCGCACCGGACCACACCGTGATCACCGATCTCTTCGAGACCGCAAGCCAGGGCGCAAGCGTGCCCCTCGGCGAATACGCCGAGCGCGCCTATCTCGAATATGCGTTGTCGGTCGTCAAGGGTCGCGCCTTGCCGGACGTCAGCGACGGCCAGAAGCCGGTGCAGCGGCGGATCCTCTATGCAATGGCGCGCATGGGACTCGCCTTCACGACGACTGCCGGCCCCAAGGCGGTCAAGTGCGCACGCGTCGTCGGCGACGTGCTCGGGCGCTTCCATCCGCACGGCGACCAGGCCGCTTACGAGGCGCTGGTGCGCATGGCGCAAGGTTTCGCCCAGCGCTATCCGCTGGTCGACGGCCAAGGCAACTTCGGCTCGCCGGGAAACGACCCGGCCGCCGCGATGAGATATACCGAGTGCCGGCTCACGCCGCTGGCGCAGGAGATGCTGCGCGACATCGACAAGGAAACCGTCGATTTCGAGCCGAACTACGACGGCCGCACCGAGATGCCCACGGTGTTGCCGTCGCGGATACCGAACCTGCTGGTCAACGGCAGCTCGGGAATCGCGGTGGGGATGGCGACGAACATCCCGCCGCACAACCTGCGCGAGGTCGGCGCCGGGGTGACCTATCTGCTCGACAACCCCGACGTCGACGACGAGACCCTGCTCGACGCGCTCATCGAGCGGATCAAGGGCCCGGACTTCCCCTCCGGCGCGCTGGTCGTGGGCCGCAAGGGCATCGAGGAGGCGTACCGCACCGGTCGCGGCTCCATCACGATGCGCGCCGTGGTCGAGGTCGAGGAGATCCAGAACCGCCAGTGC
>JALYXU010000228.1 GCA_030946925.1 Pseudomonadota bacterium
GAGGGCGCGCGCAGATAACATCCTCCCGACATGACACGGAGCACGCGCATCCCCGGCATCCGCCTGCTCCATTCGCCCGGGCCGACGCGGGTGCCGGACGAGGTCGTCAACGCCATGGCGCGGCAGCCGACCGACCTCGCCGACGCCCGACTGCAGGTCCTGATCGCGGCCTGCGAGTCGGGAATGAAGGAGCTGCTGCAGACCCAGCGCGCCGAAGTCTTCTTCTACGCCGCCAACGGCCACGGCGGCTGGGAAGCGGTCATCGCCAATCTGGTCGCGCCCGGAACCTCGGTCCTGATCCCGGGCACCGGCCACTTCTCCGGCGGCTGGGCCGAGCAGGTCGAGGCGTTCGGCGGCGTGGCCTTGCGCACGCCCTATGTCGAAGGTCTGCCGATCGATCCGGCAGCGGTCGAAGCAGTCCTTCGCAACGATTCGGCGCATCGCATCGCCGCGGTCTTCGTCATCCACACCGACACCGCCAGCGGCACGACCTGCGACCTGACGGCGCTGCGCCGCGCCATCGACGCCGCGGCGCACCCGGCCCTCTTCGTCGTCGACGTCGTCGCCTCGCTGGCGGCAGCGCCGTTCGCCATGGACGGGCTCGGCGTCAACGTCGTCATGGGCGCCTCGCAGAAGGGTCTGATGGTCCATCCGGGCATGGCCTTCGTCGCTGCCGACGAGCGTGCGATGGCGCTGGCACAAGGCAACCCGGCGCCGCGGTTCTACTGGGACTGGCGGCGCCGGCAGAGCGAGCTCTCGTATCGCAAGTTCTGCGGCACGCCGCCGCTCGCGCACATGGCCGGCCTCGACGCCGCCCTCGGCCTGATTGCCGCCGAGGGTCTCGGCAACGTGCACGCGCGCCATGCAAGGCTGGCCCGCGCCGTGCACGCCGCGGTCGATTGCTGGGGCGAGGGCGGCGCCCTTCGCCTCTTCACGACATTGCCGGCGGCACGCTCGGTCTCGGTGACGACGATCGAGGTGGCACCGGGCATCGATCCGGAAGCGCTGCGCACGGTCGCGCGCGAGCGCTTCCAGGTCGCAGTGGCCGGTGGCCTCGGCCCGCTCTCCGGGCGCGTCTTTCGGATCGGCCATCTCGGCGACATGAACGAAGCGATGATCCTCGGCTGCCTGGCCGGCCTGGAAGCGGCGATGCAGGCGCAGAAGATCGGCTACGGCCGGCACGGCGTCGAGGCGGCGATCGCGTCGTTGCAGCTGCCTTAGTGCAGCTCTAGAGCGGCTCAGTGTGGCGTCAGTGCGGCCCTGGCGGGGCTCGTCCTGCGTTCTCAATGCGGATGCGGGTGCCGGTGATGCACGTCAGGGAAGTGCGCGTGCGCATGGCGGAGCGGCTCGTGCAGGTGCGAATGCGCGTGCGGCTCTTCGACCGGCACACCGGTTGCGTGCGCATGACGGTGGTGCGCGTCGTGCACATGCAGATGATCGTGCTGCTGCGGCGTGTGGCTGTGCAGGTGAGCATGGCGCTCGCTCAGATGCAGCCAGACGCCGATCGCCATGAGCACCGCCGCGAGGCCGAGCGCCGGCGTCATCGGCGCCCCGAGGAGCACTGCCAACGCCGCGCCGATGAAGGGCGCCACCGAAAAGTAGGCGCCGGTCCGGGCCGTGCCGAGGCCACGCAGCGCAACCACGAAAAGCGTCAGGCTGAGGCCATAGCCGACGAAGCCGAGCAAGCCGGCCTCGGCCGTCACCGCGACCGGCGGCCACGCGGCGCCGGCGGCGACGGCCACGCCGACGCTGACGCTGCCGGCAGCAAGACCTTTCGCGCACGCGATCAGCATCGCGTCGTGCTGCGCCACCTTGCGGGTCAGGTTGTTGTCGATGGCCCACGCCAGGCAGGCCCCGGCGATTGCCGCCGGGCCGAGAAGGCCCTGTGCACGCAGCTCCGGGCCGATCGAGAGCACGACGCCGCCGGCGATGATCGACGCCATGCCCCAGGCGATCCGCCGGTCGAAGCTTTCCTTGAAGACGAACCAGGCGAGCAGCGCCGTGAGCACCGCTTCGAGGTTCAGGATCAGCGACGCCGACGCCGCGTCGATTCTTTGCAGGCCGAACATCAGCAGAAACGGCCCGATCGCACCGCCGAAAACGATCGCCGCGACCAGCCACGCCAGGTCGCTGCCGGCCGGCCAGGTGATGTCGGCGCCGCGTCCCGTGGCGAAGCGAACGATCAGCAGCAGCGCCAGTCCGAAACCCGAGCCGAGGTAGAGCAGGCCGGCCAGGAGCAATGGCGAGACGTCGCCGACGAGCGTCTTCGCCAGTGGCGTGCTGATGCCGAACAGGAACGCCGCGGCCAGTGCCGCCCAGACGCCGGGTTGCACTGTCATGGCCGGACCAGCGCCTGCTCGGGGTCGTCGGGGCTCATCCGGCCACCTGCTTCACCGCGTGCTCCCAGTCCTGCATCAGGGCCGTCGCGCGCTCGCGCGGCATCGTCGGATGGAAAGTGCGCTCGACTTTCCAGTGCGCCGCCAGCTCGTCGGTGCCGGCAAAGACGCCGCAGCTGAGCCCGGCCAGGTACGCAGCGCCGAGGGCGGTCGTCTCGATGACTCTCGGCCGCAGCACCGGGATGCCGAGCAAGTCGGCCTGGAACTGCATCAGCAGGTCGTTGGCGCAGGCGCCGCCGTCGACACGCAGCTCCGTCACCGCGGCGCCGCCGCTCGCGGCGCTGTCCTTCTGCATCGCCTCGAGCAACGCCGCGCTCTGAAAGGCGATCGACTCGAGGCCGGCGCGGGCGATGTGGGCGAGCGTCGAGCCGCGCGTCAGGCCGACGATGGCGCCACGCGCGTCGGCTTTCCAGTAGGGCGCGCCGAGGCCGGTGAAAGCGGGCACGAACATGACGCCGCCGTTGTCGGGAACGCTCGCCGCCAGGTGCTCGACCTCGCTGCTGCTGCTGATCGCCTTCAGGCCGTCACGCAGCCACTGCACGACGGCGCCGCCGATGAAGACGCTGCCCTCGCGGGCGAACTGCGCCGGGCCCTCGCCCTGAGCGGCGCGGGTCGTGATCAGGCCGTTCGCCGAGGTCTCCGCGGCGGCGCCGGTGTGCATCAGCATGAAGCAGCCGGTGCCGTACGTGTTCTTCACCTGGCCGGTGCGAAAGCACGCCTGGCCGAACAGCGCGCTTTGCTGATCGCCGGCGACGCCGCCGATCGGAATCGAGGCGCCGAGCAGAGCGGCCTGGCTGTGCCCGTAGACGTGGCTCGAGGCATGCACGTCGGCGAGCAGGGGCCGCGGGATGTCGAGGGCGCCGAGCAGGGCATCGCTCCAGGCGCCTTCGTGGATGTCGAACAGCAGCGTTCGCGAGGCATTGCTGGCATCGGTGGCATGCACGGCCTGCCGCCGCGTCGCCGGGTCGGCGCCACCGGTCAGCATCCAGATCAGCCACGAATCGACGGTGCCGAAGGCGAGCTCGCCGCGCTCTGCCGCAGCGCGCGCGCCGGGCCGATGCGCAAGCAGCCACGCCAGCTTGGTGCCCGAGAAGTAGGCGTCCAGGCGCAACCCCGTCCGCTCGCGAAAGAGCGACTCGAGGCCGCGCTGCGCCAGCGCCGCGCAGTCGGCCGCAGTGCGGCGGTCCTGCCAGACGATGGCGTTGCCGAGCGGCTCGCCGCTGGCCCGATCCCAGACGATCGTCGTCTCGCGCTGGTTGGTGATGCCGATGCCGGCGATGGCGTCGGCGGCGACGCCGGCCTCGGCCAGCGCCTCGCGCGCCGTCGCCAGCTGGGTCGACCAGATCTCGCGCGGATCGTGCTCGACCCAGCCGGGCTGCGGGAAGACCTGCCGCAGCTCGCGCTGGGCCAGCGCGACGATGCCGCCGCGCAGATCGAAGACGATCGCGCGCGAGCTCGACGTGCCCTGGTCGAGGGCGAGCAGATGGCTCTTCCGGTTCGGCATCCGCGGCTCTCCTGCTGTGGGTCGCGAATGCAAGAATAGTCGCGATGGCCACGCCTGCCGACGACGCCGTCCGAAACTACGATGCCGTCGTTGTCGGCGGCGGCGTCAACGGCACCGGCATCGCCCGCGATCTGGCCGGCCGCGGCGCCACGGTGCTGCTCTGCGAGAAGGACGACCTCGCCTCGCACACCTCGTCGGCGTCGACCAAGCTGATCCACGGCGGCCTGCGCTACCTCGAATACCGCGAGTTCGCGCTGGTGAGGAAAGCCCTCGCCGAGCGCGAGATCCTGCTGCGGAGCGCGCCGCACATCATGTGGCCACTGCGCTTCGTGATGCCGCACGACGCATCGATGCGATCGGTCTGGCTGATCCGGCTCGGCCTCTTTTTCTACGACCACCTGGCCCGCCGCGAGCTGTTGCCGGCGTCGCGCACGGTCGACCTGCGCACGCATCCCGGCGGCCGGCCGCTGAAGCCGCAGTTCCGAAAAGGCTTCGTCTATTCGGACGGCTGGGTCGACGATGCGCGCCTGGTTGCATTGCTGGCAGTCGACGCTGCCGAGCGCGGCGCGACGGTGCTGACGCGGACCGCCTGCATCGATGCGCAGCGCGGCTCCGACCGCTGGCGGATCCACCTGCAAGCCGATGCCGGCGAGCCGTTCGCGGTGAACGCGCGCGTCCTCGTTAACGCCGCCGGTCCGTGGGCGGCGGAGTTTCTCAGCGAGCACGTGCACATCGCCGAGCAGGCCCACCTGCGTCTCATCAAGGGCAGTCACATCGTCGTGCCGAAGCTGTTCGACCACGACCACGCCTACATCTTCCAGAACGCCGACCGCCGCATCATCTTCGCGATTCCCTACGAAGCCGACTTCACGCTGATCGGCACGACCGAGGTCGAGCACGCCGGCCCGATCGGCGAGGCCCGGGCCGAGGCCGACGAAATCGCGTACTTGTGCGAGCAGGTCAGCCGCTACTTCGCCAGGCCGGTCGTCCCGGGCGATGTGGTCTGGACCTACAGCGGCGTCCGGCCGCTGCTCGACGACGACTCGGGCGATCTCGCCGCGGTGACGCGCGATTACCGGCTCGAACTCGACAGCGGCCAGCCCGACGCTTCGAAGGCGCCGCTGCTGTCGGTCTGGGGCGGCAAGATCACGACCTTCCGCAGGCTCGCCGAGGAGGCCGTCGATCGCCTCTCGGCGCACCTGAGGCTCGGCCCGGCATGGACCGCCGAGGCGATCCTGCCGGGCGGCGATCTCGGCGCCGGCTCGGGCAATGCGGCGCGGATCGGCACCGACCTGGTGGCGACATTCGATGCCTTCGT
>JALYXU010000232.1 GCA_030946925.1 Pseudomonadota bacterium
GGATCGTCGCCGCGGCACCGATCCGGACGTTGCGCAGCATGCAATAGGCGCCGATGCGAACACCGTCGCCGAGCTCGACCTTGCCTTCGACGATGCAGCCGATGTCGATCTCGACGTCGCTGCCGCAATGCAGCTCGCCGCGGAGATCGAAGCGGCCCGGATCGGCGAAGCGGACACCCGCGGCCATCAGCCGCGCCGCCGCGTCCTGCTGATGCCGGCGCTCGAGGCCGGCGAGCTGAACAGCGCTGTTGACGCCGAGCACTTCGGTCTCGCTGGCCGCGGTTGCCGACACCACCGGCGTGCCCTCGGCGACAGCGAGCGCGACGACGTCGGTGAGGTAGTACTCGGCCGCGGCGTTGTCGTTGCCGAGCTTCGCCAGCCAGCGCTTCAGGGCCACCGTCGGCGCGGCCATGACGCCGGTGTAGACCTCGGCGATGCGGCGCTCGGCCGGCGTTGCGTCCTTCTCCTCGACGATGCCGACGATGGCTGCGGCGGGGTCGCGAACGATCCGGCCGTAGCCGTTCGCATCGGCGAGGGCGATCGTCAGCAGTGCCAGCCGCTCGCCGCCGCTTGCCGCGACCAGCGAGCGCAAGGTCTCGGTGTTGACCAGCGGCACGTCGCCATTGAGAACCAGAGTCGTGCCGGTGCCGTCGAGCCGCGGCGCCGCCTGCTGCAGGGCGTGGCCGGTGCCGAGCTGCGGCTCCTGGCGGACGAACACCCGGCCGGCTCCGGCGCATGCCTGCTCGACCTCTGCCGCGCCATGGCCGGTGACGATGATGACGTTGGCCGCGCCGAGACCGGCAGCGGCGTCGAGCACATGCTGCAACAGGGCGCGGCCCGCAAGCTTGTGCAACACCTTCGGCCGCTCCGAACGCATCCGCGTTCCCTTGCCGGCCGCCATGATCACCACGTTCAACGCCATGCCACCACCGCTTCGCGCCGCGCTCATGGGCGACCGTCGATTATCGCGGCGGGTGCGCGGCTGGGCCCGGCAGGCTCCGGTGCTGCGTCGCAGCGCGTCGAGCAGTGAAAGGGATCAGCTCGCCCCGACGATGCGGATCCGGTGCGGATTGGCGCCGCCACCGTTCGGGAAGTCCTTCAGCGCGGCACTGAAAAGCGCCGGCAGCAGTCGGGCGTCGGTGAACGATGTCTGGTCGCTGCTGGCGCGGGCTTCATAGAGCGCTTCGCCCGAGCGCCGGTCGCGGATCAGCACACCGACCTCATGGTCCTCGAGCAATGGGCCGTAGCCGCCGCCCCAGGCACCGAAACCCCGCCCGGGGCCCCAGAAGGGGCCGTAAGGCGCGCCGTAATAAGGACCATAGTGAGGGCCGTAGTAAGGCCCATAGCGACGCCCGAAGGAACCAAAGCCGTACCAGAACGGATCGTCGAACGGCGAGCGCTCGATCCGGGTCACGCGGGCGCCGATCTGCACCGTGACGTCCGGCACCGCACCCGATGCCGCGGCCACGAAGCCGGCGCTTTCGACTGCGAGGCGCGCCGCGTCTTCGAGAATCTGGGCCTGCGGTGGATCGGCCTGCTGCGACGGCAGCCGTTCGAACGCGTAGGTGGCGGGCGCTCGGCCGGCCGGCCAGCGGCTGAAGCTCGAGACCTGGCTGTCGACCGCGCCGATGCCGGCGCAGCCGGCGACAACGGCGGCAGCGAGAAGCGTTGCGATGGTCTTCAGCATGTCGAATCTCCCTGCACGGCAAAGGCGCTACAGCATGCGCGCTTGGAAGGAACCCTGTGGGCGCGATGGCAATCGACCAGGCTCAACTCTTTCCAAGCCATTTACGAACGTTGCTAAAGACTTTTCTCGGACTTGCGGTCTGACCCATGGACCCGGCGAGCGCTTGGCGGTTGCAGTTCGCGTGTCTTGCCATCCACCGGGCGGCCAGCCCGGGGTGGAGGGGCGCGTGAAGAAAGACCCCCTTGACATGCACGCACACACTCCATTTCAGCGCTTGAACAGAGGGCGGGAATCGGGCTCGTTTTAAGACAATTCAGAGTTTCAGCGGCGCAATTTGCTCTACATCGATTCGGCGTGCGCGAACTCGCCTTTGTCGAGGTTGCGCTGCTCGGGGCAACGTGCGTCTGGTCGATTCGCGTCGCAGCTTTCTGCGCAGCGGCAGGCAATGCGTAGACCACGAACATCAACAACAGCAACAAGCTTCGGCACATCACCGACACATCACTTGGGCAGGTTGCGCTTGACGACGGCGAGGAGCCCCTGCAGTTGCGCAGGCGTGCTCGCCGTGATCTCGTCTTGAAACAGAGCGATGGAAAAGACGATGTTGCCCTGGCTGTCGATCACGGATCGACCGGCACCCGGAGTATTTTCGATTCCGGCGCTGTACATCGTGACGGCGGCGCGAGCCTGCGCCGCCGACGAACTCATGACAAGGATCCGAAATTGCCCGCCGCTCGCCTTGCCGTTATAGGAGCAATTCATGTCGCCTGGCATCGCCGTCACGACCGATCCGACGACCTTGCTCCAGTCGGCCGCCGGCAAGACCTTGCACGGCAATGGCGCATCGACGGCGAACGCCGAGCCGCTGCCCATGGCGCACGCAGCAACGAACACTCGAAGACGCAGCCGTTCTGTGAGACGAGACATTCCAGCATTCTTTCCATTTAGTTCGGCGGACCCGGGGGAATGAGACGCGTCGTTGCCGGGGCCACCCGCTTCTTGGTCGCCTTGCCTCCGGGGGCGATTCGGGCAGGAGCGTTCGCCTCTTGTCCGGCACGGTTCGAGCGCTGCTTCTTGCCGCCGACGAAAATGATCGCCCGCTTGCCGGCACTCTTCTTTTGCGCGCCTTGCGCCATGCTGCTCGGCGTTTGCGCGTCCCGTGCGAGCACGAGGCCGCTGCCGAACATGCAGGCGGTCACTGCCGCGAAGGCCGCCAACACGCTTCTCGATCTGCTCGCACGATTGCGGTTGTCTGTTCTCATGGTCGAGCCTTCTGAAATGGATCGGTTCGACGCCGTCACGGCGAGGAGCCAGCGACGAGTCTATGCCACCACTGAATCGGGCCAGGCGCGTAGCAGTGCCAGCGTGAAAAGCCCGATTTCTACAATGCCCGTGTGCACGTGGACATCGTCCGAACCTCCGCCTCGGCGCTGCTCGCCGAGCGGATCGGCGCGGCCATCGACGCTGCGGGCGGCTGGCTGCCGTTCAGCAGCTTCATGGCGATGGCGCTCTACGAGCCCGGCCTCGGCTACTACGCGAGCGGCCGGCGCATCGTCGGCAGGATGCCGGCCGGCGGCAGCGACTTCATCACTGCGCCTGAGCTGTCGCCGCTGTTCGCGCAGGCCCTGGCGGTGCAGGTCAGGCAAGGTCTCGACGCCAGCGGCAGCCGTGCACTCTGGGAGTTCGGCGCCGGCTCCGGCGCGCTCGCCGCGGAGCTGCTGCGCACCCTAGGCGATCGTGTCGGCAGTTATTCGATCGTCGAGCTGTCGGCGCCGCTGCGCGAGCGGCAACGGCAGGCGGTCCAGGGCGATTCGCGCGTCCGCTGGCTCGACGCGTGGCCCGACGCAATCGACGGCGTCGTCGTCGGCAACGAGGTGCTCGATGCCATGCCGGTCGATCTGCTGCACTTCGATGGCGCCGCCTGGTTCGAGCGCGGCGTCGCGCGGGGTGGCGGCGGCTCGGGCCCGAGCACGTCGGCCCTCGCGTGGTCGGACCGTGCGAGTCTTAAGCGACCGCCGCTCGCCGCCGGCTTCGCGGCTGGCAGCACGAGCGAGATCCATCCCCAGGCCGAAGCCTTCGTGGTCAGCCTCGCCGAACGGCTGCGGCGAGGCATGGCCCTCTTCATCGACTACGGCTTTCCCGAGGCCGAGTACTACCACCCGCAGCGCAGTGGCGGCACCCTGATGTGCCATCGCGCGCACCGCGCCGACACCGATCCGTTGCGCGAGGTCGGCGACAAGGACATCACGGCGCACGTCGATTTCACCGGCCTGGCGCTGGCTGCGCAGGACGCCGGCCTCGACGTCGTCGGCTACACGTCGCAGGCCCGCTTCCTGATCAATTGCGGCATCGACGGATTGCTGGCAGCGGCGAGCCTGCGCGAGCGGGTCGATGCCCAGAAGCTGCTTCACGAGCACGAGATGGGCGAGCTGTTCAAGGTCGTGGCGTTCGCCAAGGACATCGAGATCGAGCCGCTCGGCTTCGCCAGCGGCGATCGCCGGCATCGGCTGTAGGTCGACCGACGTCATCCCGACGCGCCGCGTGCCGATGGTCGGCTGTCAGGCCCGAGATGGGTCGCGCTCCGCTGCTCCGGCGTCGCTCAAGGCCGCGGCACGCGCCGCGTGCACCGCTTCGCCGATCGCCGGGCCGCTGAGGCCGCGCGCCACCGCCTCAGAGGCGACCGCCCTGGCATCGACCGCCTGGACCCGAGCCAGCGCCGCGAGCAACCGCGGCCGTTGCGGATAGGCAGACTCCTCGAGGCCAAGCCGGCCGCGCGCGTCGCACTCGCAGGCCAGCAGCAATTCGGCAAAGCGCTCGGGCCGGCGCAACGCATCGCAGCGCTCGAGCAATCGCAAGATCGCGGCGGCACCGAATTCGCCGCTGCGGTGGACGTTGCCGTGCTCGCGCGCGACCACGTCCGCGAGAGCGCGGCAGGCGTTGTCGACGCGCAGCCGGTCGCTCAAGGCACGGGCCAGCTTGACGCTGCGCTGCTCGTGGCCGAGATGGCGCGGCAGAACCTCGGTCGGCGTGGTCG
>JALYXU010000254.1 GCA_030946925.1 Pseudomonadota bacterium
CCGCATCTGGCGGCCCTCGACGAGATGGCGCGTGGCCACATGATCGCCGACGCGGTCGCCGTGATCGGCACGATGGACATCGTCTTCGGGGAGATCGATCGATGAGCGCCTCCGCACGGCCGCTTCGAAGGGGGCGCTCGGTCCCGCTTGGCGGGACCGGCTGCAGGCCGCGGGTGCACCAATGAGCTCGGCCGTCGTCGACCCGGCCCGCGGCGAGCCTCGTCCGGGAGGCGCCGCACCCGGAGGGACCGGTGCCGGCGTCCCGGCCGTCGTCCCACCGGCAAGACTTTCAGCGGCTGCCACGCAGGGCTTCGAGCGCGAGATGGCCAAGTACCCGCCGGAAGGCAAGGCGTCGGCGGTGATCGCCTGCCTGGCGCTCCTGCAGAAGGAGCATGGCTTCATCTCGCGGGACAGCGAGCGGCTCGTCGCCGAGGCGCTCGGCATGCCGCCGATCGCCGTGCACGAGGTCACCACGTTCTACAACATGTTCAATCAGGCGCCGATCGGCCGCGTCAAGCTGAACGTCTGCACCAACCTGCCGTGTCAGCTGCGCGGCGGCCAGCATGCGCTCGAGCACGTATGCGCGCAGCTCGGCATCGAAGAAGGCGGCACCAGCGCCGACGGCGCCTTCACCGTGCAGAAGGCGGAGTGCCTGGGTGCCTGCGCCGACGCACCGGTGCTGCTGGTCAACGACCGGCAGATGGTCAGCTTCATGAACGACGCGCGGCTCGACGAGCTCGTCGCATCGTTGCGTCGGCCGGCCGGAGCGGAGCTCGCATGAACGCGCTCCCCGACCTGTCTCGATTCCAGGCCAGCGGCGCCGAGACCTGCTTTCACGGTCGCCACATCGCCGCGCAGATCTACGCCGGTCTCGATGGCAAGAACTGGCGGCTGAAGGACTACGAGGCACGCGGCGGCTACCAGGCCTGGCGGAAGATTCTCGGTGCCACCGACCGCGACGATCCGGCTGCATCGCGCTCGGCGGGCATGACGCCCGAGCAGGTGGTGGCCGAGGTCAAGGCCTCGGGCCTGCGCGGCCGCGGCGGCGCCGGCTTTCCGACCGGCCTGAAGTGGAGCTTCATGCCGCGCCAGTTCCCCGGCGCGAAGTACCTCGTCTGCAATTCCGACGAGGGCGAGCCGGGCACCTGCAAGGACCGCGACATCCTGATGTTCAATCCGCACATCGTCATCGAAGGGATGGCGATCGCGGCCTATGCGATGGGCGTCAAGGTCGCCTACAACTACATCCACGGGGAGATCTTCGAGGTCTACGAGCGCTTCGAGGAAGCCCTCGAAGAAGCCCGCGCTGCAGGCTATCTCGGTGCGCAGCTGCTTGGCTCGGCGTGCGACTTCGAGCTGCACGCCTGCCACGGCTTCGGCGCCTACATCTGCGGCGAAGAAACTGCGTTGCTCGAGTCGCTCGAAGGCAAGAAGGGCCAGCCGCGCTTCAAGCCGCCGTTTCCGGCCAGCTACGGCCTCTACGGCAAGCCGACGACGATCAACAACACCGAGACCTTTGCGGCGGTGCCGTGGATCATCATGAACGGTGGCCCGGCGTTCCTCGAGATCGGCAAGCCGAACAACGGCGGCACCAAGATCTTCTCCGTGGTCGGCGACGTGCAGAAGCCCGGCAACTACGAAGTGCCTCTCGGCACGCCGTTCACGACCCTGCTCGAGCTTGCCGGTGGCGTCCCCGAAGGCCGCACGCTGAAGGCCGTCATCCCGGGCGGCTCATCGGCACCGATCTTGCCGGCCGCCGTCATGAACGAGCTGACGATGGACTACGACGCGATCGCGAAGGCCGGCTCGATGCTCGGCTCCGGCGCGGTGATCGTCATGGACGACTCGCGGTCCATGGTCCATTCGCTGCTGCGCCTGTCCTACTTCTACATGCACGAGAGCTGCGGCCAGTGCACGCCCTGCCGCGAGGGCACCGGCTGGCTCTACCGCGTGGTCGAGCGGATCGCCAACGGCCAGGGCCGAATGCAGGACATCGATCTGCTGAACAACGTTTCCGACAACATCCAGGGCCGCACGATTTGTGCGCTGGGCGATGCCGCGGCAATGCCGGTGCGGGCCATGATCAAGCACTTCAGGGACGAGTTCGTGGCCCTCATCGAGAAGGCAGCAACGCCGGTGCACGAGGGGCGGATCGGACCGGCGGCGAGCATCCATCCGGAGCAGAACTCGGCGCTCGCAAGCGTGCCGCATCCGCTCGTCTCGCCGGTGGGCGAGCCGCGCCACGCCTCGGCCAAAGAGACCCAGGCCACGCATTTCCGGAGGCCCGCGTGATCGAGATCGAGCTCGACGGCCGCAAGGTCTCGGTCGCCGAGGGCAGCATGATCATGCATGCCGCCGACCAGGTCGGCACCTACATCCCGCACTTCTGCTATCACAAGAAGCTGACGATCGCCGCCAATTGCCGGATGTGCTTGGTCGACATCGAAAAGGCGCCCAAGCCGATGCCGGCCTGCGCCACGCCGGTGACGCAAGGGATGATCGTGCGGACCAAGAGCGACAAGGCGCTCAACGCCCAGCAGGGCGTGATGGAGTTCCTGCTGATCAACCATCCGCTCGACTGCCCCATCTGCGACCAGGGCGGCGAGTGCCAGTTGCAGGACCTGGCGGTCGGCTACGGCGCCTCGTCGTCGCGCTACGACGAAGACAAGCGCGTCGTCTTCCCGAAAGACGTCGGGCCGTTGCTGTCGATGAAGGACATGACGCGCTGCATCCACTGCACCCGCTGCGTCCGCTTCGGCCAGGAGGTCGCGGGACAGATGGAGCTCGGCATGATCCACCGCGGCGAGCACTCCGAGATCACGACCATCGCCGGCGACACGGTCGACTCCGAGCTGTCCGGAAACATGATCGACATCTGCCCGGTCGGCGCCATCACCAGCAAGCCGTTTCGCTACAGCGCGCGGAACTGGGAGCTGTCGCGGCGCAAGAGCATCAGCCCGCACGATTCGACCGGTGCCAACCTGATCGTCCAGGTCAAGGGCGCCGACGTGATGCGGGTCTTGCCGCTCGAGAACGAGGCCGTCAACGAATGCTGGCTTGCCGACCGCGACCGCTTCTCGTACGAGGCCTGCAACTCGCCGGAGCGTCTGATCACGCCGATGATCCGCCAGGGCGGCGCTTGGCAGGCGGTCGACTGGTCGGCCGCCCTCGACTTCGTGGCGCGCGGCCTGACGCAGATCGGCGTCGAGCACGGCGCCGCCAGCATCGGCGCACTGGCCTCGCCGATCGCCACGGTCGAGGAGCTGCATTTGCTGGCCAAGCTGACGCGCGGCCTCGGCAGCCAGAACATCGACAGCCGGCTTCGCGAAGCGCCGAGAGACCCGCAGAACCGGAACGGCGCGCAGGCCCCCCTGCGCTGGCTCGGCTGCTCGATCGCCTCGCTGTCGGAGCTGCAGCGCGTGCTGGTCATCGGCTCGTTCCTGCGCAAGGACCATCCGCTGTTCGCGCAGCGGATTCGTCAGGCAGCGAAAAGAGGCGCGAAGGTCATGAGCCTGCACGCTCTGCGCGACGACTGGTTGATGCCGATGGCGGCGAGCATTGCCGCGCCACCGAGCGCATGGCTGTCTGCGCTCGCCGATATCGCCGCGCAGGTCGGTGCGGCCAAAGCTGTCGCGGCACCAGGAACTGCAGCCGGGGGCCGGGAGCCGAGCGACGAGTCGAAGGCGATCGCGGCGGCGCTGGCCACGGGCGAGCGGAAGGCGGTGCTGCTCGGCCAGGCCGCCATGCAGCATCCGGACGCAGCCGAGATCGAGCGGCTGGCCCGCTGGATCGCCGAACAGACCGGCGCCACGTTCGGCTGGCTGGGTGCCGGCGGCAATGCGCTCGGTGCGCAGCTCGTCGACGCGGTCCCGGGGCAGGGCGGGCTCGACGCGGCGCAGATGCTCGGCAGCGGCTCGGCGCTCAAGGCCTTCATCTTGCTGCACACCGAGCCGATGCTCGATGCCGCCGACGGCGCCGCCGCCGCGGCCGCGCTCGAACGGGCCGAAATGGTCGTTGCGCTGACACCGTTCAAACCCGCGCCCGGCGACGAGTCTGCCGACGTGCTGCTGCCGATCGCGCCGTTCACCGAGACATCCGGAACCTTCGTCAACGCCGAAGGGCGCGTGCAGAGCTTTCACGGCGCCGTCAAGCCGCGGGGCAATGCCCGGCCGGCCTGGAAGGTGCTGCGCGTGCTGGGCAATCTGCTCGGCCTGGCGGGCTTTGCCTTCGAGACCTCGGACGAAGTGCGGGCGGAGGCCCTCGGCGACGTCGATGCCGTCGCTGCCCGCTTGCACGCGCCGCCCGCCGCCGAAGGCCAGGCCGCTGCCGACCACGTGACTACGCCCTCAGCGGTGCCAAAGCCCGGCGCGTTCATCGCTACCAGCCTCGAACGCATCGCCGACGTGCCGATCTATGCCGGCGACGCCATCGTCCGGCGCGCGGGCTCGCTGCAGCTCACCGCCGACGCACGGCCGCCGGTCGTCGGCGTGCCGAGCGAGCTCGCGGCCGAGCGCGGCATCGTCGACGGTGCGCGGGTGCGGGTCACGCAGGCCGGTGCGTCCATCGTGCTGCCGGCGCGCGTCGATCCTTCCCTTGCCGCGAACGTCATCCGGATCGCCGCCGCACATCCCCTGACTGCGGCGCTCGGTCCGATGTTCGGTGCGCTCGAGATCGCCCTCGTCGACGGCGCGTCGGCGGCCCCGGCTGCCACCGCCGACGGCGTCGCTGCAGAGCGGAATCTCTGAGGCGGCCCGGGCGATGATCGATTCCATCACCAGCTTCGGCGCGTCGAACTTCGGCGTCGCCTGGCCGACCATGTGGGCGGTCGCGCGGATCGTCGCCTTGCTGATTCCCCTGTTGCTCTGCGTCGCCTACCTGACCCTCTGGGAGCGCAAGGCGATCGGCTGGAGCCAGATCCGGCCCGGTCCGAACCGGGTCGGCCCGTTCGGCCTGCTGCAGCCGATCGCCGACGCGGTCAAGCTGATCTTCAAGGAAATCATCGTCCCGACGGCGGCGAACAAAGGCCTCTTCTTCCTTGGCCCGGTGATGACGATCATGCCGGCGCTGGCCGCCTGGGCAGTGGTCCCGTTCGGGCCGGAAAGAGCGCTCTCGAACATCAACGCCGGCCTGCTGTTCCTGATGGCGATCACCTCCATGGAGGTGTACGGCGTCATCATCGCCGGCTGGGCCTCCAACTCCAAGTACGCCTTCCTCGGTGCGCTGCGTGCGTCGGCCCAGATGGTGAGCTACGAGATCGCGATGGGCTTCGCGCTGGTTGTCGTGCTGATGGTCTCGGCCAGCCTCAACATGACCGACATCGTGCTGGGCCAGGGCCGCGGCTTCTTCGCCGAGCACGGCGCCGGCTTTCTCAGCTGGAACTGGTTGCCGCTGCTGCCGATCTTCGTCGTCTACGTGATCTCCGGCATCGCCGAAACGAACCGGGCACCGTTCGATGTCGTCGAGGGCGAATCGGAGATCGTCGCCGGTCACATGGTCGAGTACTCGGGCATGGCCTTCGCGATGTTCTTCCTCGCCGAGTACGCCAACATCATCCTGGTCTCGGCGCTGGCCTCGGTGATGTTTCTCGGCGGCTGGCTTTCGCCGATCTCGTTCGGGGTGGTCGGTATGGACACGCCGTCGTGGGTCGTTTCGTCGATGTGGTTCTGGAACTGGTTCTGGCTGTTCGCCAAGACCTTCGCGATCGCGACGCTGTTCCTCTGGTCGCGGGCGACCTTCCCCCGCTTTCGCTACGACCAGATCATGCGGCTGGGCTGGAAGATCTTCATTCCGGTGACGTTGATCTGGCTGGTCGTGGTCGGCCTCGTCATCCAGTCGCCGTGGAACATCTGGAGGTAGAGCGGAGCATGGCGCAGGCGACCCCGATCAAGGACTTCATCTCGAGCTTCATGCTCTTCGAGCTCCTGAAGGGCATGCGCCTGACCGGGCGGCACTTCCTGTCGAAGAAGATGACGGTGCAATACCCGGAGGAAAAGACGCCGCTCAGCCCGCGCTTTCGTGGCCTGCATGCGCTGCGCCGTTACGAGAACGGCGAGGAACGCTGCATCGCCTGCAAGCTCTGCGAAGCGGTCTGCCCGGCGCTGGCGATCACGATCGAGAGCGACGTGCGCGACGACGGCTCGCGTCGCACCACCCGCTACGACATCGATCTCACGAAATGCATCTTCTGCGGCTTTTGCGAAGAGAGCTGCCCGGTCGACTCGATCGTCGAGACCCATGTGCTCGAGTACCACGGCGAAAAGCGCGGCGACCTCTACTTCACGAAGGACATGCTGCTCGCCATCGGCGACCGCTACGAGCCCGAGATCGCGGCAGCAAGGGAGGCGGACGCGAAATATCGGTGACCTGCCGCGCCGCCTGCCCGGGGCGGCGCGTGCCGGAGCGCGCCCATCCATGCCATGACATCCGCCACCGCGCTCTTCTACGTTTTCTCGCTGGTGCTGCTGTTCGCGGGCTTTCGCGTCATCACGGCCCGCAGCCCGGTGTATGCGGCCCTCTATCTGGTGCTGGCCTTCTTCAGCGCCGCGTGCCTGTGGATCCTGCTGCGCGCGGAGTTCCTGGCGATCGCGCTGGTGCTGGTCTACGTCGGCGCCGTGATGGTGCTGTTCCTGTTCGTCGTCATGATGCTCGACATCGACAGCGCCGTGCTTCGGGTCGGCTTCTGGAAGCACTTCCCGATCGCCTTGCTGGTCGGCGTGATCATCGCTCTGGAGATGGCCGCGGTGCTGATTCCCGGCTTCTACGTCTCTCAGGCACGGCCGCTCAGCGCCGCGGCGCTCAAGCTCGGCAACACCAAGCTGCTCGGTGTCGAGGTCTACACCAGCTATCAATACCCGTTGCAGATCGCCGCCGTCTTGCTGCTGGTCGCCATCATCGCGGCGATCTCGCTGACGTTGCGGGCCCGCAAGGACAGCAAGCGCATGGACCCGTCCGAGCAGATCAAGGCGAAGAAAGCCGACCGCATGCGGATCGTGTCGATGAAGCCCGAAGCGGTGCCGCACGATGCCGCGAGCGATGCCGCCAAACCGGTGGGTGATCGACGGTGAGGGCGCGGCGATGAGCATCGGTCCGGTCACGCTCGGTCACTTCCTCACGGTCGGCGCGATCCTGTTTGCCCTGTCGGTGATCGGCATCTTCCTGAACCGGAAGAACCTGATCGTCCTGCTCATGGCGATCGAGCTGATGCTGCTTGCCGTGAACCTGAACTTCGTCGCCTTCTCGTATTACCTCGGTGACATGGCAGGTCAGGTGTTCGTCTTCTTCATCCTGACCGTGGCCGCCGCCGAATCGGCGATCGGGCTGGCGATCCTCGTGGTGTTGTTCCGGACCCGCGCGACGATTGCCGTCGACGAGCTCGACTCGCTGAAAGGCTGATCGAACATGGCCGCCACCCTGTCGCCCGCGCTCCTCCTCGCCATCCCCGCGGCGCCGCTGGTCGGCGCGATCGTCGCCGGATTGTTCGGCAAGGCGATCGGCCGTGCCGGCGCGCACACCGTGACGATCCTCGGTGTCGCCATCGCCTTCGCGCTTTCCAGCTACGTCTTGCTCGGCGTCCTCGACGGCGCCCGCTTCAACGCGACGATCTACGAGTGGCTCGTGGTCGGCAACGCGGGCATGCCCGGCAGCCTGAAGATGGAGATCGGCTTCCTCGTCGACAGCCTCACCGCGATGATGATGGTCGTCGTCACCTTCGTGTCGTTGATGGTGCACATCTACACCGTCGGCTACATGGCCGACGACCCCGGGTACCAGCGCTTCTTCAGCTACATCTCGCTGTTCACCTTCTCGATGCTGATGCTCGTCATGAGCAACAACTTCCTGCAGCTCTTCTTCGGCTGGGAAGCGGTCGGCCTGATGTCGTATCTGCTGATCGGCTTCTGGTTCACCAGGCCCACGGCGATCTTCGCCAACATGAAGGCCTTCATCGTCAACCGGGTCGGCGACTTCGGCTTCATCCTCGGCATCGGCCTGATCGCCGCCTACGCCGGCACGCTCGATTACAGCGAGGCCTTCGCGCGCGGCTCGGCAGTGGCCAAGCTCAACCTGCCGGGCACCGACTGGCCTCTCATCACGGTGATCTGCATCTGCCTGTTCGTCGGCGCGATGGGCAAGAGCGCGCAGTTCCCGCTGCACGTCTGGCTGCCCGACTCGATGGAGGGTCCGACGCCGATCTCGGCCCTCATCCATGCCGCGACGATGGTCACGGCCGGCATCTTCATGGTCGCGCGCATGTCGCCGTTGTTCGAGCTCTCCGACACCGCGCTCTCGGTCGTCCTGGTGATCGGCGCGATCACCGCGCTCTTCATGGGCTTTCTCGGCGTCATCCAGAACGACATCAAGCGGGTCATCGCCTACTCGACGCTCTCGCAGCTCGGCTACATGACGGTCGCGCTCGGGGCATCGGCGTATTCGGTTGCGGTCTTTCACCTGATGACGCATGCCTTCTTCAAGGCGCTGCTGTTCCTCGCCGCCGGCTCGGTGATCATCGGCATGCATCACGACCAGGACATTCGCAACATGGGCGGCCTGCGCAAGTACATGCCCGTCACCTGGATCACGTCGCTGCTCGGTTCGCTGGCACTGATCGGCACGCCGTTCTTTTCCGGCTTCTATTCGAAGGACTCGATCATCGAAGCGGTGCATCAGAGCCATCTCGCCGGTGCCGGCTTCGCCTATCTGGCTGTCGCCGGCAGCGTCTTCGTGACCGGCTTCTATGCCTTCCGCATGTACTTTCTCGTGTTCCACGGGCCCGAGCGCTTTCGCGACAAGCCGTTCCCTCCGGAGGCACACGAACCGGCGGTCGACGCTCATGATGCGCATGCGCTCGACGCAAGCCGTTCCGCCAACATCGCCCCTCACACGGCGCACGACCGATACGTCGACGACCGACACGCCGATGCGCCGGACACGGAGCCGGGCGCGCACGACGATCATCAAGGTCACTCCCCCCACGAATCGCCGTGGGTCATCACGCTGCCGCTGGTGCTGCTGGCGATCCCGTCGGTGCTGATCGGCTACCTGACGGTCGGGCCGATGCTGTTCGGCAACTTCTTCAGCGGCGCGATCGTCGTCGACAGCGGTCGGCACACCGCCATGGAAGAGCTCGGCCGCGAATGGCACGACCCCACCTCGATGGCGCTGCATTCGCTCTCGGGCCCGGTCTTCTGGATGGCCCTGGCCGGCGTGGTCGTCGCCTGGTTCCTTTATCTCCGGCGGCCCGAATTGCCTGCCGCGATCCGCCGGCGCTTCGGCTTCGTCTATCGCCTGCTCGACAACAAGTACTACTTCGACTGGTTCAACGACAACGTCCTGTCTCGCGGCGCCCGCGCTCTCGGCACGGCGTTCTGGAAGGGCGGCGACGTCGGCTTCATCGACGGCGTCGTCATCGACGGCTCGGCGAACGCGGTCGGCCGGGTCGCTCGTTCGACCCAGGCCTTCCAGAACGGCTATCTCTACTGGTACGCGCTGGTCATGATCGTCGGCGTGATCGGCCTGATGACCTGGCAGCTCTGGCCGTTTCTCGGCAACCTCATCAGCCACTGAGGTGTTGATGCCCCCGCGCTCACTTCGTTCGCTGCCCCCCGAGGGGGCGCGGCCGGCCTTGGGGCGGCCCGGCGGCCGTCCATTGTCCCCACGCTCCCTGCAATGCCCTTGCTGAGCCTCGCCATCTGGCTGCCGATCGCATCGGGCGTGCTGCTGCTCGGGTTCGGCAGCGATGCCCGTGCCAATGCCGTTCGCTGGGCTGCGTTGCTGGCCGCGCTGGCGAGCTTCGCCGTGACGATCCCGCTCGTCACCAGCTTCGACATCACGACCGCTTCGCTGCAGTTCGTCGAGAAGCACCACTGGATCGACCGCTTCAACGTCTCGTACCTGCTCGGCGTCGACGGCCTCTCGGTCTGGTTCGTCCCGCTGACCTCGTTCATCACGGTCATCGTCGTCGTCTCGGCCTGGCAGGTGATCAACGAGCGCGTCAACCAATACATGGGCGCGTTCCTGGTCCTCTCGGGCCTGCTGGTCGGCGTCTTCTGCGCCATGGACGGGCTGCTCTTCTACGTCTTCTTCGAGGCGACCCTCATTCCGATGTATCTGATCATCGGCGTCTGGGGCGGCCCGCGCCGCGTCTATGCGGCGTTCAAGTTCTTCCTCTACACGCTGGCCGGCTCGCTGCTGATGCTGATCGCCATCATCTATCTCTACTACAAGTCGGGCGGCAGCTTCGACATCCTTGCCTGGCACCGGCTGCCGCTCTCGCTCGACGCCCAGGTGCTGCTGTTCTTCGCCTTCTTCTTCGCCTTCGCGGTCAAGGTGCCGATGTGGCCGGTCCACACCTGGCTGCCCGACGCCCACGTCGAAGCGCCGACCGGCGGCTCGGTGGTGCTGGCCGCAATCATGCTGAAGCTCGGTGCCTACGGCTTTCTCCGCTTTTCCCTGCCGATCGCGCCCGATGCGAGCCACACCTGGGCCTGGTTGATGGTCGCGCTGTCGTTGATCGCGGTCGTCTACGTCGGCCTGGTCGCCCTGGTCCAGCAGGACATGAAAAAGCTCGTCGCCTACTCGTCGATCGCCCACATGGGCTTCGTGACGCTTGGCTTCTTCATGTTCAACGAGATCGGCACCTCCGGGGCGATCGTCCAGATGGTCTCGCACGGCTTCGTCTCCGGGGCCATGTTCCTCTGCATCGGCGTTCTCTACGACCGGGTGCATTCGCGCGAGATCTCCGCGTACGGCGGCGTCGCCAACACGATGCCGAAGTTCGCCGCGCTGGCGGTGCTGTTCGCGATGGCCAACTGCGGTCTGCCGGGCACGGCGGGCTTCGTTGGCGAGTGGATGGTGATCCTGGGCGCGGTGCAGTTCAAGTTCTGGATCGCCGCCATCGCCGCCTCGACCATGATCTGGGGGGCGGCCTACACGCTGTGGATGGTCAAGCGCGTCTACTTCGGGCCAATCGCCAACGCCCATGTGCGCGAGCTCCAGGACGTGAACCGGCGTGAGTTCGCGATGCTCGGCGTCCTTGCTGCCGCGGTGATTGCCATGGGCGTGTATCCGAAGCCGTTCACCGACGTCATGCAGGTGTCGGTGGCGAATCTGCTGCACCACGTCGCACAGTCCAAGGCTCCCAACCAGGTCAGGCCATGAACTGGCAAGCCGTCTTTCCCGAAATCGCCCTGCTGTTGATGACCTGCGTCGTTGCGATGGTCGACCTGTGGGTCACGGACCCGCGGCGGCTGCTCACCTACTCCCTGGCGCAGGCCTCGCTGTTCCTGATCGCGCTGCTGCAGCTCTGGTATTTCTACGACGGCTTCACGCTCTATGCGATGCAGCGAATGGTCGTCGCCGACCCGATGGGTCACTTGCTCGGCTTGTTTGCGACCGTGGCGATGATGGTCACCCTGGTCTATGCGCGGCCCTACGCCGCCGAGCGCGAGATGCTGAAGGGAGAGCTTTTCACGCTCTCGATGTTCTCGTTGCTCGGCATCCTGGTGATGGTCGCCGCCAACAACTTCCTGGTCGTCTATCTCGGCCTCGAGCTGATGTCGCTTTCGCTCTACGCGCTGGTGGCGATGCGCCGGGACAGCATCCCCGCGACCGAGGCGGCGATGAAGTACTTCGTGCTCGGAGCGCTGGCCAGCGGCTTTCTCCTGTACGGCCTGTCCATGATGTACGGCGCCACCGGCTCGCTCGACATCAGCGAGGTGTTCAAGGCCATCGGCACCGGCCAGATCAGCCGGCCGGTGCTGATCCTCGGCACCGTCTTCGTCGTCGCCGGGCTGGGCTTCAAGCTCGGCGCGGTGCCGTTCCACATGTGGGTGCCCGACGTCTATCAGGGCGCCCCCACGGCGGTGACGCTGCTGGTCGGCGGCGCGCCGAAGCTGGCCGCCTTCGCGATCACGATCCGTCTCCTGGTCGAAGGCATGCTCGGTCTCGCGCCCGACTGGCAGCAGATGCTGATCCTGCTGTCGGTCGGCTCGATGCTGCTCGGCAACCTGGCGGCAATGGCCCAGTCGAACCTGAAGCGCATGCTCGCCTATTCGACGATCGCGCAGATCGGCTTCATGCTGCTCGGCCTTTGTCCCGGCGTGGTCAACGGCAATACGGTCTCGGCCAGCAACGCCTACAGCTCGGCGATGTTCTACGTCGTCACCGATGTCCTCACGACGCTCGGCACCTTCGGCATGATCATGCTGCTCTCGCGTGCCGGCCACGAAGCCGAGTCCATCGACGACTTCAAGGGCCTGGCCCGGCGCAGCCCCTGGTTCGCCGGCGTCATGGCGGTCTTCATGTTCTCGCTGGCCGGGATCCCGCCGACGGTGGGCTTCTACGCCAAGCTGGCGGTTCTGCAGTCGCTGGTCTCGACCAACGTTCCCGGGCTGATCTGGCTTGCAGTGGCTGCAGTGGTGCTGTCGCTGCTCGGTGCTTTCTACTATCTTCGTGTCGTCAAGGTGATGTACTTCGACGACGTCGTCGACGCGCATGCCATCGGCGGCGGCCGCGACGTTCGCGTCATGCTGTCGCTCAATGGCGCGGCGGTGCTGCTTCTGGGCATCCTGCCGGGCGGCTTGATGGCGATGTGCGCCCAGGCGATCGTCCGGATGTTCGCGACCTGATCGGCGGCCGCATCGAGCACTCTCATCCCATGCGACTTGCCGATCTCGATGCCGACACGGCGCACCTGCAGGAGACCGTCGTCGAGGCGGGGCAGGCCTGGCGCGGCGGCTTTCTCGACGTCCGCCGCGACCTCGTCTCGCTGCCCGACGGCAGCACCTCGGATCGCGAATACATCGTTCATTCCGGCGCCGTGATGATCGTGCCGATCCTCGACGACGGTCGGCTCGTCGTCGAGCGGCAGTGGCGTTACCCGATGGCCAGGGCGATGCTCGAGTTTCCCGCCGGCAAGCTCGAGCGCGGCGAACCGGCGCTTGCCTGCGCGGTGCGCGAGCTGACCGAGGAGACCGGTTATCGCGCCTCGGAGTGGGCGCGCGCCGGCATCCTGCACAACGCCATCGCCTATTCGACCGAAGGCATCGAAGTCTGGTTCGCGCGCGGCTTGCAGGCCGGCCGGCAGCGGCTCGACGAAGGCGAGCTGCTCGACGTCGCCGAGGCCAGCTTCGACGAGCTCGATGCCGCTGCCCGGGCCGGCATCCTCACCGACGCCAAGACCCTGATCGGCCTGCTCTGGTTGCAAAATTGGCGGGCCGGGCGCTGGCCGCTCGAATGGTCACCGGCTTCCGAGGTGGCGTGAGGATAATGAGGCGATGAAAGTCCTCGATCTGCGCTGCATCGATGGCCACACCTTCGAGGGCTGGTTCGGTTCGGAAGACGACTTCTCGGCGCAGTTATCGAAGGATGACGTTGCCTGTCCGCTTTGCGCCAGCACCTCGATCGTCCGCCTGCCCAGCGCTCCGCGGCTGCAGGTTGGCCGGCACGCCGCGCCGGCCGACACCAGGGCAAGCCCGGGGCCGACGGCGACAGCGTCATCGATGCCGGCAACCATGACGCTGCAATCGCAATGGCTTCGCGCAGTGCAGCACGTCATGACGACCACCGAAGACGTCGGTGATCGCTTTGCCGAGGAAGCCCGCCGCATCCACTACGGCGAAGTCGAAGAGCGCGCGATCCGCGGCCGGGCCACGCCGCGCGACGCCGAAGCCTTGCGCGACGAAGGCATCGAGGTCGTTTCGCTGCCTCTGCCCGACGCCATGAAGGGCTCGCTTCAGTAACGGCTCAAGCTCGGCTCGGCTCGCATGCGCTGAGCAGCAGATACCGGGAGTCGGCCAGGGCGCTCAGCAGCGAATCGCCTTGTCGGTCGAAGTCGAATCGGTCGCCCGGCGCCAGCACGACGTCGCGCAGATCGCCGTCCTGCGTGATCCAGATCGAACCGCCGACGCATTCGACCCGGCGCCCCAGTCCGTCGCGGACGTGTCGGACCTGGCCTTTGGCGAGTGCCCGGGTCCCGAGAAGCAGATCGTTGTTCATCGCGCTCTCCTGTAGCATGACTGCCGTGCATGTGATACGAACCTCGTGATGCTGATGCGATCGACCACGGGGAGGAGTTTCCGCCGTGTGCCGCCGGCCCGACAAGCGGTCATCGGGAATGAATCGCATGCTTGGAGTGCATGCGAGTCGGGGCCGGCCGGGCGATGAGGCGGCGCGCCTTCGAGCTGCCGCCGCTCGAGCTCCTCGTTGCCTTCGAATCGGCGGCGCGTCATCTCAGCTTCACGCGTGCCGCCGACGAGATCGCCCTCACGCAGTCGGCGGTGAGCCGGCAGATCCAGGCGCTCGAGGCCAGCCTCGGCGTCGAATTGTTCCGCCGCCTGCACCGCGCGCTGGCCCTCACCGAAGCCGGTCACTTGTTCCATCGGGCGACCGCCGCGGCCCTTGCCGATCTCGCCGCAGCGACGCAGTCGGTGAAGCGCGACGCCGAGCTGAAGACGGTCGTCGTCACCACGACCGCGGGGTTCGCGGGCCTCTGGCTGATCCCGCGCCTCTCGGGATTCGTCGCTGCCAATCCCGGCGTCGATGTGCGGATCTCGACAAGCAATGCGCTGGCCCAGCTGGACCGCGACGGCGTCGATGTCGCGGTGCGCTACCAGGCGGTCGATCCGGCGCCTCCGGGTTCGGTGCAACTGTTCGGCGAGACCGTCTACCCGGTGTGCAGCCCGAAGCTGCGTCGGGACGCCGGGGCGGCGTTGCGCGTGCCTGCCGATCTGTCCGGCCAGACGCTGCTGCGGATGGAGCCCGACGGCAAGAACCAGCTGCAGGACTGGGGCCTGTGGCTGCACGCGCTCGGCCTCGCCGACCTGCGGCCGGCGGGCGTCCTGCACTTCTCGTCGTACGACCAGCTGATCCAGGCGGCGGTCGCCGGCCAGGGGATCGCGCTGGCGCGCCTGCCCTTGATCGATCGCCTGATCAAGGCCAGGAAGCTGGTCGCACCCTTCAACGATGCAGTCGTGTCGCCCCGGGGCTATTGCATGATCGTCGCGGCACGGGCGGCCCGGAAGACAGAGGTGCTCGCCTTCGCGAGCTGGCTCACGGCAACAGCACGCGCCCCGGATTCAGCAGGCCGTCGGGGTCGAGCGCGCGCTTGACGGCGCGCATCATCGCCAGCGCCACCGGCGGCTTGCGCCGTTCCAGCTCGTCGCGCTTCAGCGATCCGACACCGTGCTCGGCCGAGATCGAGCCGCCTCGCGCCGTCACTGCGTCGTAGACGACGCTGTTGATGTCGTGCTCGTGCATGCGCACGAATTCGGCGGACCGGCTGGCCTCGGCGCACTGCACGTTGTAGTGCAGGTTGCCGTCGCCCAGATGGCCGAAATTGACCAGCCGAATGCCGGGGAAAGCCTGCTGCAGGGCCGCATCGGTCGCGGCGACGAAGTCGACGATGGCCGACGCCGGCAGGGCGATGTCGTGCTTGACGTTCTGGCCCTCGGCGGCCTGGGCAAGCGGAATCGATTCGCGCAGCTGCCACATGGCATTCGCCTGGTCGAGACTGCTGGCGATCGCCGTGTCGTCGACGAGGCCGAGCTCGAGGCCGCGGGCCAGCAGCGACTCCAGAGCCGCGGCACCGTGCGCCTCGCTCTCGACGTCGGACTGCTCGATCAGCACCGTCCACGGGGCCCGGGCAAGCGGCTGTCGCAGGGTCGGGAAATGGCTCCGCACGAGCTCGAGCGACAGCGCGTTCATCACCTCGAACCCGGTCAGGCCGGGGCCGAGCACGCTGTGCGCGAGCGTCAGCAACTCGACCGCCGCGGTCAGCGTCGGCAGCCCGGCCAGCGCAGTCAGCACCGCGGCCGGCTTCGGATGCAGCTTCAGCGTCGCGGCAGTGATGATGCCGAGCGTGCCTTCGCTGCCGATGATCAGATCGCGCAGGTCGTAGCCGGTGTTGTCCTTGCGCAGACCGGAGAGGCCAGCCCAGAGCTCGCCCGAGGCGGTCACCACCTCGAGGCCGAGGCAGAGTTCGCGGGCATTGCCGTAGCGCAGCACCTGCGTGCCGCCGGCGTTGGTCGCGAGGTTGCCGCCGATCGTGCAGCTGCCTTCGGCGGCCAGGCTCAGGGCGAACAGCAGGCCGGCGCGGTCGGCCGCTTCCTGGACGCGCTGCAGCACGCAGCCGGCTTCGACGGTCATGGTCAGGTTCGCGGCGTCGATGTCGCGGATGCGGTCGAGGCGGGCCAGGCTGAGCACGACCTGACGGCCGCTCGCATCGGGCACCGAACCGCCGACCAGCCCGGTGTTGCCGCCCTGAGCGACGATGCTGGTGCCGGCCGCGCTGCACGCGCGCACGACGCTGGCCACTTCCGCTGCCGAGCCGGGCCGGACGACGGCCAGGGCCCGGCCCGAACAGCGTTTCCGCCAATCGATCTCCCACGCCGAAAGGTCGCCTTCGCTCAGCACGTGGGCGGCGCCGACGGCATCGCGAAGCCGCGCCAGCAGGTCCATCAGGATGCGCGCGCGGCGTTGCGCAGCCGGGCACGGACATGCGTGCCGCAAGCGGCGAAGAGCACCAGCCCGAGCGCCACCTCGGAGCCGGCCAGAGCGGCGCCGAGGCCGTGCTCGCTGGTGGCCCGAACCAGGCCTTCGCCGACATAGAGCCAGACCGCCAGGCTGACCCAGCGGTAGGTGTAGAGACGCAGCCGCAACAGGCCGGGCAGGGCGAGCACCAGGGGCAAGGCCTTGACGGCGAGGCTGCCGCTGCCGGTCGGTGCGAGCCAGAGCTCCCAGGCGAGACACAGGACGACAAGGGCGACCGTCGAGCCCGCGGCCAGCGCCCGCGTCCATCCGATCACGGCAGGCAGCGCAGGGGCGAGAAGCATCGTCCTTATGATGCCAGCAATGCCGTCGCCGCCGCCGCCGAACCCGACGTCCGCCGTCACCCGCCGCGTGTTCGAGTCATTGCAAGACCGGGCCTTGCTCGGCACCGTGCGGACGCTGCTGCAGCGCTTTCGCGAAGACCGGCTGGCCCTGACCGCGAGCAGCCTGACCTTCACCTCGGTCATCTCGGTGGTGCCGTTGGCCACCGTGATGCTGGCGCTGTTCACGGCTTTTCCGATGTTCGCCGATTTGCTCGAGACACTGCAGCGCTATTTCGTCGCGACGCTGGTGCCCGACACGATCGCCAAGCCGCTGCTCGGCTACGTTGGTCAGTTCTCGAGCCGGGCCAGCCGGCTTGGCGTGTTCGGGCTGGTCGCCCTGGTCGTCAGCGCGATCGCCCTGATGCTGACGATCGACCGGGCGCTCAACGCCATCTGGCGGGTCCGCACGCCGCGGCCGATCGCCCAGCGCATCCTGATCTACTGGGGCGCCGTCACGCTCGGCCCGCTCGCGCTCGGCGTCAGCCTTGCTGCGACGTCGTATGCGGTGTCGGTGTCACGCGGCTACTTCGGGTCGATGCCGCGCAGCGTCGGGATCGGCCTCGGCGGGCTCGAGTTCACGACCATGGCGCTCGGCTTCGCGGCGCTGTTCCACTACGTTCCGAACACGCACGTGCGCTGGCGCCATGCGCTGATCGGCGGCGTCTTCGTCGCGGTCGGCTTCGCGGCCGTCAAGCGCCTGCTCGCCCTGTATTTCGGGACCGTTCCCACCTACGCCCTGGTCTACGGCGTCTTCGCGACACTGCCGATTTTTCTGATCTGGATTTACGTGAGCTGGATCATCGTTCTGCTCGGGGCGGTGCTCGCCGCGTATGCGCCGGTGGCCGGCACGCAGATCGTGCGCTGGGCCGAAGTGCCGGGCTTTGGTTTCCATCTCGCGATCCAGGTCTTGCGCGCGTTGCGCGAGGCCGAGGTCGCCGGGCGGAGCGGCTTGAGCGACAGCCAGCTGTCGCAGGCGCTGGGTGTCGATCCGTTGCAGATCGCGCCTTTGCTCGACACGTTGGTGCGGATCGACTGGATCGGCAAGCTCGACGAGGCGGGCAATCCGCGCTACGTGATGCTGGTCGACGACGAGGCCCTCGCCGAGCCGTTGCTCGCCGCCCTGCTGATCGAGCCGAGACCCTGGCTCGCCTCCTTCTGGAAGCAGGCCGGCTTCGACCGGCTGCAAGTCAAGACGGTCCTGACCGAGCCGTTGCCGGCATGAGCCGGCGTCTTGGTCGAGCGATCTACCGTCCGCTCAGCCGCCGCGTCGACGCGGTGCGAAAGGTGATCGAGTAGCGCAACGCCGGCGTCGCCGCGATGCTGTGCTGCCAGGCCCACCTCGCCTCGGCGCGAAGCGTGTAGGCCGAGCGCGGTGCGAGCTCGAGGGAGAGGACGTCCTGCTTCTTCGGCGCCACCGGCGGATAGCGGCGAAAGCGCATCCGTGCGGTGCCGGCCAGGGAGATGCCGACGACGGTTTCGAAGTCGGGCACGTCTCGGTGCCAGCCGAGCGGCACGCCGGCCCGGTACTCGGCGACCAGCGCGCTGACGAGCGCAGCGGCCGGCTCGCCGATCCAGCTCGCCGCCTTGTCGCGCAGCGGGTGCAGGAATTCGGCCAGCGGCGGTGCCGTCAGGCGCTGGTTGGTGTCGAAGTCGTAGCTGGTGCCGAAGGCGGCGATCCGGCGCTTCGCCGTGTAGCCCTTGTAGATCGCCTCGTGCATCTCGAGCTTGCCGATCGCTTCGAGCAGCGCAGCTTCCTCGCCGGCGTCGATGAATTCGGTGCGATAAGCCCAGCCCTCGGGCAATTTCGCCGCGCCGGCGGCCTCCGCCGCGTCGAACAGCGCGAGTTGTTCGCGTGATTCAGCCACCCGCCGATTGTGGCGGGGGGTGCCGCCCGGTGCCAGCCGGACAGCTCGCCCATAGGCCGTGACGCCTGGCCTGGCTCAGGGCCTGCTCTGGCTCAGAACAAGCCGTCGATCGCACCGTCCGGGTTGACGTGGATGCCGTGCGCCGCCGGCACCTTCGGCAGGCCCGGCATCGTCATGATGTCGCCGCAGATGGCGACGATGAAACCGGCGCCGGCAGCGAGCCGGACTTCGCGCACCGGCAGCACATGGCCGGACGGCGCACCGAGCAGCGTCGGATCGGCCGAGAACGAGACCTGGGTCTTGGCCATGCAGATCGGCAGCTGGCCGTAGCCGGCGGCGGCGAAGCCCTCGAGGTCGGCCGCGGCCTTGGCCGTGAAGGCGACACCTGCGGCACCGTACATGCGCGTCGCAATGGTCCGGATCTTCTCGTCGAGCGGCAGCTGGCTGGCATAGAGCGGCGTGAATCGAGCCTCGCCCGCGTCGCAGCGAGCGACCACGCAACGCGCCAGTTGCTCGGCCCCGGCCGCCCCTTCGGCCCAGTGCCGGCACTGCACCGCCTCGACTTCGAATTCGGCCTCGCAGATGTCGGCCAGCAGCCGATGCTCGGCCTCGGTGTCGGACGTGAAGTGATTGATGGCGACGATCACCGGGACGCCGAACTCGCGGACGTTGCGGACATGGCGGCCGAGGTTGCCGAGTCCGCGCTGCAACGCCGTGAGATTCTCGGTTTGCAGATCGGCAACGCGGATGCCGCCGTTGTATTTGAGGGCCCGCACGGTCGCGACGAGCACGGCGCAGGCCGGCATCAGCCCGGCTTGCCGGCACTTGATGTCGAAGAACTTCTCGGCGCCCAGATCGGCACCGAAGCCGGCTTCGGTGATGCAGTAGTCACCGAGCTTGAGCGCGGCGCGCGTCGCAACCAGCGAGTTGCAGCCGTGCGCGATGTTGGCGAACGGGCCGCCGTGAATGAGCGCGGGCGTGCCGTCGATCGTTTGCACGAGGTTGGGCCTGAAAGCATCCTTCAGCAGCGCCGTCATGGCGCCGGCCGCGCGCAGCTCGCCGGCCGTCACCGGCTTCCATTCGCGGGTATGGGCGACGACGATGCGCGCCAGCCGCGTCTCCAGATCGGCAAGGTCTCCGGCCAGGCAGAAGCACGCCATCACCTCGGATGCGACCGTGATGTCGAAGCCGCTTTCGCGGGCGAAGCCGTTCGCCCCCGGCCCGGCGGCGCCGCCCAGGCCGACGCTGACGGCACGCAAGGCCCGGTCGTTCATGTCGAGGACGCGCCGCCAGACGATCCGCCGCGCGTCGATCGCCAGCGCGTTGCCCCAGTACAGATGGTTGTCGATCAGCGCCGCGAGCAGGTTGTGCGCCGACGTGATGGCGTGGAAGTCGCCCGTGAAATGCAGGTTGATGCGCTCCATCGGCATCACCTGCGACCGGCCGCCCCCGGTGGCGCCGCCTTTCGCGCCGAAGACCGGCCCGAGCGACGGCTCGCGCAACGCGATCACCGCCTTCTTGCCGATCCGGTTGATGGCGTCGCCGAGGCCGATCGTCGTCGTCGTCTTGCCTTCGCCCGCAGGCGTCGGGTTGATCGCCGTGACGAGCACCAGCTTGCCGTCGGCCCGATCGTTCAGCGACCGCAGGAACTCGCTCTCGAGCTTGGCGATGTGCTTGCCGAAGAGCTCGAGCGCGTCGGCCGGAATGCCGGCGGCAGCGGCCACTTCGGTGATCGGCCGGAGGGTGCTGGCGCGAGCGATGGCGAGGTCGTGCGACATGGGTCTCAAAAGAGGAAGCGACCGGAAAGTGTCGCATGACGAATTCCACTGAGCGTGCCTCGTGATGGCGACGCGATCGGTGCGCTGGCGTCCACGCTATGCTCCCGCGCTGCCGGCGTCGAGCGCGCCGTTCACTCAACGAAGGAGCTCCATGGCTATCTCGACCATTCGTGCCGGCGCGGCGCGCGAGTCCGGCGGTGACGTCGGTCTGCTGATCCTGCGTCTCGTCCTCGGCGGCCTCATCCTGTTGCACGGGCTGGCGAAGCTGCCGCCGCCGCCGGCATTCATCACCAGCCTGCTGGTCAAGCTGGACCTGCCGACTGCTCTGGCCTATGGCGTCTACCTAGGTGAGATCGTCGGACCCGTGCTCATCATCATCGGCATCTGGACCCGCCTCGGCGCCTTGCTCATCGTCGGCAACATGCTGTTCGCGGTGATGCTGGCCCACACCAAGGATCTGTTCCATCTCGGCCCGCAGGGCGGCTACGCGCTTGAACTGCAGGCGATGTACCTCTTCACGGCGCTTGCCCTGGTCCTGCTCGGCGCCGGCCGCTTCAGTCTCGGCGGCCGATTGGGGCCGATGAACTAGTCCGCACAGTTGGCGGGCTCGGAGCCCGAAGCGTGTCGCTTGGCTTCATCGCCAGGATGGCGTCGACCTCAGGCATCTGGTGGCTCGAAGCCACCGTTTGCACGCAACGCCGCCTTGTCTGCGCTGCACAGCATGGCGATGAATGCTTCGGCCAGCGCCACCGCGGTTGCCGTGGTGCTGACGCCCGCGCTGTAGACGGTGGCCAGGCCGAAAGGGTCCGGCAGCGCACCCGCCGAGACCAGCCCGGGCGTATACAGAATTTCGGTCGCCTGGGTGCAGCCGATGGCGCCGCCGACGCCACGCTCGGCGAGCGCCTGCATCGCGCTTGCGCCGTTGGCAAAGACCATCAACCGGGTGCCGAGAGCGCGGCGTACCTCGAGCTGATCGAGCATGGCGGCGATGTGCTGGCCGGCGGTCGATTTGAGGACGTCGGGCACATAGAAGGCCGGCGTGTCGAGCAGCGCCTCGCGCAACGCGGCGGCGCTGTCGACTTCGGGCAGCGGTTCGGCGGCACGGGCCGCGACGCAGGTCCGCACCCGTCCGATCGGCGCGGCACTCCCTGCCTCGATCGCGCCGTTGCCCTCAAGGGCGCGCAGCATCGCTTCGGTGACGATCAGCACGTCGCACGGCGCCCCCGCCATCAACGCTTCCTTCATCGTGCCGACCGCGCCGAAGCGGGGCTGCACGGTGGCCCCGGTCTGCGCTTCGAAGGCCGGCTGCAGCGCCTTGACGAGGCCCTGCACGGCACCGGCGCAAAGAACGTGCAGCGCCGGGTTCACCGGATTGAGTGCGTGCCTCGACACCTCACTGCTCGGGCTTGGCGCCGGAGATCTTGACGATGTTCGCCCACTTGGCGATGTCGGCCTGGATGTAGCGGCCGAAGCTGGCCACGCTCATGACCATCGGCGTGGCCCCCTGCGCCGTCCAGGCGCGCGCCGTCTCCGGTTGGCCGACGATGCGCGAGACCTCGGCGTTGAGCCGGGCGACGATCGCCGGCGGGGTTGCCTTCGGCGCGAGCAGGCCGAGCCAGATCGTCGCTTCGTAGTTCGGCACGCCGGCCTGGGCGAGGGTCGGCACGTCGGGCAGCACCGGCGAGCGCACTGCGCCCGTCGTGGCCATCGCCTTGACCTTGCCGGCGCGGATGTGCTCGTTCATGGTCGGCACCGCGTCGAACATCATGTCGACCTGGCCGCCGAGCACGTCGGTGCGGGCGCCGGAGCTGCCCTTGTACGGGATGTGCACGATCGAGACGCCGGCCATCGCCTTGAACAGCTCGCCGGCCATGTGGTACGGCGTGCCCGGGCCCGACGACGCGTAGGAAAGCGAGCCAGGCTTGCTCTTGGCGAGGCGGATCAGCTCGCCTAGGTTGGCAACGGGCAGCGATTCGCGCGTCACAAGGACCAGGTCCGACGAATTGATCGGCGCGACCGGCGCGAAGTCGCGCATCAGCACGAACGGCTTGGTCGCGAACAGCGATTCGTTGACGGTGTGCGTGTTCGACATCAGCAGCAAGGTGTAGCCGTCCGGCGCGCTCTTGGCGACCGCATCGGTGCCGATGATCGAGCCGGCCCCGGGTCGGTCCTCGACGATGAAGGTCTGGCCCATCGACTCGCTCAGCCGCTGGGCGATGAAGCGCGCATAGACGTCGGCCGGACCGCCCGCGGCGAACGGCACGATGATCTTCACCGGACGGTTCGGGTACTCGTCGGCCGCCGCGGCGGCGATGGCCGCAGTGAGAGCCGCCGCCGCGACGAGGCACCGCGCGCCGCGGCGGACGAAGGCGGGAAGGAGCATGGTCGTCAAGGAGGTCTCCGTCACCCTGCCGCATGGATGCGGAAGCGGCTTGCCGACGCATCCTAGCGATCCCCTGCAAGGCCTGCCAACCGTGATATACCCGCGCGTTCGCACCGCCTTGCATGACATGACCCATACCGATCCGATCGCGCTCGACGCCGCCACCACCGCATTGCTGGAGTCGGTCACCACCGCGACCCTGACGACGGTGCTGCTGAAAAAGGGCCTGCGCAACGTCTGGATCCGCGGCGCTGCGCCGATCGGTGCGGCGGCCGGACATCGGCGCGCTGGGCGCGCCTTCACGCTGCGCTTCGTGCCGGCCCGCGAAGACCTCGCCACCCCGGCCTCATGGGCCTCGCCGATCTCGACCCGGGCCGCGATCGAAGCGATGCCGGCTGGCGCGATCGCCGTCGTCGACGCGATGGGCGTAACCGATGCCGGCATCTTCGGCGACATCCTGTGCGCGCGCATGCAGAAACGCGGCGTCGCGGCGCTCGTCAGCGACGGCGTGGTCCGCGATCTCGCCGGCGTATTGACCACACAGCTGCCGGTCTGGTGCCGGGGCACCGCCGCGCCCGCTTCCGTCACCGGGCTGACCTTTGTCGGCTGGCAGGAGCCGATCGGCTGCGGCGGTGTCGCCGTCATGCCGAACGACGTGATCGTCGCCGACGACGACGGCGCCGTCGTCATCCCCGCGGCGCTGCTCGACGAGGTCGTCGCGACGTCGCTCGAGCAGGAGCGGCTCGAGGGCTGGATCATGCGCGAGATCGAGGCCGGCCTGGCCTTGCCCGGTCTCTATCCGGCCAACGCGGAGACCCAGGCGCGCTACCAGGCATGGGCGGCGACGCAGCCGCCGTTGCAGCGCTGATTCGCTAACGCGGCAGCGGCTTGCTGGTCCGCGGAATCCAGTACCAGAGCACCGCCGCGGCAGCGAACGCAACGCCGCCGGTGCACCAGATCCCGGCAGCGAGCGACAGCAGCGCGGTGACGGCCGAGAGCAGGGCGGGGCCGCCGGTCGAGCCGAGGTCGGCGGCGAGCCGCCAGAGACCGAGGAAATGAGCCCGGCCCGGTGACGGCGAGTAGTCGGCCCCCAGCGTCATGATCATTCCCGAGCCGATGCCGTTGCCGAAGCCGACCAGCACCGCGCTGAGGAGCAGGGCCAGCGCCGCGTGCGTGAATGGCATCAGCGTCAAGGCCACGCCCATGCAGAGCATCGACGGCACCGCGACCCAGAGCCGGCCCATCCGGTCCATCACCTTGCCGGCCGGATAGAAGACCAGCATGTCGACGCCGCCGGCCAGTCCGTAGATCAACGATGTCGTCGCCGCATCGAGGCCGATCTGCTCGGCCCAGAGCGGCACCACGGCCTGACGCGACGCGCGCACCGCGCTGACCAGCAGCACGCCGATGCCGACGGTGAAAAAGATCCGGGTGTGGTCGACGCCGACCGAGCGGATCGTCGGCGCCGCACGCGGCGCCAGCGCGTCGGCTTCGACCGGCGTTGCATGGCGGTGCGCACCGGGCAACTCGGGCATGCCGATCGCAACCAGGGCGGAGACCAGCAAGGCAAGGACGCCGACGCCATAGGCACCGCCGAGGCCGAAGAACGGAATCACCGCCGCGCCGAGGAACGGGCCGATGAAGAGGCCGATGCGCATCACGCCGCCGAGCGTGGAGAGGGCGCGGGCGCGAAAGTGCAGCGGCACGGCATCGGTGAGATAGCTTTGTCGGGCCAGGCCGAACACGGCGGCGGCCATGCCGATCATGAAGACACCGACGCCGAAGGCCCAGAGGTTGGCGACCAGCATGCAGATCGCCATCGCCAGCGCCGCCCAGAGTGCGGCAGCGACGATGGCCCAGCGCTCGCCATAGCGCGTCGTGATGATCGAAGCCGGGATGTTGCAGACGAGCGAGCCGATGCCGATCAGCGTCACCATCAGCGCCGCGAGTGCGACCGAGCCGCCGAGGCCGCGGACGCTGAGGGCGACGATTGGCAGGATCGCGCCTTCGCCGAGACCGAACAGCAAGGACGGGCCAAAGGCGGGGATCGCGATCTGGCGCAGAGTGAAATGCTGGTCGGGCACGGAATCGGGCGGTCGGGGACGATACGATTTTGCGGCAGCCCGGAGGCGGCCGCCGGGACCGCGCCGACGCCGCGGCGATTGCACGGAAGCTGGCGGCGTCCGTCGCCTCGCTGGATCAGCCGCCTAGTTGCGTTCTTCCGGCATCTCGAGAGCGGCGAACTGCGACTGCCGGATCCGCGTCGCCGTGAGTGCTCCCGCCGACTCGAGGATCGGGTAGGCGATCGAGCAGAGATGCGAGTTGATTCGCTTCAAGTCGCTCAGCAGGTCGATGTGCAGCGAGCTGGTCTCGATGCTCTGGGCGGTGTTCTCGCGCAGACGCGCGATGTGGTTCGCGGCGTACTCATGCTCGAGATCGCGAAAGCGCGCCTTCTCTTCGAGCAGCCGCTTGGCGTCGCGGACGTGGCCGTCGAGGAACACGCTCATCGCCAGCCGCAGGTTCGAGAGCAGCCGCTCGTGCAGGTGGACGATCTCGGCCATGCCGGCCTCGGAGAAGCTGCGGCTCTTGCGGACCTTCTTGTCCTCGATGTCCTGCAGCACGCGCTCGATGATGTCGCCGATCTGCTCCATGTTGATCGTGAAGGAGACGATGTCGGTCCAGCGCCGGCTCTCCTCCTTCGACAGCGCCTCGCCCGAGATCTGCGTCAGGTAGAACTTGATCGCCGAGTAGAGCTCGTCGACGACGTCGTCGAGCTTCCTGAGCTCCTCCGACAGGCGCAGGTCGTTGTTGCGGATCACCGGGACGATGCCGCGCAGCATGGTCTCGACGACGTCGGCCTGGTGCAGCGCCTCGCGCGCCGCGCACGAGATCGCCAGCGACGGC
>JALYXU010000271.1 GCA_030946925.1 Pseudomonadota bacterium
GAGCCGCAGCCGCTGCCGGTTCGGCCACCAACGGCATGACGTCCGGCGCCGACGCCGGCGCGGCCACGGCATCTTCCATCGGAGGATCGGCGACCTTCGGCTCCTCGGGCTCGGCGATCGCGCGAAACACGATTCGCGTCGGCGGCGTGGGCTCGGCGCCGCTGCGGATCACGCGGTCCGGATCGAAGGTGCAAACCGCCTGCAAGGCCGCGGCGAGCCCGGGCTCGCGCAAGCGCTGGGTGGTCAGCTCGATGAGTGCTGCATGTGGTCGACGGGTCGGTAGCGCGGCGCCGTGGATGCTGAGGAGCAGGCGCACCAGCGCGGTCGCATGGGCATGACGCGGGGCCGTCCAGCCCCTCCCGGAATCGTGCTCGGCTTCAGGAAGGTAATGCCAGAGCATCGCCGCCAGACTGAAGAAGTCGCAACGCCAGTCGAGGTGCTGCAACGCCGCCGGGTCGTCGTGTCGCCCGTGCTCACAAAACTCGAGCAGGCGCGGCGACTGGTACTCGTAGTCGGGCTGCAGGGCCAGCGGCAGGGGATGGGCAAACGCGACATCGGGGAGCACCGAGAACGCGACGTCGATCAGAGCCAGGCCCTCGAAACGTGGCATCAATGGACGTCCCGGCGCCGGATCCCGGCCGACTTGGTCGGCCCAGGGGATGCAGACGTTGTCTGCCTTGAGATCGAGATGAACGAAACCCAGCGCATGCAGCGTGTCGAGCGCGCGCAACGATTGGCCGGCCAGCGCCCACCAGAAGGCGCAATCCTCGAAGACGTTCGCGAGGGGAATGTCGCCACGGCGCAGCGGCACGAGGCTCGCCCATTGATCGACGGTCGGACCGGCGTCTTCGGTTTGCAGCCGACGCTTGCCTGTGTCGAGTGCGGCACTCGCTGGCACGAGCCTGGCGACCGGCGCGCCGGCATGCGCACCGAGGCGCTCGAGGATGCGCCGCTCGCGCTCCGTCCAGGGGCCGAAGTCGCCAGCCGGAGTGGCGACGAAGCGTTTCGTATAGCGGCAGGCCTGGCCCGGCAGCGCCGCTTCGCGGACCACCTCGACATGCTCGCCGGTCGCCATTCGCAGGCGGCCGCGGCCGAATACCCGGTCGATCTCTGCAGGAGTCATCGTGTTGTCTTGCTCGGCCGGCGCCTCGCCGTCGCAGGCTGTGCACTGCTGGGCAGGGTCATGGAGGCCAACGTCGGCAGCATAAGACATGCCTGCGTACCGAACCTGGCTGCAGGCCGGACGCCGCCCTCCGCTACGTCGGACGACGCGCCGATGCAGACGGCCGGTCTAGACCAGCGTCGCAACTTCTCGATGCTGCGCCGGCCGCAGGCGCTGTCCGAGCAGACCAAGCGCGTGGGCGATGACACGCGACGGCGCGATGTCCTGGAGGCAACGGCTGGCGCTGTCGCGATGGTCTTCGCAGCCGGCTCGGCCACACGGAACGCAGCCGCCGGGGCCTTGCATGAGCACGACCCGGCCTCGGGTCTGCTCGGCGCCGGCACGTCGCTGCCACGGCACGGCATCGACGCCGGCCGGTGCCGCCGGGCCCCAACGGATCGGGTTGGTCGGCCCGAAGATGGCGACCATCGGCACCCCGAGGGCCGCGGCGAGATGGGTGACCGATCCGTCTGGCCCGACGTAGAGCGAGGCGCTCCCGAGCAGGGTGGTGATCTGTCCGAAATCGAGTTGGCCGGCGGCGTCGATCCGGTCCGATGCCGGCTGCGCCGACACGACGGCTGCGATCTTCGCGCGGTCGGCCTCTGAACTGCCACCGGTCAGCACGACCTGGCGACCCTCTCCATTCAGGGCCTGGATCAGCTCCCGGTAGTGCGGCAGCGGCCACTGCTTGTAATTCCACATCGACGGCACATGGACCACCACGTAGCCCTCGCGAAGGCGCTGGCGCAGGTGCGCGGGCAACGCTCTCGGCGCCGGCGCGACGACCGCCGTGCCAGCGCCGACGGCGGGGCGCCACGGCGCGAGCAGGGCGATCTTCTCGTCGATGACGTGGACGCTGCCGCGGTCCCCGGCATGGACGACCGCGTGCCGCAGCAGCAACCGCTTCCACCAGGCATGGCGCCCTTGCCGTGGCACCACGCCGACCCGCACCGGCGCGGCAAGAAAGCCGTACAGGTGGGCACGATCGCTCTGCTCGGTGACCACGGCAAGGTCGTACTTGCGCCAGATGCGTCGGCCGAAGACGAGCATCGATTCCTTCGAGGTCCGCGACGGCGCCTCGATGCGGCAGCGGACGTCGCTGTTGCCCTCGAGCATGCCGAGTGTCCCGGCGATCCCGAGCACGTCGACGCACGCGCCTGGCCAAAGACGACGCAGCTCGCGGATCGCAGGCGTCGTCAGCAAGACATCGCCGATCTGTCGCGTGACGATGACCAGGATTCGGCTCGGAGCGTGGCCACTTCCCCACCCGCCGATATCGGGCGAAACAGTTTGCGATGTGGACTTGCGCATCAGCGATCCGGATAGCCCGCGAGATCGACCGACAGCACGGAAAACGTGCCGGCTCTGGCGAGCGGCCGGACCGGTGCCGCCCAGCTTGCCGCACTCGACGCATCCGCGGCCGGCTCGAAATCGGCGGTGACGAGATAGACGCGATGCGTGAGTGGATCGAGGGCCAGCGTCCGTGCGCCGACAAGCGTCGGCAGCGCCGGCCGCGACACGTAGTGGTCGGCTTCGAGCTGCAGCACGACCGCCAGGGTGCCGTCCCGGTTCGACGACAGGACCAGCGCCTTGCCCGGGTCGAACGCCACGGCATCCGAGCCGGCGCCGATCTCGAGGCGGGCGACCGCGGCGCCGCTGCGTGCATCGACGACGAGCAGCGTCCGGTTGCTGCACGAGACGAACAGGCGCCGTTGCGCGACGTCGACGGCCAGTCCGGTCGGCCCTTCGCAGCCCGGCAGCGGCCATTGCGCGGTGACCTGCAAGCTTGCGGTGTCGATCCGGGCCAGCAGGTTGCGATCCTGGATGTTGACGAAGACGCTGCCCGCCTCGTCGCTGACGGCGAATTCCGGCTTGCCGGGCAGCGGGACGCTGCCGACGACGCGCAACCGGCCGACGTCGATGACGCTGGCATCGCGGGAGCGGCCGTTGAAGGTGAACGCACGCGAAGACCGCTTGTCGTAGACGATCGCATCGGGGCCCTGGCCGACTGCGCCGATCCGCGCCAGCGTCTGCAGCGAATCGAGGTCGAAAACCGTCACCGAGCTCGAGCCGCCGTTGCTGGTGAGGCCGACATGCTTGTCCGGCGCGAGGGCGACGCCGTGGACCCCTTCGGTGCCGGGGATCTCGTGGGCCAGCGTCAGCGCGGTGGTGTCGACGACCT
>JALYXU010000274.1 GCA_030946925.1 Pseudomonadota bacterium
CGGCCGCTGTAGCGGCCCATGTAGACCAGCACCGCGACGATGCAGAAGCCGACGACGTAGACGAGCGCGGCGATCATCCGGGCGGCTGCCTGCCCCTACATCATCCCCATGGCCCGCGGCACGACCAGCGTCAGCCAGGGCCAGTAGGTGACGATGACCAGGAAGATGAGCATCGTCACCAGCCACGGCAGCACTGCCTTGGTCAGCTCGGTGATGCCGAGCTTCGAGATCCCCGAGGCGACATAGAGGTTGAGGCCCACGGGTGGGTGGCAAAGGCCGACCTCCATGTTGACGTCGATCAGGATCCCGAAGTGGACCGGGTTGACGCCGAGCTGCACGGCGGTCGGAAAGAAGATCGGCGCCATGATCAAAATGATCGACGACGGGTCCATGAAGTTGCCGGCGGCCAGCAGGATCAGGTTGACGACGAAGAGAAAGCCGGTCTGGCCGAGATCCATGCTCAGCATCCAGTCGGCGAGCCGGTGCGGCAGGTTTTCGTTGGCGAGAACGAACGAGAACAGCACCGCGTTGGCGATGATGTAGAGCAGCATCGCCGACATGTTCGCCGAGTCGAGCAGGACCTTCGGCACGTTCTTCATGCGCAGATCCTTGTAGACGAAGACGGCGACGAAGAACGCGTACACGGCCGCCATCGCCGCGGCTTCGGTGGCGGTGAAGATGCCGGAGTAGATGCCGCCGACGATGATGACGACCAGCATCAGGCCCCAGACGCTCTTGCGGAAAAACTGCAATCGCTGCAGCCATGTCGAGCGCGTCATGCGCGGGTAGTTGTTCCGTCGCGCGATGAACCATGTCACGGTGCAGAGCATCAGCGTCAGCAGCGTGCCGGGCAAGAGGCCGGCAACGAACAGCGCGCCGATCGAGGTGTTGGTCGAGATCGCGTAGATCACCTTCGGGATCGACGGCAGCATCAGGATGCCGAGCGAGCCGGCGGTGATGATGACGCCGGCGCCGAAGCGCATCGGATAGCCGTGCGCGACCATCGCCGGCAGCACGATCGAGCCGATCGCGACGACCGTCGCGACGCTCGAGCCGCAGACCAGCGCGAACATGGCGCAGGCGAGGATCGAGGCGAGGGCAAGGCCGCCGTGGAAATGGCCGACCATCGATGTTGCGAAGTTGATCATCCTTCGCGCCACGCCGCCGTGGGTGAGGAAGTTGCCGGCCAGGATGAAGAAGGGAATCGCCATGATTTCCCACTTCTCGATCCCGGTGAAGAGCTTCAGCGCCACCGACTGCAGGGGCACCTCGGTCATGGCCAGGATGAAGGTCAGCACCGTCAGGCCGAGCGAGATCGAGATCGGCATGCCGGTCAGCATCAGCGCGAGCAGCAGCCCGAAGATGATCGCCGCGTTCATGGCCGGCTCCCTCCGGCATCGGCGCCGCGCGAAGGCGCTGTCGCGCCGCGCTCGAGCTGTTCCGCCTCGGCAACGGCTTCACCGATCAGCGGGCCCTCGCCATGAGCAGCGTCGACGCCCTCGACGTGGGCGTGATCGTGGCGCGGCAGCTCGCCGGTCCTCCAGAACGTCCAGGCCACCTGCAGGAAGCGCAGGCACATCAACGAGGAGCCGAGCGGAATGGCCGAATAGACGGTCCAGGTCGGCCACTCGAGATCGGGCGTCGTCGGGCCCTCGTAGACCGGGCCGAGCTCCATGCCGAAGAGCTTCAGGAAGGCGTAGTGGGCGCCGTTGTCCCAGACGAAGTTGGCGCCGAGGGCGGCGATCGCGCCGGTGAACACGGCGCCGGCAAGCAGGCCGAACAGGACGACCCGGGCCCGCAGCGGCGGCTCGAGACGGTTGACGAGAACGTCGACGCCGACGTGGATGCCGGTGCGGACGCCGTAGGCAGCGCCGAACTTGCACATCCAGACGAACATGATGATGCACAGCTCCTGGGCCCAGCTGAAGTTCAGGTGCAGCGCCCAGTCCTGGACGCCGGGGATGCGTGTCGAGGCCAGTGCCCGGTGCAGCACCGCGAAGAAGATGATGAGCGTGGCGCAGCCCATCAGGGCCGAGATCAGCCACTCCTCGAGGCGATCGAGCCACTTCATGGGCGATCGCGCCGGCCGACCTCAGAGCTTCGCAGGATCGAAGCCGGTTTCCTTGTAGACCGCCTGCAGGATCTCGGTGCCGACGCGTGGCTCCATTTCCTTGTGCACCTTGACCAGGGCGCGCTTCCAGGCAAGCTTCTCGTCCTTCGACAGCGTCAGGATCTCGGTCTTGCCGGTAGCCCTGATTTTCGCCAGCGCATCCTCGTTGTCCTTCAGCGCACTGTCGTTGGTGAACTTGGTGGCTTCGGCCATCGCCTGCGTCAGCTGGCCGCGGATGTCGGCCGGCAGGCCGTCCCAGAACTTCTTGTTGACCACGACCGCATAGCCGATGAAGCCGTGGTCGGTGATCGTGACGTGCTTTTGCACCTCGTTCATCTTCTGCGAGTACAGGTTCGAGTGCGGGTTCTCGGTGCCGTCGACGACGCCGGTCTGCAGTGCCTGATAGACCTCGGAGAAGGCGAGCACCTGCGGCAGGGCGCCGAGCGCGCGCATCTGCGCCTCGAGCACCTTCGAGCTCTGGATGCGCATCTTCAGGCCCTTCATGTCCTCGGGCTTCTGCATCTTGCGGTTCGACGAGAACGACTTGAAGCCGTTGTCCCAGAAGGCCAGGCCGGTGATGCCCTTGGCATCGAGCTTGGCCATCAGGCCCTTGCCCACCGGACCGTTGGTGATCTTGTGCAGCTCGGGGAAACCGTCGCAGATATAGGGAAAGTCGAAGACCTCGAATTCCTTGACGCCGAGCGGCGCGAACTTGGAGAGCGAGGGCGCCAGCATCTGCACCGAGCCGAGCTGCAGCGCCTCCATCTCTTCCTTGTCCTTGTAGAGCTGGCTGTTCGGGTAGACCTCGACCTTGACCCGGCCCTTGGTCAGCTCGGCAGCGCGCTTGGCGAAGAACTCGGAGCCGTTGCCCTTCGGCGTGTCGACGGCCACGACGTGGCTGAACTTCAGGACGATCGGCGCCTGCGCGAAGGTACGTGGCGTGGCAAGGGCGAGCGCGGTCGCGGCGAGGGCGGTGCGGCGGGTGGTGTCGGCGGGCATCGAAAGCTTCCAGTGCAGCAAGGAGGGGCTGCGAATGGTCCGATTGTCCGACCCGGCTCGGCGCCGGGCATGATGGTTATCCGCAGTGCCTCGACGCCGGCACGCTTGCTTTCACGGCCTTCCCGCCGCCCCGTCATCGCCGGCGCTCAGTCGCCGGTGATGACGCCAGCGGGCATCGGCTTGAAGTGCTTGCTGAGCTTGATCCCCTGGCCCTGGTACGACGAGTTGGCGCGGCGGCCGTAGAGAAGCTCCGGGGTCGACATCAGCCGTTCGTATTGCAGCCGGCCCACGAGCTGGCCATGCTCGATCACGAACGGCACTTCGTACGAGCGCACCTCGAGGACCGCGCGCGACCCGGTGCCGCCCGCTTCGGAGTGGCCGAAGCCCGGATCGAAGAAGCCGGCGTAGTGGACCCGGAATTCGCCGACCAGCGTGTCGTAGGCCACCATCTCGGCGGCCAGCCCCGGCGGAACGTGAACCGATTCCCGCGAGGCGAGGATGTAGAACTCGGTCGGATCGAGGATCAGGGCGCCGAGCGGCGGTGCCAGCACCGGATCCCAGTAGTCGGCGATCTCGTAGTGGGCGATCTTGTCGATGTCGATGAGGCCGGCATGGCTCTTCGCCTTGTAGCCGATGATGCCGCCGGACTGCCGGCCCTCGATGTCGACCGAGACCGGGATGCCGTCGTCGATGGCATACCCGGCACCGTCGTGCTCGCCGGGCAGCTCGATCAGTCGATGCTGCTTGTGCAGGCGGCGCAGTTCCTCGTCGCTGGTCTGCGGCTTGCCGCGGCGGACCCGCAGCTGGTTCAGGCGCGACCCCTTTCGCACCAGCACGCTGAAGGTTCGCGGCGAGACCTCGGCGTAGAGCTGGCCCTCGTAGCCTTCGGGAACCTGATCGAAGGCGACACCTTCGTCGGTGATGAGGCGGGTGAAGATGTCGAGCCGGCCGGTCGAGCTCTTCGGATTGCCGGTCGCCGACGTCCGGTGCCGCAGGGCCAGCGTTTCGAGCAAGGGGATGATGTAGACGCAGTCGCGCTCGAGCACCGCACCGTTCGAGATGTCCATGTCGTGCATGGCGAACAGGTCGAGCTTGCTCTTCACCGAGCTCTTGCCGGGCAGGAAACTGGCGCGGACCCGATAGGCCCGGTCACCCAGCCTGAGGTCGATGCTCGCCGGCTGGTACTGGTCCTCGCCGATCGGCTCGATGCCGACGATCTCCCGGCGCGCCACGAGCGCACGCAATTCCTGCCAGGGAACGATGCCGGTGGTGTGCGTCGGATCGGCCTCGTCGCCCTGCGCTGTCGCAGCAGCGTGCTCGATGCTTTCCCCTGCGGCGCGGCGCGCCTGGTCGACGAGATCGGGCGTGAAGCGATCCCGCGTCGGCGCCGTCACTCGATGGCCTTCACCATGTCTTCCACGACTTTCTTGGCGTCGCCGAAGACCATCATCGTCTTGTCCATGTAGAAGAGCTCGTTGTCGAGGCCGGCGTAGCCCGCCGCCATCGAGCGCTTGTTGACGATGATCGTCTTGGCCTTGTAGGCCTCGATGATCGGCATGCCGTAGATGGC
>JALYXU010000013.1 GCA_030946925.1 Pseudomonadota bacterium
TCGGGCCTCGACTTCAACGCCACCATGATCTTCGGCGGCCAGATCGGCAACGAGGCGATGCGGCTCTTCCTCGTCTACTCGGCCGGCAACTTCATCGAGGCGACGCGCGAAACGTGCTTCTTCCAGATCGGCGAATCGAAGTACGGCAAGCCGGTGCTCGACCGCATGATCCGGCCGTCGACGCCGCTCGACGAGGCGGCCAAGTGCGTGCTGGTGTCGATGGACTCGACCCTGAAATCGAACCTGTCGGTCGGCCTGCCGCTCGACCTCGTCGTCTACGAGACGAACCGTCTCGAGAGCTCGCAAGTGGTCTGCATCGACGACCGCAATCCCTACTTCCAGATGATCCGCAACAGCTGGGGCGAGAAGCTGCGCCAGGGTTTCGAATCGATCGACGATCCGCAGTGGGACGGCGCCGGCGCGGCCCAGGCGCCGCTCTGCATTCCGTCGCAGCGCTACGAGGCGATGCGCAAGATCGGCCACCCCGCCGAGAAGATCGTCTGACCGACGGACGGCAGCGGCTCGCCGCGCGTTCGCGGCAAGGGCGGACACCTATAATCGCGCTTTACCACCAGGGCATTCGCATCCAGCCACGACAGCCTTCGTGCCGGAGCTTCTGTCGAACGCAATGACCAAGTTCGTCTTCGTCACCGGCGGCGTGGTGTCCTCGCTCGGCAAGGGCATCGCTTCTGCGTCCCTCGCCGCGATTCTCGAATCGCGGGGCCTCAAGATCACCCTCATCAAGCTGGATCCGTACCTGAACGTCGATCCCGGCACGATGTCGCCGTTCCAGCACGGCGAGGTCTTCGTCACCGACGACGGTGCCGAGACCGATCTCGACCTCGGCCACTACGAGCGCTTCATCACGACGCGGATGAAGAGATGCAACAACTTCACTGCCGGCCGCATCTACCAGAGCGTGCTGGAGCGCGAGCGCCGCGGCGACTATCTCGGCAAGACGGTGCAGGTGATCCCGCACGTCACCAACGAGATCCAGGAATTCATCCGGCGCGGCGCCAGCGACGACGTCGATGTCGCGATCGTCGAGATCGGCGGCACCGTCGGCGACATCGAGTCGCTGCCGTTCCTCGAGGCGGTCCGGCAGATGAGCCTGAAGATGGGCCCGGGCAGCTGCGCCTTCCTGCACCTGACGCTGGTGCCGTGGATCCCGGCCGCGGGCGAGCTGAAGACCAAGCCGACCCAGCACAGCGTGCAGAAGCTGCGCGAGATCGGCATCATGCCGGACGCCCTGCTCTGCCGTGCCGACCGGCCCATCCCCGACGAAGAGCGCGCCAAGATCTCGCTCTTCGCCAACGTCCACGAGTTCGGCGTGATCTCGGTCTGGGATGTCGACACCATCTACAAGGTGCCGCGCATGCTTCACGCGCAAGGCCTCGACGAGCTGGTCTGCGCCCGGCTGCAGCTGCACACCAAGCCGGCCAACCTGACGCGCTGGGACAAGCTGGTCGACGAGGTCGAGCACCCGCAGCACGAGGTGACGATCGCGATGTGCGGCAAGTACACCGAGCTATCGGATTCGTACAAGTCCCTCAACGAAGCGCTGCGTCACGCCGGCATCCACAACCACGCGCGGGTGAAGATCGAATACGTGGATTCCGAAGACCTGATGCTGACGAGCGTCGCCAATCTGGCGCGATTCGACGCGATCCTGGTTCCCGGCGGGTTCGGCAAGCGCGGCGTCGAAGGCAAGATCCTGGCCGCGCAGTACGCCCGCGAGAAGAAGATCCCCTACCTCGGCATCTGCCTCGGCATGCAGGTGGCGACGATCGAATACGCACGGCACAAGGCCGGCCTCGCCGGTGCCAACAGCACCGAGTTCGACGCCGACACCGAGCACCCGGTGATCGCCCTCATCGACGAATGGGAGGACCGCGACGGCTCGGTGCAGAAGCGCACCGCGCAGTCCGACCTCGGCGGCACGATGCGGCTCGGCGCCCAGAGCGCCGACGTCAAGCCGGGGACGCTCGCCCACGAGATCTACGGCAACGTCGTCACCGAGCGGCATCGGCATCGCTACGAGGCCAATGAGCATTACCTCGACCGGCTCAGCGAAGCCGGCTTGGTCGTCTCGGCCATCACCCAGCGCGACAAGCTGACCGAGATCGTCGAGCTGCCGAAGAGCGTGCACCCCTGGTTCATCGGCGTGCAGTTCCATCCGGAATTCAAGTCGACGCCCTGGGGCGGCCACCCGCTCTTCAAGTCATTCATTCATGCCGCGCTGGAGCACCAGTCTGCGCGAAGCGAAAAGGCAGCAGCTTGAAGCTGTGCGGCTTCGACGTCGGGCTCGACCGGCCGCTGTTTCTGATCGCCGGGCCGTGCGTGGTCGAGTCGGAGCAGCTGCAGATGGCCGTCGCCGGCCAGCTCAAGGAAATCACCTCGGCGCTCGGCATTCCATTCATCTTCAAGTCGAGCTACGACAAGGCCAACCGTTCGAGCGGCACCTCGTTTCGCGGCCCGGGTGCCGAGCAGGGGCTCGCCATCCTGGCGCGGGTCAAGCGCGAGCTCGGTGTGCCTCTCCTCACCGATGTACACCAGGAGGACGAGATCGAGGCCGCGGCGGCTGTCGTCGACGTTCTGCAGACGCCGGCCTTCCTCTGCCGGCAAACCGATTTCATCCGCGCCGTCGCCCGCAGCGGCCGGCCGGTGAACATCAAGAAGGGCCAGTTCCTGGCGCCGCACGACATGGCCAACGTGATCGACAAGGCCCGTGCGGCAGCACGCGAAAAGGGCCTTTCGGAAGACCGCTTTCTCGCCTGCGAGCGCGGCGCAAGCTTCGGCTACAACAACCTCGTTTCCGACATGCGCAGCTTGGCGATCATGCGCGAGACCAGGGCGCCCGTCGTCTTCGACGCCACCCATTCGGTGCAGCTGCCGGGCGGCCAGGGCACCTCGTCGGGAGGCCAGCGCGAGTTCGTGCCGGTGCTGGCCCGAGCGGCGGTCGCGGTCGGCGTCGCCGGCATCTTCATGGAGACGCATCCCGACCCGGCCAATGCGCTCTCCGACGGTCCGAACGCGGTGCCGCTCAAGCACATGAAGGCCCTGCTCGAGCAGCTGGTCGAGCTCGACCGCGTGGTCAAGTCGCGGCCCTTCCTCGAAGATGCCTTCACGCCCTGACTTTCTCGGAACACCGCCATGCCCGTCGCCTACATCCTCGTCGAGATGAAGATCAACGAGCTCGAGTCTTACAAGGCCTACATGGCTGCCGCACCGGCAGCGGTCAAGGAATTCGGCGGCGAATACCTGGTGCGCGGCGGCCGCCACGAAACGATCGAGGGCGACTGGCAGCCGCACCGCGTCGCCATGCTGCGCTTCCCCAGCTTCGATCAAGCCAAGGCCTTCTACGACAGCGAGTCGTACCGGCTGGCCCGGGCCAAGCGCAAGGGGATGACCGAGTACTTCAACATGGTTCTCGTCGAGGGCGTCGAGACGCCGCCCTGATCTTCCGCATCACGTTTCCATGACATCGAAAGGCCTGCATTGAGCGCCATCGTCGACATCGTCGGCCGCGAAATTCTCGACAGCCGCGGCAACCCTACCGTCGAATGCGACGTCCTGCTCGAATCCGGAACGATGGGTCGCGCCGCGGTGCCGTCGGGCGCCTCGACCGGCAGCCGCGAGGCGATCGAGCTGCGCGACGGCGACGCCGCGCGTTATGGCGGCAAGGGGGTGCTGAGGGCAGTCGAGCACATCAACACCGAGATCAGCGAAGCTGTCCTCGGGCTCGACTCGAGCGAGCAGGCCTTCCTCGACCGGACGCTGGTCGATCTCGACGGCACCGACAACAAGGGCCGGCTCGGTGCCAACGCGACGCTGGCGGTCAGCATGGCGGTCGCACGCGCCGCTGCCGAGGAATCGGGCTTGCCGCTCTACCGTTACTTCGGCGGCTCCGGCGCGATGCTGATGCCGGTGCCGATGATGAACGTGGTCAACGGCGGCGCCCACGCCAACAACAACCTGGACCTCCAGGAGTTCATGATCATCCCGGTCGGCGCACCCTCGTTTCGCGAGGCGATGCGCTACGGCTCGGAGGTGTTCCATGCGCTGAAGAAGATCATCGACGGCCGCGGCATGAGCACCGCCGTCGGCGACGAAGGTGGCTTCGCGCCGAGCGTCGCCGGCCACGAGGCGGCGATCCAGATGATCCTGGAGGCGATCGAGAAAGCCGGCTACCAACCCGGCACCCAGATCGCGCTCGGCCTCGACTGCGCCGCCAGCGAGTTCTACAAGGAAGGCCAGTACCGGCTCGACGGCGAAGGCCTGACGCTGACCGGGGCCGAGTGGATCGACACCATGGCCGGCTGGGTCGACAAGTACCCGATCATCTCGATCGAGGACGGCATGGCCGAAGGCGATTGGGACGGCTGGAAGCTGCTCAACGACCGGCTCGGCGCGAAGATCCAGCTGGTCGGCGACGACATCTTCGTCACCAACCCGAAGATCCTCAGGGAAGGCATCGCCAAGAAGGTCGCGAACTCGATCCTGATCAAGATCAACCAGATCGGCACGCTGAGCGAAACCTTCGCGGCGATCGAGATGGCCAAGCGTGCCGGCTGGACCTCGGTCATCAGCCACCGCTCCGGCGAGACCGAAGACGCGACGATCGCCGACCTGGCCGTGGGCACCAATGCCGGCCAGATCAAGACCGGCTCGCTCAGCCGCTCCGATCGGGTCGCCAAGTACAACCAGCTGTTGCGCATCGAGGAAGACCTCGGCGACGTCGCTGCGTACCCCGGCCGCAGCGCGTTCCGCCAGCTGGATCGATGAAGCCCCCACGCTCACTCCGTTCGCTGCCCCCCGAGGGGGCGCGGCCGGCCTTGGGGCGGCCCGGCGCCCGGCCGGCGGTCATGAAGCCCCCACGCTCACTCCGTTCACTGCCCCCCGAGGGGGCGCGGCCGACCTTGGGGCGGCCCGGCGCCCGGCCGGCCTGACGCGACGTCGACAATGCGACTCGTCACGGTCGCCCTGGTCGCTCTGCTGCTGCTGGTCCATGCCGAGCTCTGGTTCGGCAAGGGCGGCGCGCCGCGGATGGCCGAGCTGAGAGCGAAGCTGGCGGCGCAGCAGGCCGTCAACGACATGGCGCGCCGGCGCAACGAGCAGCTCGCGGCCGATGTCGGCGACCTCAAGGAAGGCCTCGAGATGGTCGAGGAGAAAGCCCGCTACCAGCTCGGCATGATCAAGCCCGACGAGATCTTCGTGCAGCTGTCGACGCCGCGGCGTTGAATGCTTTCTTCGTCGCGATCGGGCCGCTGTTCGCGACTGCATTCGACATCGGCCGCTGGCCCGTCAGCTGGTTCGAGATCGTCGCCATGGCGCTGGCCGTGGCCATGGTGGTGTGCAACATGCGCGTCAACCCCGCCGGCTGGCCGCTTGCCATCGTCAGCTCGCTGCTTTACTGCCTGCTGTTCGCGAGGAGCCGGCTCTACGGCGATGCCGCGTTGCAGATCTTCTTTGCCGTGATCGCGCTCTGGGGCTGGCGCCAATGGCTGCGTGGCCGCGACGCGTCGGGGCAGGTCCTCGGCGTGCGCCGGCTGGGTCGTCGCGGCCGCTGGGTCGCGGTCGCCTCGTTTGCGCTGGCCTGGCCGGCAACCGGCCTGTTCCTGCGCCGCTTCACCGACACCGACGTGCCATGGTGGGACGCCTTCCCGACTGCGCTCAGCGTCGTCGGTCAGTGGCTGCTCGGCCGCAAGTACATCGAGAACTGGCCGGCCTGGATCGTCGTCAACATCGTCAGCGTGGCCCTGTTCGCCTACAAGGGACTGTGGCCGACGAGTGCGCTCTACCTCGTCTTCATCGTCATGTCGCTGCTCGGCTGGCGCGCCTGGCAACGGCGCCTCGCCGTCGGCTCGCCGTGAAGCGGGCCTTCGTGGTCGCCGTGCTCGGCGCCGAGAGCACCGGCAAGACGACGCTGGCCGCGGCGATCGGCTCCGCCTTCGCGGACCGCGGCGTGCGGGCCGCGGTCGTCGCCGAAGTGCTGCGCGAGTTCTGCGCCAAGAACGAACGAACGCCGCGCCGCGACGAACAGGCCGCGATCGCCGCCGAGCAGACACGCCGCATCGACGCCGCGACAGCGAGCGCCGAGCTGGTGATCGCCGACACGACCGCCCTGATGGTCGCCGTCTACAGCGACATCGTGTTCGCCGACACCGGTCTCTATGCCAGCGCCGAAGCGGCTCAACACCGCTGCGATCTGACGCTGATCACGGCGCTCGATATTCCTTGGCGAGCCGACGGCTTGCAGCGCGACGGCCCGCATGTGCGCCAACCCGTCGATGCCCTGCTCGGCAAGGCCTTGCTTCGGGCCGGCATCGTCGCCGAAAGTGTCTCCGGCGTCGGCACGGCACGGCTGGCATCGGCGCTCGCGCTGATCGAGCGCCGCTTCATGCCGCGCGTCTGAGATCAGACGTTGCCGCCGAGCCGGACCAGAACGACGACGAAGCTGCCGAGCACCAGGTTGAGGAGCACCTCCCAGCGGATCGCGTTGAGCACGGCTCCGGCAACCGGCCAGGCCTCGTTCCGAATCGCCCGTTCGAGGCGCCGGAAGAGCGCCAGGCGGACATGCGCGAAGACGACGACCATGACGACGAAGATCGCCGTCATCGCGTACCAGTCGAGCGGCATGTTGAAGGCCAGTCCGGTTCGGGTTGCCTCGCGGGCGGCCATCCCGAGCATCGCCGCACCGCTTGCCAGGAGCACCACGACGACTGCGCTCACCACCGAGAAGAAGCGGCGCATCGTCTCGTGCATCAGTTTCACGCGCAGCGGCGGCTCCAGTGCCGAGGCAGCGGGTCGAAGGCAGGCGAGCATGAAGAACATGCCGCCGACCCAGACGATGACGCCGAGCAGGTGGACGGCCTTCAGGATTGCATAGAGCACGGGTTCTCCGATCCGCGAGGCACAGTACGCGCATTGTCGTTCGCTGCATGTCTGGAAAACATCGAGTCGCATAAACCGAGGTATCGTGCTTCGCTCGCTCGATCGAAGTGAGCGGGAGGCAACGAGATGACGAAGCTGTGCTCGGTTTGCAGCACCGAAAACAGGGACGATGCCCAGTTCTGCCGTTCCTGCGGCGCGGCCTTTCCGGCGCTCGCGGATCTCGGCGCCGCAGACGCCCGGCTGGCCGCCGGCATCGCTTGCGCCGAATGCGCCTTCCAGAACAAGCCCGGCGTCCGCTATTGCGCCAACTGCGGCGTCAGCCTGCTGCACGCGGTTGGCGCGCCGGCGGCCGGCGCCGCAGCCGCGACGGCCGACCTCTCTGCCCACGCCAGCCCGCCTCCGATCAGCTATCCGTCGTTTCCCCCAGTCCCACCCTATCCGCCGGCGCCGGTGCCAAGCCAGCCGTATGCCCCGGTTGCCGCACCCGGCTATCCGACTGCGCACGGTGATGCCCTGCCACCGGCTTACCCGCCTGATCCGGCGCCGACACCTGAGGTGGCGCAGCGCCAGGGCGACGACGACTTCGGCAAGACCCGGCCCGAGTCGTCGGCACCGTTCGCCAACGAACAACCGCCGAGCCGCCTTCCCGTGATCGTCGCCGGAGTCGTCGCGGCACTGGTTCTCGGCGGCGGCGCCTGGTGGTGGATGAATTCACCCAAAACGTCGGGCGCCACGGCGGCCGGTCCCGCTCCGGGCGTCACCGCACCTGTGGTCGCCCCAGCTGCCCCGCCGATCGAACCCGCGGCGGCACCGGCGTCGAGCTCGCAGTCCACGTCGACGCTGCCGGTGGAAGCGGCATCGTCGGCTGCTGCTGCTGTCGAGGCTCCCGCGACAGTCAGTGCCCCGCCAACGGCGACTCCTGCGACAACGCCATCGGCTGCCGAGGTCGCGCCATGGCCGGAGCCTGCCGCACCGGCGGGACGCGCCGGACCGGCCGGGAGCCGCGACGGCATGTCTTCCACCGGGGCAGCACCAGCG
>JALYXU010000003.1 GCA_030946925.1 Pseudomonadota bacterium
TGCCGCCGAAGGTGTGGTTCCACGGCAGCCAGTCGACCAGCACCGGCGGCTCGGCGGCAAGGCTCGGAAAGCACTGCACGATCATCTGCTGGTTGGCGCAGAGCATGCGCTGCGTGTTGATCACGCCCTTCGGCAGCTTCGTCGAGCCTGACGTGAACAGGAATTTCGCGATCGTGTCGGGACCGACCGCAGCATGCGCGGCATCGACCGCCGCGGTCGGCACCGTGGCGAGCAGATCGGCGAACGATTCGCTCTCTCGCTCGGCGAGCACGCCCTCGCCGAGCACGAGCCGCATCTCCGGCGGGACGGCCGCAGCGATCGCCTTGGCGTAGGAAGGACCGCTCGCGAAGACCAGCCCCGGCGTCAGCAACGCGAGGATGTGCTTCAGCTTGCCATGGTCCTGAGACAGCAGCGAGTAGGCCGGGGACACCGGCGCGTAGGGCACGCCGGCGAGCAGCGCGCCGAGGCCAAGCAGCAGGTGCGAAATGTCGTTGTCGGAGAGGATCGCGAGCGGCCGCTCGACCGAGACGCCGCGGTCGAGCAGCGCCTGCGCGAGACTGCGCGCACTGCGCAGCGCCTCGCCGTAGCTGACCCGCCGCCAGTCGCCGCCGGCAACGCGCTTGGCGACCAGCGTCCGCTCCGGGTGGCGCTCGGCGGTGCCGATGAAGCGGTCGGTGAGGCGGGCCGGATACGGCTGGAGCGGCTCGCGCGAGACCACCAGCAGCGAGCCGTCGGCGCGTTGCGTCAGCTCGGCTTCGAGCGAGCCGCCGAGCGGCAGCGCCCGGTAGCGAACCGCGCTCACGCCTTCGTCACCTTCTGCGCCTTGCCGTCGAGAAAATCGCGCATGCGCAGCTTGGCTGCCTCGTCGCCGGAGGCGATCGCCGCCATCAGCGACTCGGCGAGCAGGCCCTCGCTCTGGCCCATCTCGGCGATGCGTGGCAGCGCGTGCAGGACCGCGAAGTTCGAGAGCGGCGCATTGGCGGCGATCTTGGCTGCCAGGGCCATCGCCTTGTCGATGCCCTTGCCGGCCTCGACGACGTATTGCGAGAGGCCGATCGCCAGGCCCTCGTGGGCGTCGTAGACGCGGCCGGTCAGCATCATGTCGGCCATCCGGGCCACGCCGATCAGGCGCGGAATGCGGGCCGCGCCGCCACCGCCGACGAACAGGCCGCGCTGGCCCTCGGGCAGGCCGTAGAACGCGCTCGACTCGGCGACGCGCACATGACAGGCGCTGGCCAGCTCGAGGCCGCCGCCGACCACCGCGCCGTGCAGCACCGCGACCACCGGGACCCGGCCGAACTGGATCTGCTCGAACGCGGCGTGCCAGGAACGCGAATGGGCGATGCCCTCGGCGACGCTGCGTTCCGAAAGCTCGGAGAGATCGAGGCCGGCGCAGAAGTGCTCGCCCTCGCCGCTCAGCACGATCGCGCGGGTCGCCTCGGGCAAGCTGGAGAAGGCAGTGCGCAACTGCGCGACCAGGGCGTCGTTGATGGCGTTTCGCTTGGCCGCACGGGCGAGGCGAACGTGCAGCACCGCGCCATTGACTTCGATGTGCAGGAGATCGAGACCGACCAGCGCGGCGGGCAGGGCCCGGGCGGAGCCCGCGCCCGGGGTATTGTTGCTCATTGGTTCATCGTAGTAAACATGTCCCTGGAACGTTTAGGGAAATACCCGTCGGTCACTCGCATCCAGCCGAACCAATGATCCCCCTCAAATGCTTATCGTATTTAACTATTCGGCCCGCCTACGAACCTTGTTGCCGCACTGCCCATGCGCGCTGACGCAGCTCCGGGCTGACCCGGTAGCGCTCGCCGCGGTAGTGCGCGTCGAGGCGATCGAGCAGCGCGACCACCGCGTTGGCGCCCCAGGCGGACAGCCACTCGAACGGGCCGGCCGGGTAGTTGACGCCGAGCGTCATCGCCAGATCCGCGCCCTCCGGCGTGCAGACGCCCTGGTGGACGGCGTCGCAGGCTTCGTTGATGAGCATGGCGACGGTTCGCGCCACCGCCAGCCCCGGCGCGTCGCCGATCTGCTGCGGCGCCCAGCCGGCGATGCGCAGCCACTGCGCCGCTTCGTCGCGCCAGGCCGGCGATGCGCTCGCCGACAGCGCGAAGGCCAGCGGCGTGCCGGGTGCGCCGCCCTGCGCCGCGGTGGCGATGTCGAACACCGCCATCTCCCTGACGCCGTCCTCGGCTGCGACCTGCGCGGCGCAGCGGCCGTCGGTCTGGCGCAGCTCGCCGTTGCTCGTCTGCAGGCCGTTCCAGCGGCTCGACGGGTCGGCCTCGAAGCGGATGCCGGCCTCGCCGAGCAGCGTCGCCCAACGGGCGACGGCGTTGCCGCTGCCATGCAGGGCAGCGATCGTTCCAGGCGCGATCGGCGGCGCGGGCTCGAGCGCTGCCGGCGCCACCGCAGCGACCGGATGGCGATAGAAGCCCTGCCCGGACTTCCGGCCGAGCCGGCCGCCGTCGACCATCTCGCGCTGCAGCAGCGACGGCGCATAGCGCTTGTCGCCGAAGTTGGCGTCGAAGACCGATTCGGTAACGGCGAAGTTGGTGTCGTGGCCGATCAGGTCCATCAGCTCGCACGGCCCCATGCGAAAGCCGGCGCCGCGCAGGCAGGCATCGAGAACCGCCGGCTCGACCGCCCGCTCCTGGAGCAGGCAGAGCGCCTCGGCGTAGTACGGCCGGGCGATCCGGTTGACGATGAAGCCAGGGGTCGAGCGTGCCTGCACCGGCGTCTTGCCCCACTGCCGGCTCAGGCCCGCGATCGCCTCGGCGACGGCCGGATCGGTCGCCAGCCCCGACACCACCTCGACCAGCTTCATCAGCGGCACCGGATTGAAGAAGTGCATGCCGACGCAGCGGCCGGGCCGGCGCAGCTCGGCCGCGAGCGCCGTCACCGAGATCGACGACGTGTTCGACGCCAGCACGCAGTCGTCGCCGACGATCGCCTCGAGCTCGCGAAACAGGCTCTTCTTCGCGGCTGCGTTCTCGACGATCGCCTCGATCACCAGGGCCGATCCCGCAGCGTCGTCGAGGCCGGGCACGGCGACGATCCGCGACGCGGCTGCCTGCGCCTGCGCGGCATCGAGCTTGCCCTTGGCGGCGAGGCCGTCGAGCGTCGTTGCCAGCTTGGCGACGGCGTTCGCCGCAGCGCCCTCCCGCATGTCGAAGAGCTTGACGCGGTGGCCGGCCTGTGCCGCCACCTGGGCGATGCCGGCACCCATGATGCCGGCACCAACGACGAAGACGGCGCTGTCGCGGCTGAGAGCAGATGGCATGTCGAGGCCCGAAGAAGAAGTGATCGGCAGGCCCTTCGGAAACGCCGGGCCGGTCGAATTATCGCGAGGTGGCGAGCCCGGTCATGCCGGCCCTCAGGCTATTCTCGAAGCGCCTCAACTGACTGCTTGCCCATGCTCGGATTCGATCGTCGTGCCGCCAAGGTCGCCTGGACCGTCGCGTTGATCGGCCTCGGCCTGCTCACGCTCTACGCCGTTCGCAACACCATCTTCGTGCTGGTGCTGGCCCTGTTCTTCGCCTACATGGTCTATCCGCTGGTCGTGCGCATCACCGCGCTGGCGCCGCGCCGCCTGTCGCGACCGATCGCCACCGGGCTGGTGTTCTGCATGCTGCTGCTCGCCGTCGCGGTCATGGTCGGCCTGGTCGGACCGCCGATCGCCGAGCAGGCGTCGGCCCTGTCGCAGGAGATTCCGAAGCTCGCCAACGGCGCCAAGATTCTCGACAACGTGCCGCTGCCGGACTGGCTGGCCTCGTACCGGGGCCGGCTGATCCAGTTCGTCAACGACAACCTGCAAAGCGGCACCGCCTACGCGATGCCGATCGCCAAGCGGATCGGCGCCGGCGCCCTCGCCGTTGCCGGCAACCTGATCTATGTCGTGCTGATTCCGATCCTCGCCTTCCTGCTGATCAAGGACGGCAGCACCATGCGCGATGCCTTCCTCGACTGGACCCGGCGCGGCGAGCACGCCGAGATGTGGCGGCGCATCGTCGGCGATCTCGACACGCTGCTCGGCGGCTACATGCGGGCGCTGCTGATCCTGTCGCTGGCCACCATCGTCGTCTACTCGATCGTGTTTTCGCTGGCCGGCGTGCCGTTCGGCCTGCTGCTCGCGGTGCTGGCCGGCGTGCTCGAGTTCATCCCGGTGCTCGGCCCGCTGATCGCCGCCCTCGTCTGCGGCGTGGTCGCTGCGGTGAGCGGCTACGACCACGTGCTGGCGATCCTCGGCTTCATCGCCCTGTACCGCTTGTTCCAGGACTACGTGCTGAACCCGTACCTGATGAGCGAAGGCGTGACGGTGCCGCCGCTGCTGGTCCTGCTCGGGCTGGTCGCCGGCGAAGAGATCGGCGGCGTCGCCGGCGTGTTCCTCTCGGTGCCGGTGCTGGCGGTGGCGAAGATCCTGGCCAGGCGGATCAGCCATGAGTGGCGAGTCGGGCCTGCCGCCGACGTGGCGCCCCCCGCCGCCGCGCTGCCTGACGCGGCCGACAAGGCCGCCGCCGCCGCCGCCGCCGCCGCGACACCGTGATGCGCTTCATCGAGCAATGAACGAGGGACTCCCGCCATGCGCTACCTGATCGTCGGCGCCGGTGCCCTCGGCGGCTATTTCGGCGGCCGCCTGCTCGACGCCGGTTGCGATGTCACGTTCCTGCTGCGGCCGGGACGCGCCGCTGCGCTCGCCCGAACCGGCCTGGTCATCAAGAGCCCGCGCGGCGACCTGAGGGTCGCGGCGCCGCCGTTCGTGCTGGCCGAGTCGATCGCCTCGACCTTCGACGTCGTCGTCGTCGGCTGCAAGGCCTACGACCTGGCCGAGACGATGGCGTCGTTCGCGCCCGCGGTCGGGCCCGACACCGCGATCCTGCCGCTGCTGAACGGAATGCGCCATCTCGACGCCCTGCAGCAGCGCTTCGGCGCCGAGCCGGTGCTCGGCGGCCTCTGCCTGATTTCGGCGGCGCTCGACGCCGAGGGCACGGTGCTTCACTTCAACGACCTGCATGGCCTGGTCTTCGGCGAGCTCGACGGCCGCGCGTCGACGCGGATCGCGGCGATCGAGCGCGACTTCGCGGGCGCCAATTTCAAGGGCCGGTCGACGCCGCAGATCCTCCAGGAGATGTGGGAGAAGTGGGTCTTCATCGCTTCGGCCGCGGGCATCACCAGCCTGATGCGCGCCAACATCGGCGAGATCGTCGCCTCGGGCGGCAGCAGCTTCGCGTTGGCCCTGTACGACGAGTGCCGCGCGATCGCGGCGGCGAACGGCTTTCCGCCCGGTCCGGCCAGCATCGAGCGCGGCCGAAGCATCTTGACCGAGGCCGGGTCGCCCTTCACTGCCTCGATGCTGAAAGATGTCGAGCGCGGCAGCGCGGTCGAGGCCGACCACGTCCTCGGCGACCTGCTCGGCCGGGCACCGGCGACGGCTCCCGAGACGCTGTCCCTGCTCGGCATCGCCTATGCGCATCTGAAGGCGTACGAGGCGCGACGCGCACGGATCGCCTGACGTTTTGTCATCTGAGGAACGGTCGTCATGACGCTCGCTCTCGTCAATCCAACTGAGGCAAGCACACCGGCGTCCATACCCTGCTGCGGTGCAGCACGGACTGTGACGTATTGCCGCCGCACCGGACCCCCCGAATGCGGGATGCGGGCTCGATGGTTGCCACAAGGTGCAGCGGGTTCGCTATCGTCGAAGGCAGACCACAGGGAACGTCATGGCCAGAATCGAATCGGCGCGCATGGAAGTGTTCGAGCAGGCTCGCGCCATGTTGGCCATGCACGAGGGGGCGATGCAGGCGCTGGCCGCTCCGGCCTTGCCCGGCGCCGAGCCGCAAGCAGCTCCCGCCGACAGCGGCCTGGCCATGACGCCGGCCCAGGACCTGGCCTTCTTCGCGCGCAGCTCGTCATGGCGTTGCACCGCCTGCGGCAGGGTCCAGGTGTTCGCGCAGCGGGTCTCGGTGGCGCACGCCTCGCCCTGTGCCTGCGCCAGCATCGAATTCGAGCCGCAACGCGAGCGTTCGGCCGCCGGCGCCGGCTCCCTCGAGCAGGTCCTGCCGCAGATCCTCGGTCAGTAGGGCTGCAGTTTCAGCGCGGCACTGCCGTTCTAGGACAGCAGCGCCCTGGACTCCGGGTGCCGCTCGATGTAGCTCCTGGCGTAGGAGCAGACCGGGTCGACCTTCAGCTTCTGCACGCCGGCATGATCGAGCGCGGTCTGGACCAGGGCCCCGGCGATGCCGCGGCCTTCCAGGGCAGGCGGCACCTCGGTGTGCACGAGCGTCATCACGCCGCCCTGGACGCGGTAGTCGAGGCGGGCCAGGTCGGCGTCGACGCGGACCTCGAATCGCTGCTGTTGCGGGACGTTCTCGACGGTGGGCTTCATGAGGTTGCGGCCGGTGGCCGGATGGCACCGGCGAACGCTGGCCGCGCCGCCAATTTTATCGAGGCGACGCGGCAGTGTTGAGAATGGACTTTCGCTAAGCTCCTCCATCCCGCATCCCGCCTGGACCCGCCATGCCCATCTACCGAAAGACTCCCGAGGCCGTCGCCCGCCTCACGCCCGAGCAATATCGGGTGACCCAGCAAAGCGGCACCGAAGCGCCCGGGTCGGGCGAGCTGCTCGGCAACCACGAGCCCGGCATCTACGTCGACATCGTCTCGGGCGAGCCGCTATTCGCCTCGGCCGACAAGTTCGAGTCGGGCTGCGGCTGGCCGAGCTTCACCAAGCCGATCGTGCCGGCCAACGTCAACGAGCTGGAAGACACCTCGCACGGAAGGATCCGCACCGAGGTTCGCTCGGCCGGCGGCGACAGCCACCTCGGCCACGTCTTCACCGACGGGCCGAAGGACCGCGGCGGCCTGCGCTACTGCATCAATTCGGCGTCGCTGCGCTTCGTCCACCAGGACGACATGGAAGCCGAAGGCTACGGCGCCTACCTCGACCAGGTGGAACAGGTCCGATGAGCGCCGACGACAAAAGCCCCAAGCAAGAGCGTGCGGTGCTCGCCGGCGGCTGTTTCTGGGGCATGCAGGATCTGATCCGCAAGATGGACGGCGTGATCACCACGCGCGTCGGCTATTCCGGCGGCGACGTGGCGAACGCGACCTACCGCAACCACGGCAGCCACGCCGAAGCGATCGAGATCGTCTTCGACCCGGGCCGGATCAGCTATCGCCGGCTGCTCGAGTTCTTCTTCCAGATCCACGACCCGTCGACCGTCAACCGGCAGGGCAACGACCGCGGGCTCAGCTACCGCTCGGCGATCTACTACACCAGCGAGGAGCAGAAGCGGATCGCCGCCGACACCATCGCCGACGTCGAGGCGTCGGGCCTTTGGCCCGGACGCGTCGTCACCGAGGTGGCGCCGGCCGGGCCGTTTTGGCAAGCCGAGCCGGAGCATCAGGACTATCTGCAACGGATCCCGACCGGCTACACCTGCCATTTCGTTCGGCCGGGCTGGAAGCTGCCCGCGCGCGCCACCACCCACTGACCGCAGCGTCGAGGCGACCAGGCGAGATGCCGAGCAAACGCCCCCTCGGCGCACCAGGACGACTCGTCGTCCTGCGGCACACGTCGAAGGTCCTCAAGGGCAACGCCCTGGGCGATCCGTTCGTGCGGCCTTTGCAGGTCTGGCTGCCGCCGCAATACGACGCCGACGAGTTTCGTGAACAGCGCTTTCCGGTGCTGTTCGACCTGGTCGGCTTCCTCGGCAGCGGGCCCAGCCACACCGGCTGGAAGGGCTTCAACGAGAACGTGCCGGAGCGTGCCGCGCGCCTGATCCAGCAAAAGAAGATGGCGCCAGTGATCATCGTCTTCCCGGACTGCTTCACGGCGCTCGGCGGCAACCAGTACATCAACTCGTCGGCGATCGGCAACTACGCCGACTACCTGACACAGGAGCTGATCCCCTGCGTCGACGCCAACTTCCGCACCCTGGCCTCGCGCGACCACCGCGGCTGTTTCGGCAAGAGCTCGGGAGGTTACGGGGCGATCGTGCACGGCATGCAGTACGCGACGCACTGGGGCGCCGTCGCCGACCACTCGGGCGACGCCTACTTCGATTTCGTCTACGGCAGCGACTGGCCCGACACGCTCGACAGTCTGGCCAGATTCGCGAAGCCGAAGCGAGAGGACGGGCCGATCGATGTGCAGGCGCTGCAGAAGAACGCCGCCGACGGCATCGACGACGGTCGCGTTGCGGCGTTCCTGGCGGCGCTGCGAAAAAAGAAGAAGCTGGCGCCTGCCGACGGCCACGCCGTGATGATGCTTTGCATGGCCGCGAGCTACGACCCCGACCCGAAGGCACCGAACGGCTTCCGCCTGCCGTTCAACCTGGAGACCGGCGAGCGGATCGAGGCACGCTGGAAAGCGTGGCTGGCCCACGACCCGATCCACATGGTGAAGCGCCACGCCAAGGCGCTGCGTTCGCTGCGCGGCATCTACATCGACTGCGGCTGGGCCGACCAATATCACATTCACTACGGCGCGCGCATCCTCTCCAAGCGCCTTGCCGAGCTCGGCATCGAGCACGCCTACGAGGAGTTCGACGACAACCACTCCGGCATCGACTACCGCATGGACGTGAGCTTGCCGTTCCTCGTCAACGCACTCGGCGCAGCATGAGCGCAGACGTCGTTCTGCGGATCGAGCCGCTCGGCTTTCCCTGGCAGACGATCGACCCGTTCCTCTTCTGCGTTTATCACGACGATGCCTACCCGAAGGGCAACGGCAGCTACGGTCCGGCGGCGTCTCTCGCCGGCCGCACGCTGGGCCAGGACTTCGCGGGCAAGGACGGCTGGCGCATGTACCACGGCATGACCGTGCCGGGATTTCCGTCGCATCCGCATCGCGGCTTCGAGACCGTGACGATCGTCCGCAAGGGCCGCATCGATCATTCGGATTCGCTCGGCGCGGCAGCCCGCTTCGGCGGCGGCGACGTGCAGTGGCTGACGGCCGGCCGCGGCATCGTCCACGCCGAGATGTTCCCGCTGCTCGACGCGGCCGCGCCGAACCCGCTCGAGCTGTTCCAGATCTGGCTGAACCTGCCGGCGCGCAGCAAGATGGCCGAGCCGCACTTCACGATGCTCTGGTCGGAGGACATTCCACATCTCCGCACCACGGACGCAGAAGGCCGTGCGACGGTCGTGTCCTGCATCGCCGGCCCAGTGGCGGCTGAGGGCGCCCTGGACCCGCTGCCGCCGCCGCCCGATTCGTGGGCGGCGCAGCCGGAATCGGACCTCGCCATCTGGACCATCAAGATGGCGCCCCGCGCGCGCTCGACCTTGCCGCCCGCCGTCGGCAACGAGACCCGTCGCAAGCTCTACTTCTTCAAGGGCACGGGCCTCTCGATCGGCGGCCACCGCGTCGACCATCACGCCGCCGTCGAGCTGCGCGTCGGGCTGCCGGTCGAGCTCGTCAACGGCGACACCGAGGCTGAATTGCTGATGCTGCAGGGCCGGCCGATCGGCGAGCACGTCGCGCAGTACGGTCCGTTCGTGATGAACACCGAGCAGGAGCTGCAGCAAGCGTTTGCCGACTACAAGCGGACTCAGTTCGGCGGCTGGCCCTGGCCCGACACTGCGCCGGTGCATGGACCGGATCCGCTCCGCTTCGCGCGGCACGCCGACGGCCGGGTCGAGACGCGCGGCAAGACCTGATCGGCCGTCGCAGGCCACGGCCGGCACGGCGGGCGACCAAGCCATGATCGTTCACCTCGTCGACGGCACCTACGAGCTGTTCCGCCACTTCTTCGGCCTGCGCCGTTTCAACAAGGGCAACGACCGGCCGCTCGGCGCGGTGACGGGCGTGCTGCAGTCCGTGCTCGAGATCCTCGAGCAGGGCGAGACGCACGTCGGCGTCGCCACCGACCACGTCGTCGAGTCGTTTCGCAACGGCCTCTGGCCCGGCTACAAGACATCGGCGGGCATCGAGCCGGCGCTGCTGGCCCAGTTCCACCCGCTCGAAGACGCGCTCGCCGCGATGGGCATCGTCGTCTGGCCGATGGTCGAGCTCGAGGCCGACGACGCGCTGGCTTCGGCGGCACGCCTCGCCAGCGCCGATCCTGCGGTGCAGAAGGTCTGCATCTGGACGCCCGACAAGGATCTCGCGCAATGCGTGATCGGCGACCGCGTGGTGCAGGTGGACCGCCGGGGCAAGGCGATCCGCGATGCCGACGGCGTGCGCGCGAAGTTCGGCGTCGCGCCTGCGTTGATCGCCGATTACCTCGCGCTGGTCGGCGACGCCGCCGATGGCTTTCCCGGCATCGCCGGCATCGGCAGCGTCGGCGCGGCGCGGCTCCTGAATCGCCATGGGCCGATCGAATCGTTCCCGCCCGCCGTGCTCGGCGAACGCCTGGAGCAGGCGCTGCTCTTCAAGCGCCTCGCGACGCTGCGCAGCGATGTGGAACTCTTCGCCAGCGTCGACGCGCTGCGCTGGCGCGGCCCGAGTGCCGGCTTCGCGGCGTGGACGGAGCGGGCCGGTGCCCCGCGCTTGCTCGAACGATGCCTGGCCGCGGCCCGGGCCCGCGTCGAGACCTAGCCGAGCCAGCCGCTCACCGCGTCGTTGAAGGCCTGCGGCTCCTTCGCCATCACCCAGTGACCGGTCTTGAAGGCGAGCACGCGGCAACCTTCGCGCGCAGCCAGGGCCTCGGCCCACGCCGGCGAATGAAACATGAAGGCCTTGCGCGTGCCGTAGATGAAGAGCATCGGGCAGAGCGGATCGAATCGCAGGGCGCCGCGGTACGAGCCGTGCGAGCGGGTCCAGCGAATGTCGTAGGGATAGTTCATGCCGGCGTGCACCGAGCCCGGATCGGCCGGCGCGCGGGCGGCACGGGCCATCCTGCGCGTCATGGTGTCGCCGAGCGATCCACCGATGCGCCACGCGGCCGCGAGCCAGACCTGGTAGGCGACGATCATCGCCCTGGCCTTGGTCGTCAGGGAACGCGCATAGCTGCTCGAGCGCGCATCGCCGATGTCGACGCCGACGATCCTGGCGACCCGAGACGGATGCCGCATCGCGTATTCGTAGCCGAAGAAGCAGCCCCAGTCGTGCAGCAGAAGAACCACCGGGCGCGCCGGGCTGACGGCATCGACGATGGCGTCGATCAGGGCCGTCATTTCCGCCAGCGACACCGCACGCCGCGGCTGCCCGGGTTCGAATCCGGGCAAGCTGAAGCGGACGCAGCGGTAGCGCGACTTGAGGGACTCGACCTGCGCGTCCCAGAGCCGGCAGGTGTCCGGCCAGCCATGGACCATGACGATGGTCGGCTCGGCCTCGCCTTCGATGAAGACGTCGACGCCGTCGATCTGCAGAGCTGCGTTCAAGTGGAACCCGCCGTGCCCGATGGGGCCGGGCGATTCTGCCGGCTTCGGAGTCGTGTACCCTGATCTTTCGACCCAAGGAGAAACGATGGCGACCCAAGCTCAGAGAAACCGGACCCGATTGCATGTCCTGCGCGACAACGTGCGTCGCGCCAAGCGCGATCTGAAGTTGAGCCGTCCGGGCGCCAAGGAGCGGCTGAAGGCGCATACCGCCGCCAGGCTGGCCTACGCCGAGACGCGCAAGTAGCGTTCGAGGCGAGAGCGCGCCGGGGCGCTGCGATCTGCGATCCGCCATCGGCGGATCAGATGCCCTCAGGTGCCGCAGTAGGTGCGGTAGCAGGCGGTGACCGCGGCTGCGGCGGGCTCGGCATAGCGGGTGTTGGCGGCGGTCTCGTGGTACGGGTCGCGCAAGGCGTCGAGCAGGCGATCGAAGGGACCGAGGTCGCCATCGTCGGATGCGGCGGCAAGCGCTTCCTCGACGCGGTGGTTGCGCGCAATGACCCAGGGGTTGGCGCTGCGCATGCGCGTCGCCCGATCGGCGCGCTCGGCGCTCCCAGCCGCCGCGTTTACCGCGTCACCCGCGGGCAGCTGCTCGGCGTCGTCTTCGCTCGCGCAACGGCTCTGCCAGCGCTCGAGCCATGCGTCGGGGGCGCCGGGGTCGGCGAACAAGGCGCGCACGGGCGCCTCGTCGCCGGCCGCGGCATCGGCCAGACGGCGCCAGCCGAGCGTGAAGTCGACGTGCCCGGCGTGCAGCAAGGCGAGCCAGTCGTCGGCCAGACGGGCATCGTCGCCGTCGTCGGCAACGTCGTGACGCTGCAGGCCGAGCTTCAGGCGCTGCCCGCGCAGAAGATGGCGCATGTACGACGCCGGAAAAGCGTCGATGACGCGCACCGCCTGGGCCGTGGCCTCGTCGACGTCGTCGTCGATCAAGGGCAGCAGCGTCTCGGCCAGGCGCGCCAGATTCCAGCGTGCGATCGCCGGCTGGTTGCCGAACGCGTAGCGGCCCTGGCTGTCGATCGAGCTGAACACCGCCTTCGGGTCGTAGGCCTCGACGAAGGCGCACGGCCCGTAGTCGATGGTCTCGCCCGAGATCGTCATGTTGTCGGTGTTCATGACGCCGTGGATGAAGCCGACGTTCATCCACTGTGCGATCAGCGCGGCCTGGCGTTCGGCGACGCGCTCGAGCAGGCCGAGGAAGCGGCCGGGCGTGCCGACGAGGTCCGGATCGTGGCGCGCGATCGTGTACTCGGCCAGCTGGCGCACGCGCTCGACATCGCCGCGCGCGGCGAAGAACTGGAACGTACCGACGCGGATGTGGCTGGCCGCCACGCGCGTCAGCACCGCCCCGGGCAGCACCGTCTCGCGCAACACCTGTTCACCCGTGGCGACCACCGCGAGCGCGCGCGTCGTCGGGATTCCGAGGCCGTGCATGGCCTCGCCGATCAGCACCTCGCGCAGCATCGGCCCGACCGCCGCCTTGCCGTCGCCGCCACGCGAGAACGGCGTCCGCCCCGAGCCTTTGAAGGCGATGTCGCGACGCTGGCCGGCGCGGTCGATCACCTCGCCGAGCAGCAGCGCGCGGCCATCGCCGAGCTGCGGCGAGAAGCCGCCGAACTGGTGTCCGGCATAGACCTGGGCGACCGGCTCTGCACCTTCGGGAAGCGCGTTGCCGGCGAACAGCGCGGCACCCGCATCACCGGCGAGCGCAGCGACGTCGAGGCCGAGCTCGTTCGCAAGTGGCCGGTTGAAGAAAAGCGACTTCGGCGAGGGCGCGTTTTGCGGACGCCACGGCACCGAGAAGCCCTGGAGGTCGCGGGCGTAGGAGTTGTCGAGATCGAGGGTGGGAGCGGCGACCATGGTGCGAGAGCTGAACCGGATATCGGGAGTTTGAAGGGCTTCGCCGATCGGCGCCGGACAAGGGCCGTCGCATCATCGACCTGAATGCATGACTCATCCGGCCTGCAGCCCCACTGCGGCGATGCCGGCGATGCAGACGGCCTCGTCTTCATCGCCGGTGCCGCCGCTGGCGCCGGCCGCACCGATGACCTGGCCCGCGGCATCCTTGATCAGCACTGCGCCGGTTTGCGGAATGAACTTGCCGTTGCCGGTGGAAGCGAGGGCACTGAAGAACGCCGGCAGGTCCTTGGCGCGCTGGGTCAGCACTCTCGAGGCGGCGCCCAGCGCGATCGAAGCCCACGCCTTGCCGGTGGCGATGTCGATGCGAAACATGCTCGCGCCATCCTGACGTTGCGCACTCCTGATGTGCCCCGACGCGTCGAGGACGACCACGGCCATCGGCTGGTAGCCGGCTGCCGCGGCGCGTTGCAGCGCCGAGGCGATGATCTCGTTGGCCTGGTTCAGGGTGATGTCCATCGGTTGACTCCGTCGCGTGTGTGGATGGTCCGCCCGGTCCACCATGGTCGAGCGGTGCTCGGACAATAGCTGACCATGAGCCCCGCCTTCGCCGATGCGCGATCTCCATGACCTCTTCGCTGCGCTGACGCGGTCGCGCTTTCGCCGCAGCTTCGCGCTCGGGCCGAACGAGCGCCGCCATCTCGCTGCGAAAGGCGGTGCCGTGGTGCTCGACCACGCGCGAGATTTCATCGCCCAGCGGCTCGCGCCGGCCGCGCCGCGCAACGACGGCAAGCAGACGCCCTTCCGCGGCCACCCGGTGTTCGTGGCCCAGCACGCCACCGCCACGTGCTGCCGCGGCTGCCTGGCGAAGTGGCACCGGATCGACCAAGGGCGACCGCTCAGCGTCGACGAGCAGGCCCACGTCGTCGCGGCGATCGGGCGCTGGCTGCAGATCGGCCAGGAGCAGGCCGGGGAAGTCGCTGCGAGGCGCTAGCCCGAGCCGGGTGGATGGACGAAGCTTCGCAGCGGAGGCACGATACCGGCGACGGCCGCTTCTGGGATGCCGCTTTCTCGATCAACTGTAGGGGCGGTATCAGCCGTCGACTCGACCGACACCATGGACCTCGAACTCAATTCCAAACGCGCTCTCGTCACCGGCGGCTCGCGCGGCATCGGCAAGGCGATCGCGCGCGGCCTTGCCCTCGAAGGCGCCTCGGTGGCGATCCTCGCCCGCGACGCGGAGCAGCTCGCCGCCACCAGCCACGAGCTCGCCAACGAGACCGGCGCCCTGATCGTGCCGGTCGTCGCCGACACCACCGACGATGCCCAGGTCGAGCGCGCTGTCGCCGAGGCGGTCGCCGCACTCGGCGGCGGCATCGACATCCTCGTCAACGCCGCGGCCGAGCCGGGCGGCTACGCGGCGCCGCCCAAGCTCGCCGAGATCGACGCCGCGCATCTGCAGCGCGAGATCGACGTCAAGGTCATGGGCTACCTGCGCTGCACACGCGCCGTGGCGCCGTACATGCAGGCGCAGCGCTGGGGCCGCATCGTCAACCTGAGCGGCCTGGCCGCGCGCCAGACCGGCAACACCGTCGGCAGCATCCGCAACGTCGCGGTGGCGGCGATGACGAAGAACCTGGCCGACGAGCTCGGGCCCTCGGGCATCAACGTCAGCGTCGTCCACCCCGGCCTGACGCGCACCGAGCGCACGGTTGCGCTGGTGCAGGCGCGCGCCCGGGACCAGGGCGTGAGCGAGGAAGCGGTCCTGAAGCTGATGGCCGAAGGCAACTCGATTCGCCATCTCGTCGACGCCGCCGAGGTCGCGCACGTGGTCGTCTTCCTCTGCTCGCCGAAGTCGGTGGCGATCCACGGCGACGCCATCGCCGCCGGTGGCGGCGCGCCGCGCAGCATCCACTACTGAGACGGGGCCGGCGATGCAAGAGCGGCGCGTGACCCGGGTCTTCGTCAGCCACCCGAGCGACAAGCTCGACGCCTATTTCGGCGCCGAGGCCTCGGCGGCATTGGCGGCCTTCGCCGAGGTTCGCTACAACCGCGAGCCGCGCGCGCTCTCGACGCCCGAGCTCGCCGACGCCGCGCGCGACTGCAGCGCCGTCATCGCCTACCGGCAAACGCCGGCGCCCGAAGCCCTTTTCGCGGCGCTGCCGGAGCTGGTCGTCTTCGCCCGCTGCGCCATGGACATCCGGAGCATCGACGTCGCCGCTGCCAGCCGGCACGGCGTGCTGGTCACGCAGGCGAGCGCCGGCTTCGTGGCGGCGGTCTCGGAGTGGGTCGTCGCCGTCATGATCGACCTGGCGCGTGGCATCGGCCAAGCCAGCGCGGCCTATCACGACGGCGCGGCGGCGGCGCCGACGATCGGCCGCGAGCTGCGCGGTGCCACGCTCGGCGTCATCGGCTACGGCCGGATCGGCCGCGCCGTCTGCGATCTGGGCAAAGCCTTCGGCATGCGTGTCGTCGTTAGCGACCCGCATGTCGCGGCCGTCGCCGGGATGCCTTCGAACGTCCAGCTTCCTGCGCTGCTGTCAGCCTCCGACTTCGTGGTCTGCCTGGCGCCGGCCAGCGCCGAGACCGAGAGCCTGATGGACGTCGCGGCCTTCGCGGCGATGAAGCCGGGCTCGTTCTTCGTCAATGCATCGCGCGGCGATCTGGTCGACGATTCAGCGCTGCTGCGGGCACTCGAGAGCGGCCACCTTGCGGGCTGCGCCGTCGACGTCGGCAGGGCCGCCGACCAGATGCCGTCGCCCGAGGTCGCACGCCATCCGCGCGTGATCGCCACGCCGCACATCGGCGGCCTGACGCGCGCGGCGACAAGCCATCAGGCTCTCGAGACGGTGGCGCAGATCGAGGCATTGCTGCAAGGCCGGCTGCCTCCCGGCGCTGTCAACGCGACGCACGCGAGCCGGCTGCGGCGATGGGGCCACGACGTGGCCGATTCCGCGACCTGAGCCGCGATTCCATCACGCGATGCGACGCGGAGCGAACCGGGGACCGAGCAAAGCGAAACGAATCGAGAACGAACCGAGGCGACCATGACGACCGAGCCCATCACCCCGGCCGCCGCGCGCTGGCCCGGCGCCTGCGATTGCCACATGCACGTCTTCGAGGACAGCTATCCGCTCGTGCCCACGGCGACCTTCAAGCCGCCGCACGCATCTGCGGCGAGCTACCAGGCGGTGCAGCGCAAGCTCGGTCTCTCGCGCGTGCTGGTGGTGCAGCCGAGCGGCTACGGCCACGACAACACCTGCACGCTGAACGGGATGAAGGCGTTGGGCGCCGAGGCGCGCGGCATCGCCGTGATCGGCGCCGACATCGGCGAAGCCGAGCTCGAAGAGCTCGATCGCGCCGGCATGCGCGGCGTCCGCTTCATGATGCTTCCCGGCGGCGTGCTCGGCTGGGACGCGCTGCTGCCGACGGCGGCACGCATCGCAGCGCGTGGCTGGAACATCAACCTGCAGCTCGACGGCCGCACCTTGCCCGAGCGCGAGAGGATGCTGCGGGCACTGCCGACCCGACTCGTCATCGACCACATCGGCAAGTTCCTGAACGGCCCGGTCGGGCCCGACGACGCGGCCTTCAAGGCGTTGCGGCGGCTGCTCGACAGCGGCCGCTGCTGGGTCAAGATCTCCGCCCCCTACGAGAGCTCGCGCAGCGGCCCGCCGGGCTACGACGACGTCGCCGTGCTGGCTCGGATCCTCGTCGAGCAGCACAGCGAGCGGTGCCTCTGGGCCAGCAACTGGCCGCACCCGAACACCCTTCCGGCGCCGGCCGAGGCCGATCTGCTTGGCTGGTTCCTGGGCATGGCCGGCAGGGACGCCGTGGCCAAGAGGGTCCTGGTCGACAACCCGGCCGAGCTCTACGGATTCGGAACGTCGTGATCGATGGCACGGGCGCGGCGTCGAGATTGACGCCGGCCGCGACCGACGCGCTGCCACGGCGCAGCGAAAAGACAAAGCCCGACGCGCGCTCGGTGTCGTCGACGTGGCGGCACTGGCGTCCGAGGCGTTCTGGGGATGCGGGCGAACGGCGTCGAGGCCGGCCTGCAGGGAGTGAGCAGCACGCATGGCGACGATTCGCCGAGAGACGTCGTCAGCCGGGCACCCGTCCCTTGACCGCGTTGGCGCTTGCGCTGCGGGTGATCCGACCGGCACTGTCCGGGACCAGACGAGCTTTCAGCCGGCCCTTCAACCGAGCCACATCTTCAGCCGGCATCGCCGCGATTCTCGGCGCCACACCCGGTCCGGTTTGGGCGATCTTCCAGAACGAGTCGAAGTCGGCGAAGGTTCGCTCGGCACGGATCTCTCGCGTCTCGACCTGCACCAGTCCCGCACCGGTCCAGAGCGCGCGCATCGCCTCGATCCGGGACGCTTCGACACTCGGCGGCCAGACCGGCGGCGAACCGAGTGCGGCCATCTCCTCCTGCATGGCGGCGAATGGAAAGCCGCCACCGAGGATGTCCCATGCATAGGCCGAGACGCTGCCGCCGGGCCTGACGACCCGTGCCATTTCGGCGACGGACCTGGCCGGCTCGGGCACGAAGAAGATGACCAGCGCCATCACGGCCGCATCGGCAGTGCCATCGCGGTGCGGAAGGGCCATCGCGTCGCCGATCTGAAACTCGACCGGGCCGTTCGCAAGCCGGGTGCGCGCAAACGCCAGCTGGCCCTCCGACGGATCGAGGCCCTGCACGCGCATCGGCGCACAACGCTGCATCAACAGCTCCGTGAACGCGCCATTGCCGCAGCCGACATCGACCCAGCGCAGGCCAGGGGAGGGGTCGAGCCAACGCAAGAAGATGTCGCCGGTGATCCGGCTCCACTTGCCCATGAACTCTTCGTAGACGGCGCCGTCGTCGAAGCGGATTTGCGGTTGTTCCATCGCCGGAGTCTGGCAGCAACGCTGCCGTGCCGCCCAGCTCGGCGACAAAGTCAAAGCGAGATTGTTCCGGTCAGGTCGGCACTTCTTCCCCATGCATCGACGACCAGCACTTGGCCGGAGCCCTCGATCATCGATGCGCCGCGGCCGTCGTCCGGCCTGCCGATTGCCTAGCCGCCCCGGTGCCACCTCCCGGAGCAGATCGATGAACGCCGTGCGCCGCGGCGCCGGCAAACCGCTGCTGCTCGTCCACGGCCTCGGCGGCAGCTGGCGCTCCTGGAC
>JALYXU010000060.1 GCA_030946925.1 Pseudomonadota bacterium
GTGTCGAGCCGCAGTACGAAAACGTCAGCGTGCCACGGCAGGAATGCCGCAGCGACTGGGTCACGGAGGCGCGTCCCGCCGTCGGCCGTAACTATGGAGGCGCAGTCGTCGGCGGCTTGGCCGGCGGGTTGCTCGGCAACCGGATCGGCCGCGGCCATGGCCGCGAAGCCGCCACCGCCGTCGGCGCCGTCCTCGGCGCCTTCACCGGCGACAACGTCGGCAACCGTGATCGCTGGGAGCAGCCGTACGAGCCGGCCCAGCGCGAGGTGACTTCGTGCCGCACCGTGAGCGACGTGCAGTCGCGCGTCGTTGGCTACCGGGTCGACTACGAGTACCGCGGTCAACGCTTCTCGACGCTGATGCAGGACAACCCCGGCCCGTACCTGCCGGTGCGCGTGTCCGTGGAACCCGTTGTGGGACGATAGGCAAATGAACGCGCTGCTCAAGCCTTTCTTCTGCGCCCTGCTGATCGGCGCGACGTTGCCGGCGTGGGCCGACGTCGGCCGGGACGAGGCCGCCGCCACCGCGCAGCGCGTCGCCAGCGGCCGCGTGCTCGGGGTCGAGCGCGCCGATGTCGGCGGCAAGCCGGCGTGGCGCGTCAAGATCCTCACTGCCCAAGGCGAGGTTCGCGTCGTCGTCGTCGACGCCGCCAGCGGCCGCGTCGTGGGCTGACCGCCAACACTCCGGCGTGCGCGTCCTGCTGATCGAGGACGATGCGGCGTTGCGGCTGGGCTTGGCGCGGCAGCTCGAAGCCGATGGCTACCGCGTCGACCACGCCGCGGACGGCGAGGACGGCCTGTTCCAGGCCCAGGAGTACCCGGTCGATCTCGCCATCGTCGACCTCGGGCTGCCGCGCCTCAGCGGCATCGAGGTCGTGAAGCGGCTCCGCGGCGAGGGGCGGACGCTGCCGATCCTCATCCTCACCGCGCGCGGCAGCTGGCAGGACAAGGTGGTCGGCCTCGAAGCCGGTGCCGACGATTACCTCGTCAAGCCGTTCGAGTACCCGGAGCTCGCCGCGCGCGTGAAGGCGCTGCTGCGCCGCTCGCTCAAGGCCGCGTCCGACGTGCTCACGCTCGGGCCGTTCGCGATCGACTTCTCGGCGCAGGCGGCGCGGCTCGGCGGCGCCGCCGTCGAGCTCACCGCCTTCGAGTACCGGCTGCTCGAATTCCTGGTGCGCGAGCGCGCCCGCGTCGTCAGCAAGCAGGAGCTCTCCGACTACCTGTACCCGCACGACGAAGACCGCGACAGCAATGTGCTCGAGGTGCTGATGGGACGCCTCAGAAGGAAGCTCGACCCCGACGGCACGCTGGCGCCGATCGAGACGCTGCGCGGCCGCGGCTACCGCTTCACGCTCGGATGAAGTGGCGCGATTCACTGCGCGCGCGCCTGATGGCGGGCGCGGCCCTGATGCTGATCGTGTTCCTCGCCGGCGCCGGCTGGGCCGTGCAGCGGGCCCATGAAGAGAGCGTCCGTGCGGCCCGCTACGCGACGCTGCAGACGACCGTCTACCTCCTGCTCGCGGGCGCCGAGATCGATGCCGCCGGTGCCCTCGTCATGCCGGCGGCGTTTCCCGAGCCGCGCCTCTCGCTGCCCGGCTCGGGCCTCTACGCCAGCATCGTCAACGTCGGCCGCGGCGAGACCTGGCGCTCGGCGTCGACGGTCGGCATCGCGCCGCCCTTCCTGCGCGCAGCCGGCACCGGGCAGTGGCGCTTCGAGGTCGCGAGCGCAGCCGGCCGCACGTACCTCGCGGTCGGAACCCGCGTGTCGTGGGCCGGAGCGGCAGGGCCGGTGCCGCTGATGCTCTCGGTCCTCGAAGACAAGGCCGAGTTCGACCGCGAAGTCGCCGTCTTCGAGCGCGCGTCGTGGGCCTGGCTGGGCGGCGCCGCGCTGTTGCTGCTCGTCTCGCAGACAGTGCTGCTGCGTTGGGGACTGGCGCCGCTGCGCGAGGCGACGCGCGAGATCCGCGCCATCGAGCAAGGCGCGCAGACGACGGTCGAAGGGCGCTATCCGACCGAGGTGGCGGCGCTCACCGACAACCTCAACACCCTCATCACGCAAGAGCGGCTGCGCCAGACGCGCTATCGCGAGGCGCTGAGCTTTCTCGCGCATAGCCTGAAGACGCCGCTCGCGGTGCTGCGCACGGCACTGAGCGATCCGGCGCAGCTGCCGGCCGCGGTCGACACGCAGGTCAAGCGCATGGACGCCATCGTCCAGCACCAGCTTGGCCGCGCCGCCGCGAGCGGTGCGTCCCGCTTCGTGCCGGCGCTGCCGTTGGCGCCCGTGCTCGAACGGATCCGCGATTCGCTCGCCAAGGTGTACGCCGACAAGGGCCTCGCCTTCACGCTCGATTGCGCGCCGGCGCTCGCCTGGCGCATCGACGAGGGCGACGCCTTCGAGATGCTCGGCAACCTGATGGACAACGCCGCGAAGTGGGCGCGGCAGCAGGTCGCGGTGAGCGCGCGGCGCGAAGGCGACCGCCTGCACCTGCGCATCGACGACGACGGCCCCGGCTTCGCCGACACGCGCGCCATCTTGCAACTGCACGTGCGCGGCGACGAGCGCGTGCCGGGGCACGGCGTCGGCCTTGCGGTGGTGAACGACCTGGTGGCGAGCCACGGCGGCGAGCTGACGCTGTCGCGCTCGGAGATGGGCGGAGGACGCGTCGAGATCGTCTTGCGGGCGGCCTGATCGAGAACCTGCGTTTCGTTCAGGTTCGGTTCATGGTGGGCCGCGCAAGAT
>JALYXU010000065.1 GCA_030946925.1 Pseudomonadota bacterium
GCGTGAAGGTAGGCGATGCCGGTCGCGAGCATGCGCGGGTCGTGGCCGAACAGGCCGAGCCATGCTTCGGGCCAGATCGCGGCAACGATACCGATCGTCTCGGTGAGGCCGAAGGCCAAGGCGCCGCCGGTCAAGGCGACGCGCAGCGCCCGCGCGTTCTGGCCGGCTCCGATGTTGGTTCCGACCATCGCGACCATCGGTGCGCCGAGTCCGAACACCAGCGGGATCAGCAGGTATTCGAGGCGGGCGCCAGTGCCGTAGCCGGCCACCGCATCGGCGCCGCCGACGGATCCGACCAGCGCCGTGGTCAATGCCACCGTGAGCGATGTCTGCAAGGTGCTGATCGCGCCGACCGCGCCAACGCGCAGGATGTCGGCGAACATCGACTGGCGCAAGCGGACGCGGCGCAGGCGGACCAGGCAGCGGCCGGACAGGATGTACCAGGCGAGCACGACGGTCATCAGCGCCGTCGTCAGCAGGATGGCCAGGCCGCCGCCGGCAATGCCGAGCGCCGGGATCGGGCCGTAACCGAAGATCAGCACGGGCGACAGCGGCACGAGCAGGATGACGCCGAAGCAGATCGCCAGCGACGGCACGAGCATGTTGCCGGTGCCGCGGATGACGCTGGCCAGCGCATTCATCAGCCAGACCAGGACGTTGCCGGCGAACACCACGTTCGAGTACTCCAGGGCCGCCGCGAGCGAGCCGCCCTGGCCACCCATCGCGCTGTAGATCTGCCGGCCGAAGATCAGGAACAGCGCCGATGTGGCGATGCCGAAGCCGAGGTTGATCAGGACCGCGTGCAGCACCAGGGCATCGGCGTCGGCGCGCCGGCCGGCGCCGAGCGCTCGCGCGACGGCCGAGGAAATGCCGCCGCCGACGGCGCCGCCGGCGAGCATCGTCATCATCATGAAGCCGGGGAAGACCAATGCCATCCCGGCGAGCGCGTCGGTGCCGAGGCGCGACACCCACCACGTTTCGATGAGGCCGGTGGAGGCTTGCGCCGTCATGACCAGGATGTTCGGCCAAGCCAAAAGCAGCAAGGTCGCGACGATCGGGCCGTGCAACAGCCGCCAGGTGCGTGGGCTCATCCCGGCTCGATCGGCGACGGGTGCCGCGCCCGCCTGCGGCGATGCTGCGTGAGAAGGCGACGGCGCCGCGACGGTTGCCAGGGCAGTCATGCGCTGCGCCGCTTCGTCGAACTGCCGGCCCAAGGGCGCGCCGCGAGCAGGCCGGCACTGGCGTCGCCGGGCACTGCCGAGCCCGCCCTGGCCTGGCGACCGGGGCGAACGAGTTTGTAGTCGGGCGCGACGAGCGGCCGGCCCGAGCGCCGGTCGACCAAGATCGGATCGGCCAAGGCACCGGTGGCGGCGTCGACGATCCGGATGCCGCCACCTTCGGCTGGGAAGTGCCGGCTGCCGAACGCGAGCAGCGCCAGCAGCACGGTGCGGAAGTCGTGGCCTCGCTCGCTCAGCACGTACTCATCGCGGGGCGGGTGGACGCTGTAGGGCCGACGTTCGAGCATGCCCGCGTCGACCAGCGAGGCCAGCCGCCGGGTCAGCATGTTGGGAGCGATGCCGAGGCTCTTCTGGAACTGATCGAATCGGGTCAGCCCGGCGACCGCGTCACGCAGGATCAGGATGCTCCACCACTCTCCCACCTGCTCGAGGCTGCGTGCGATCGGGCAAGCCATGTTCTCGAAACTGCTGCGCTGCATTCATCGATCATAGCCTAGTCACTTGCATGATGCAACTGACCCGGGTGCGGCGGCGGCCCTCAATGCCGGGTAGGGATTCAGCGGCGCGCCTTTCCACCATTTGTGCTCCGGGCCCAGGCGAAACACCGCGAAATGCAGGTGCGGTGCCGTTGCCGGCGCATTGCCGCTGGTGCCGACGTAGCCGAGCAGATCGCAGCGATGCAGCACCATGCCTTCGCGCAGCCCGTCGGCGTAGCGGTCCAGATGCGCGTAGTAGTAGGCGATCCGATCCTGCGGGTCGAACTGGTAGACGGTCAGGCCGCCGGCCACGCTGTTGAAGAGCTTGGCCAGCCTTCCGTTGTCGACCGCGAAGACCTTGGTCCCGCGCGGCGCCTCGATGTCGATTGCTTCATGCGGATGGCCGGGCCGGCCTTCGAGAAAGGTATCGCGCAGGGCAGCCGCAGAAACACCCGGCACGGGCAAGGCGATCGGCCGCGACAGCAACCATCGTTCAGCCTCGAGCACTGCAGCGTCGGCCACGACCACCGCGCCTCTGGCGGCGCCCGTCGCCGCCTCGAGGCCTGCCGCAGCGCCGGCGACGCTCAGGCCGCAGGCAAGACCGAGCGCGACGCCTGCAAGGTCGCGGCGTCGCGTCGCCGACACCTCACTCGCGCACGTCGACGACGAAGCCCGGCTTGGCGATCGTCGCGAGTCGTTGCGCGTCCCAGTTGGTGAGATGGACGCAGCCGTTCGTCTCTTCGCGGCCCAGTCGCGACGGGTTGGGCGTGCCGTGGATGCCCCAGTGCGGCTTGCTCAGACCCAGCCACATGTTGCCGACCGGGTTGTTCGGACCCGGCTGGATGTCAACCTTCGTGTCGCTCGGCTTGGCCGTCTTGATGAGCGCCGGGTCGTAGGTGAACATCGGGTTCTTCACCTCGTTGGTGATCTTCATCTTGCCGAGCGGCAGCGGGTCGAGCGGTCCACCGATGCTCACCGGGAAGGCGGCCAGGATGTTGTCCTGCGTGTCGACCACGAACAGCACCCGCTCGGATTTGCGAATGACGATTGCCTTGGCCTTGCCGGGCGCCATTGCGTTGGCGTCGCCGGCCGTGGCATCGGCGACGACGATCTGCTGCCCGGCCGTGAAAGGGCGGCCACGGTTCCACTGCTGCAGCAGCTTCTGGCTCATGTGAAAGCGTTCGGCCAGCGCCTCCTCGACCGATTCGTAGTCAAGCGACTTCAACTTGGCCCGCTCCATCATGTCGGCGGGCGTCTTCGTGAACGGGCCTGCCAGGTCTTGCTCCGACACCGTATAGGTCGCGAACGGGGCCGGGCCGTTGCTGCCGAGCGCCGACCAGGTCGCCGCATCGACCTTGCCGGTTGCGCCGAGGCCTCTGCTCGCTTGAAAGGCAGCGACGGTGCGGCGCATGTTGGTGCTGAAGCTGCCATCGATTTCGCCGGGCGAAAACCAGGCCTGGTCCAGCAGGATCTGCGCCCGCGCGACCGCCGGCCCCTGCATCCCGGCATGGAGAACCGGCAGCGCCGCCGAGGCGTTCATCTGCGCAGCTTGTGTCGTCGCATCGACGGTCCGTGTCCGAGGCTGCCCGTGCGAGTGCGCCGCGTGGCCGCGCGCCTCGGCATCGACGCTGAACTGCAGCGCTGCGGCTGCGAGCAAGAGGACGTGCGGCAGGAGGGCTCGGGTCACGATGCGCGTTCCGGGGTCAGGAGGACTCGGCACGCTACGGCCTGCCGCGCGGGCTGCTTGTCGGCGATCGCCGCGCGTTGCGGACGGACCGAAGGCGGTGCCCTCGTTTTGCCACAATGGCGACTGGCTCAATCCATCCGCAGATCGGAACCGCCATGCAGACATCGATGGACGACAGCGCCGAGGTCGTGATTGTCGGCGGCGGCATCGCCGGCTGCGCCCTGGCAACGGTTCTGGCGCGGGCCGGTCGTTCGGTCGCGGTCCTGGAGCGCGAGCTCGAGCCGTGCGACCAGGTGCGGGGCGAATTCATGGCGGTCTGGGGCGTCGCCGAAGCGACGCGGCTCGGCCTCCTCGACGTCTTCCGCTCCGCGGGCGGCTTTCACACCCCGCGGCTCGTCTCCTATGACGAAAATGCACCGCTCGAGCAAGCCGAAGCCGCGGCCCGGGACATGTCGCAAATGCTGCCCGGCGTGCCAGGACCCTTGTGCGGCGGCCACCCCGCCATTTGCAAGGCGCTCGCTGCCGCGGCCGAGGCGGCAGGCGCGACGGTCCTGCGCGGGACCACCAACATCCGCGTGGCCGCTGGCGAGCCGCCGCTGATCACGTTCGACTGGGACGGCCGATCGATCGCATGGCGACCGCGCCTGATCGTCGGCGCCGACGGCCGCAATTCCACGGTGCGGCGGCAACTGTCGTTCGCCTGGGAAACTGGCCTCGCGCACAACTTCATCGGCGGCATGCTCGTCGACGGCGTGCCGCAGTGGCCGGCCGACACGTTCTCGATCGGCACGCAGGGCGATCTCAAGTACTTCGTCTTTCCGCAAGGCGGTTCGAGGCTGCGTCTCTACGTCTGCTGGGGGCTGCAGCCGCGGCAGCGGTTCGCGGGGCCGGAGCGGAGGAAGAAAATGCTCGAGGCATTCGGGCAACTGAGCTGCCTGCGCCATGCCGAGGCGATTTCGCAGGCGACACCGATCGGGCCGTTCAACGCCTTTCCGAACGAGGATTGCTGGACCGCCGATCCGACGCTCCCCGGCATCGTCCTGATCGGCGACGCGGCCGGGCACAACGACCCGGTCGCCGGCCAGGGTCTGTCGATCGCCCTTCGCGATGTTCGAATGGTCCGCGATCTGCTCGTAGCGGGCGACGGCACGCAGGCGAGCATGCGCGAGTACGTCGAGGAGCGGACGGAGCGGATGCGCCGCCTGCGCATCGCCGCTGGCGTCATCGCGACGCTGAGCGTCGAGTTCGGACCCGAAGCGTCGGCCCGGCGGGCACGCGCGTTCGCCAGGGCGTTTCGCGAGGGCTGGCTGTCGCCGCTCCCGGCCGCGTTCGTCGGGCCGGAGAAGCTGCCGCCGCAAGCCTACGAAGCGGCGACGATCGAAAGGCTGCTTGCGCCGAACTGACTCTGCCGAGCGCCTGCCGAAGCGGACGTGAAAGCGGCTTCGAGCGGAATCGATCCGCGCGAAGCCGCTGGGGTCGAGCGATCTAGTGCTTGGTATTCACAAGCAGGACCACATTGGCGCCTGAGGCCGCCTTCTTGAACAGGACATGGATCCGGGCGCCGTCGATCAGGGCACCGTCGAGGGTCCGGACAACGCTCTCGGTGGTGATCCCAAAGGTCAGTCCGTCGATCGCGAAGCCGGTGACGACTGCACCCGTAAATGTCACGTGGGACGCGACCCCTTCCGCTTCGAGCACGATGATCCCCGGCGTCGACATCGCAAGCTCGTCGGCCAAGCCGATTCGCGTCACGGTGACGACGCCTGCGGTGACGCTGCCTCGAACGACGACCGTTGCACCGACTGTCAGGCTCGTTGCACTGGTGCCACTTGCGAACTCGGCACCGGCGTAGCTCAGCGAGATGCTGCTGAACAGTGTTCCGTCGAGCTTGAAGGTCTTGGCGACCGGGTCGACGGCGGTGATCCTGCCTTTGCCTTCGAGCGAGATGCCTTCCGGCGAGTTCAGGCAGTCGACGGTTTTCGCGAGCACCGTGAAGTTGGCCACGCTTCCGCCGATCGACACCAGCGTTCCTTGCGCCAAGGCCGCGGTACAGGCCGTCGTGACCGTGGCGCTGTCGGTTGTCACGGCGACGCCGCGGACCTTGAAGTGCGCGCCGTCGACGAAGTCGGTGATCGCGCCCTTTAGAGAAACATCCGGCTTGCCGGCCTCGAGCTTGCGGAAGCTCACGCGTGTTGCCTTGATCGCGCCGGTGGTCAGGTCGACCGTGCCGCGCAGCTCCACCCACTTGCCGTTCGCGAGGTCGGCCTTCACGCCGTTGACGAACTCCGCGGTCGCGGCATTGACGACGATCCCGCCGACCTTGAAGCTGGCGTCGCAGACTGCGACGCAGTCGGTGATTGCGCCGGCGACGCGGGCAGCGGTGTCGGTGCCGGGTGCGGTCTTCTTGATGCGGATGAACTTCGCGCTCACCACGCTGCCGACCGCGGGGGTGTCGCTCCAGACTGCCACGCGCTGCGCATTGGCGAGTGAAGTGCCGACCGGGAAGACCTTCGTATTGGCGTCGAAATTGATCGTCTCGCCACCAACGACGAACGAGCTGGTTCCCAGGGAGCCAACGTTGCCGGAAATCCTCACCCATGTATCGCGTGACGACTCGCGTTCGATGCGGGTTGCCTGGATGACGCCGGCCGCGGTCGGGGTGCCGTGCACTTCGACGCGGTCGCCGACTTTGATGTCATTGAGTGCGAGGAAACCTTCGAAGAAAGTGACCGGTCCGTTCGCAGCGACGCTGTTCGCCTTGACCGTCTGGCCGGCGACGACGAGGTCGGGCGCGATCGCGCTGACATTGCCGACCACTTCCGCAGAGACGACCACCGAGGTCGCCGCGCTGCTCGATTCGCTGCCGGTGAACGTCACTTCGACGTGATGGCCGAGCTTGATCTCGACGCTGGCGCCGGAGGCGGGCGCATCAGGCGCGTTGGCCGGCGTGTCGACGCCCAGCACGACTTTCCTGTCGTCGTAGTGAACGCCATCGACGACGATCGAGCCGAACCCGGTGACCGTGCCGTTGCCGACGCCCGCAGCCGCCGCAGTGTCAGCGCTGGCGCTACCGCCGCCGCCACATGCCGAAAAGACGGCCGAGCCGACTGCCATGGCAAGCCAAAGCGTGGTCGACCTGGCGAACGAGGTGGACTGGGTTGCGCGCATAACGTTCATGGATGACAAGCCTTCGGCAGACCGGCGGAGTAACCGTGCTCCGCCTTTCGTCAGCGATCCGCAACTCTTGAGGCGGAAAGTGCAACAGGCGACGCGCAACGAGAACAACGTCTCGATCAGCACCTCAAGCCGGTAGGTTCAGCAGCCGACGAGCGTTGTCGCCGAGGATCGATGCTTTCTCTGCCGGCCTCAGGCTCGGCGTGTTGAGGATGTGGTCGACCGGATGCTCCTCCCACGGGATCGGATGGTCGCTGCCCATGACCACCTGGCCGATGCCCACCTGCGCCACCAGATGACGCAGCGCCTCCGGCGTGAAGACCAGGGAGTCGAAATACAACTGGTTCAGGTACTCGGTCGGCTTTTTCTTCAGGACGAGGTTCGGGTCGCAGTTCTGCGGCGAGACGAAGCAGCTGCGGTCGGAGCGCGGCGCGTACGACGGCAGGTAGCCACCGCCATGCGCGGCGCAGATCTTCAGCTTCGGAAATCGATCGAGCGTGCCGTCGAAGATCAGGTGCTGCAAGGCGATCGTGGTGTCCAGGGGATTGCCGATCGTGTTCGACAGCCAGCCGTTGCCCTTGAATCGCTTGGCCAGCTCCGGGGTGCTCTGGGGGTGGATGAAGAGAGTCGCGCCGAGCGCTTCGGCCCTGGCCCAGACCGGATGAAACTTCGGGTCCGAAAAATCGCTGCCGGCGACGCTGGCGCCGATCGCCGCGCCTCTCAGGCCGAGCCGGGTCATCGCGTCGTCGAGCTCCTGAACCGCGAGCTCGGGAAATTGCAACGACAAGCTGGCGAAGGCGCCGAGCCGCTGCGGACTCACGGCGCAAAGCTCCGCCATCTTTTCGTTCTGGATTCGGACGATGCGTTCGCTGAGGGCACGCTCGCGGCGGTACCAGAACGGGTTGATGCTGAGGATCTCCATGTCGACGCGCATCGCGTCCATGGCGCGCAGGCGCTCCTCGACGACGATGAAATGTTCCTTGACCCCCTTGACTGGCGGCATCACCGAATCGG
>JALYXU010000093.1 GCA_030946925.1 Pseudomonadota bacterium
GCGATTTCGGCAAGCCGATGATCGGCGTCGCCAACGGCCACTCGACCATCACGCCGTGCAACTCAGGCCTGCAAAAGCTCGCGGACGCGGCGGTCGAAGGGATCGAGGAGGCCGGCGGCAACGCCCAGATCTTCGGCACGCCGACCATCAGCGACGGCATGGCGATGGGCACCGAGGGCATGAAGTACAGCCTCGTCTCGCGCGAGGTCATCGCCGACTGCATCGAGACCTGCGCGATGGGCCAGTGGATGGACGGCGTGTTGGTGATCGGCGGCTGCGACAAGAACATGCCGGGCGGGATGATGGGCATCCTGCGCGCCAACGTGCCGGCGATCTACGTGTACGGCGGCACCATCCTGCCCGGCCGCTACCAAGGCCAGGACCTCAACATCGTCAGCGTGTTCGAGGCGGTCGGGAAATTCACCGCCGGCGCCATGAGCGAGAGCGACTTCAACGCGATCGAGCGAAGCGCCATTCCCGGCAGCGGATCGTGTGGCGGGATGTACACGGCCAACACCATGAGCGCGTCGTTCGAGGCGCTCGGCATGAGCCTGCCCTACTCCAGCACGATGGCCAACGTCCACGACGAGATCGTCGTCGCTGCGAAGACCGCGGCGCGGGTCCTCGTCGAGGCGGTGCGTCGCGACCTGAAGCCGCGCGACATCGTCACCCGCAAGAGCATCGAGAACGCGGTCGCCCTGATCATGGCCACCGGCGGCTCCACGAACGCCGTGCTGCACTTCCTGGCGATCGCCCACGCCGCTCAGGTCGACTGGTCGATCGACGACTTCGAACGCGTCCGACGCAAGGTGCCGGTGCTGTGCGACCTGAAGCCGTCGGGCAAGTACCTCGCCGTCGACCTGCACCGTGCCGGCGGCATCCCGCAAGTGATGAAGACATTGCTCGAAGCCGGCCTGCTGCATGGCGACTGCATCACGATCACCGGCAAGACGATCGCCGAGACGCTTGCCGAGCTGCCCGCGGCAGCGCGCGCCAATCAGGACGTGATCCGCCCGCTCGCCTCGCCGATGTACGGACATGGCCACCTGGCCATCCTCAAGGGCAACCTGTCGCCCGAAGGTGCGGTCGCAAAGATCACGGGCTTGAAAAATCCGGTCATGACCGGGCCGGCCCGCGTCTTCGACGACGAAGCCTCGGCGATGACGGCGATCATGGAGCGTCGCATCGTGCCGGGCGACGTCATGGTGCTGCGCTATCTCGGCCCGAAGGGAGCGCCAGGGATGCCTGAGATGCTCGCGCCGACCGGCGCGCTGATCGGGCAGGGCCTGGGCGAGAGCGTCGGCCTGATCACCGATGGGCGCTTCTCGGGGGGCACCTGGGGCATGGTGGTCGGCCACGTCGCGCCGGAGGCGTCGGCCGGCGGCACGATCGCCCTGATCGCGGAAGGCGACTCGATCACGATCGACGCGCATCGGCTGCTGCTCCAGCTCAACGTTGCCGACTCGGTGATCGCGGCGCGACGTGCGGCCTGGACAGCGCCGCAACCGCGCTACACGCGAGGCGTGCTTGCCAAGTTCGCGAAAAACGTGTCGAGCGCGAGCCGGGGGGCGGTTCTGGACGCCGATTAGTTTCGGCGCCGACAAAATTCGGGCAGCAGCTTTCTGCCCAAGCCCAGCACGCCGTCTAGCGCGGTTTGCGGGCCTTGCGCGCGGCGCAGTCCATGCCGAGGGCGGCGAGGTTCTCCTTGCGCCGGTTTGCCTTCTTCCTCTCCATGCGGTCCATCTCGCGGCGTTTGTTCAGGCCGGATTTGTCCGACCAGATCCACCAGGCGACGGCGGCCAGGAACGGCACCGTGAATTTCCACAAGTCGCCGAAGAACTCCCAGTTCCAGGCGCCGAACGGCCCGATCTTGAACAGGTTCAGGGCGATGACGAGAAGACCGATCAGAACGAACAGCATTTGATTCCCTCGGTCTCGCTGCGGCAGTGCGGCCCCGATGCTCGAAGCCGGCGCGTTCCGCTATGCTGATCCTAGCCGACCGAATCCGGAACACTTTGCAAAGACGCGCATGAAATTTCGCCCGCTGTCCGGTCTTATGTCCGGTTTCATCGTTGCTTCGCTGACCCCGCTCGCGTTCGGCGCACCGGCGATGGTCGGGCCCACCCTTGCCGACCAAAAGAACTGCCTGTCGTGCCACCAGACCGACTCGAAGATCGTCGGCCCGGCCTACAAGGACGTTGCCGCGAAGTATGCGGGCCAGCCGGATGCGTCGGCCAAGCTCGCTCAAAAGATCATCAAGGGCGGCTCCGGGGTCTGGGGCGCGGTGCCGATGCCGGCCAATCCGCAGGTCAACGAGGCCGAAGCGAAGCAGCTCGTGCAGTGGATCCTGTCGCTGAAATAGGCGCCTCGACCAGGCTGTCGTCAGATTCGCTCGATGATGGTGGCGATGCCCATGCCGCCGCCGGCGCAAAGGGTCACCAGACCGAGCCTCAGCTGGCGCCGCTCGAGCTCGTCGAGCAGCGTACCGACCAGCATCGCGCCGGTGGCACCGAGCGGGTGGCCCATCGCGATCGCGCCGCCGTTGACATTGACCTTGTCGTGCGGCACGCCCATTTCGCGCATGAAGCGCAGCGGCACTGCCGCGAAGGCTTCGTTGACCTCGAACAGATCGATGGCTTCGATCGAGAGACCGGCCCTGGCGAGCACCTTGCGCGTTGCCGGCATCGGCCCGGTCAGCATGATGATCGGGTCGGCGCCCGAGAGCGCCGTGGCAACGATCCGCCCGCGCGGCCGCAGGCCGAGTGCACGGCCCTTCGCCTCGCCGCCGATCAGGACGGCGGCCGCGCCATCGACGATGCCCGATGAGCTGCCGGCGCTGTGCACGTGCTCGATGCGCCGGACCTGCGGATAGCGGGCCAGCGCCAAGGCGTCGAAACCCAGCGCGCCGAGCTCGGCGAAGGCCGGCTTCAGGGCGGCCAGTCCTTCGAGCGTGGTTCGCGGCTTGATGAACTCGTCGCGCTCCAGCACCCGCAGGCCCATCGCGTCGTCGACCGGCAAGACCGAACGATCGAAGTGCCCGGCCGCTTGCGCCGCGGTGGCGCGTTGTTGCGACGCCAGCGCGTAGCGATCGACATCGTCGCGGTTCCAGCCGCCGAGCGTGGCGATCAGGTCGGCGCCGATGCCTTGAGGCACGAAGCCGCTGGCAATCAAGGTGGCGGGATCGTCTGCCAACCCGCCGCCGTCGCTGCCGAGGGGCACTCGCGACATGCTTTCGACGCCACCGGCGACGACCAGTTCTTCCCAGCCGCTGGCGATCTTCTGCGCGGCGATGTTGACGGCTTCCAGCCCGGACGCGCAGAAGCGGTTGATCTGCAGGCCCGCGACCGTGACGTCCCATCCGGCCTTGAGGGCCGCCGTCTTGGCGATCACGGAGCCCTGCTCGCCGACCGGCGAGACGACGCCCATGACGACATCGTCGAGCTCGGCCGGATCGAAGCCATGCCGTCGCTGCAGCTTGACGAGCAGTGCGGCAAGCAGGTCGACCGGCTTGACGTTGTGCAGGCTGCCGTCTTTCTTGCCCTTGCCGCGCGGCGTCCGGACGGCGTCGAAAATCATGGCGTGTGTCATCGCGTCTCCTGCGAACGTCCGGCCCTGCGGCGGGCTTGGGTTCGATGGCCGATTATCCCGACCGGCACCACCGGCGGCGTCTCGGCGACACTCCGCGGGTGAAGTCCCCATCCCCGCTCGACCCTCAGTTCATCGCCGCGTTGCGCGATCTCTTCGAGGAACGGATCGCCTTCAACCGGTTGATCGGACTGCGCATCGGCGAGGTCTCGGCGGAGGCCGTCAGGGGCGACCTGCAGATGCGGCCCGAGCTGATCGGTCACTACGGCCATCAGCGCCTGCATGGAGGCGTGATCAGCGCCGTCCTCGACGCGATGGCGGGCCTGGCCATCATGGCCGCAATCGGCGGCCGACACGCCGGCGAAACCCCCGACCAGAGGATTCAGCGCTTCGCCAAGCTCGGGACGATCGACCTGCGGGTCGACTACCTGCGGCCGGCCACCGGCGCGCATTTCTCGGCCAGCGGAACGGTGCTGCGGCTCGGCTCGCGGGTCGCAATGGCGCGGATGGAATTTGCGGATGCCGCAGGTCAGCTGCTCGCGACCGGCGCCGCGGCGTACATCGTGTCCTGAACCATATCGCGGCAACCCCGGCGGCAGTGTGTCGGCGTTGGGCAAGTTCTTCCGTCATGTGTCCGAAAACGGCGAGTCGTCGGGTGGCTCGATGCCCATAATCGGCGCCATGACGATCGACGACGACGCTGCCTATCAAGTGTTTCTCGCCCACGACGCGCGCTTCGACGGCAAGCTTTTCGTCGGCGTGACGTCGACTGGAATCTACTGTCGGCCGATCTGCCGCGTTCGCACGCCGTCACGACGCAATTGCCGCTTCTTCGCGACGCCGGCGCAGGCGGAAGCGCAGGCATTTCGACCATGCCTGAAATGCCGTCCGGAGGTCGCTCCGGGGCCGGGTCTGCCGTGGACGGTGATGGAGGCGTCGCGAACCCTTGCCCGGCAGGCATCTGCGTGGCTCGACACCGGCCTGGCGGGCGGTCGTCTGCCGGACAGTTCCGGAACGATCGCCGCGCTTTCCTCTCAGCTCGGCATCAGCGACCGGCATCTTCGCCGGATTTTTTTCGTCGAGCATGGCGTCACGCCGCTGCAGTACCTGCAGACGCGGCGCCTGCTGCTCGCCAAGCAGCTCCTCACCGACTCGCAGATGCCGATCGGCGAGATCGCCCTCAGCAGCGGCTTCCGGAGCCTGCGCCGTTTCAACGCCGCCTTCGTCGGTGGCTACCGAATGAACCCGAGCCGGTTGCGTCGAGCATCGATCGGCAGGAGCAACGCGCGTCGAGCGCCTTCCGGCATCGGCAACTCGATCACGGTCACCCTCGGCTACCGCCCACCGCACGACCATGTGGCGCTGCTGGAGTTCGTTGCCCTTCGCGCCATCCCCGGGATCGAAGCGGTCGATGGTCTGCGGATCCGTCGAACCCTGCGCGCGGGGGCGATCGTCGAAGCCACCGGCGACGATGTCGATGCACCGGCGGGCTGGCTCGAGGCCTGCTTCGATCCGGCCGAGTCGAAGGTCCGGCTTGCCTTCGCGGCGTCGCTCGGCCCGGCCAGCGGTGCGGTGATCGCGGGCGTGCGCCGATGGCTCGATCTCGACGCCGCGCCGGAGATCATCGACGCCGCCCTTGCCGGCCTGCCCGGGGCCCCGGGCCTGCGTTTGCCAGGCAGCATCGATGGCTTCGAGCTTGCGGTGCGCGCGGTGCTCGGCCAGCAGGTCAGCGTCGCTTGCGCGCGAACTCTGGCGAGCCGCCTGGTCGAGCGTTTCGGCGCCGAGGTGTCGACGCCGTGGCTCGACGTGAGCCGCGTCTTCCCGGCGCCGAATGTGCTCGCGGCGACACCGATCGAAGGGATCGCCGAACTCGGCATCATTCGCAGCCGCGCCAAGGCGATCCAGGCCCTTGCCGGCGAATGGCCGGTCCTGGCCAGGCTGCTCGTTCCGGGAGGCAGCGCCGAGCTGCTGGTCGAGCGCCTGCAGGCGCTGCCCGGGATCGGACCCTGGACCGCGCACTACATCGCGATGCGCGGACTCGGCTGGCCAGATGCCTTTCCAGCCGGCGACGCCGCGGCGCTGAAGGCCATGCGTCTCCTCTTCCCGAAATCTGCCGGGCCCAGCGCCGACGCCCGCACCGAAGCCTGGCGACCGTGGCGCTCGTACGCGCTGCTGCGCTTATGGAACTCACTGTCTTCCGGAGTCACCGCATGACCGCAACGATTCGTTCTACGACCCGCCACTGCACCGCCCAGATGCGGATTGCCTCGCCGCTCGGCTTGCTGCTGCTGGCGCGGACCGACAACGGCCTGGCGGGCGCATGGTTCGTGGACCAGAAGCACCACCCCCAGCCGATCGATGCAGCCGAGCTCGGCGACGATGCGCTGCTGTGTCGCGCTGCAGATCAGCTGCATGCCTACTTCGCGGGCGATGCGGCCGGCTTCGACGTCCCGCTCGACCTGCACGGCACCGTATTCCAGCGCGCCGTCTGGAGCGAGCTGTTGCGGCTCGAGCGCGGCACCACGTGCAGCTACGGGGAGATCGCGCGCCGGCTGGGCACGCCGGCAGCCGGTCGAGCCGTCGGTGCGGCGGTCGGGCGCAATCCGGTTTCGATCATCGTGCCCTGCCATCGGGTCATCGGCAGCACCGGCGCGCTGACCGGCTACGCCGGAGGCCTCGACCGCAAGACCGCCCTGCTCCGCATCGAGGCGAAAGTGCCGTTCGCGCTGCTGGACCGTCGCTGGAGCGGCCTCGATCTCGGCGCCCGGGGCGACGTGGTGGTGACTGCTTCCTAGGGGGCGGCAGCGACGCTGGCGGGTGCGGCCGGAACGTCGAAGTCGGCATCGAAGCCGCGCCGAATCAACAACCACCGCCATTTCGGCACCGCACGAAAGGCGCGTGTGACACCGGGCGGGCCGGCGATCGGCATGCCTTCCGCCATCTGCATGGTGATGGATCGCGGCGCATCGGCGTTGGGCTTGCAGATCCAGTTGCGGCCATCCTTGATCGAGCAGTCGGCGAACTTGCCTGATGGCTCGCTGCCGCCGACAGCCCAGAAGATGACCTCGCTGTGCGCGGCCAGGGCCCGGTAACGGTACCGAGGGCCGGCGACGAGCTTGCTCGGGCAATGGCTGCCTTGCCAGGCGCCACTGCCGCATTCGACCGTATAGATGGTCCGTTCGCCTTGCATCGTCACGAAATCGGAAGCCCATGCTGCTGCGCCGAGTGCCACCAGCACGGCGAGAACGAGCGCCCAGACGCGAATCATCTGCGAAAGACCTCCGCGCCCCTTGGCGCGCGGTGCGGATTGTGCACCGGCTGCCCGAGACGCCGCTTGAAGTCAGGTCTTCGGCAGCTCGGAAGGCGTGTGGCCTGGCGGCGTGTCCGGCCGCTGCCCCGGAATCGCGGTGCTGTCGTCCGGCTCGATCGGCAATGCATCCGGCTCGGGCTCGTCCGTCTGCGGTAGACCAGGGAGTGTCGCCATGTCAGCTCGAATGTGTCTCATAACTCAGGGCCGGGTCGGGTCGAAGTGCTTGCGCAGGTCTTGCCAGCAGCGGAAGTAATCGTCTTGCAGCTCCGCGGAATCGAGCGCCTGGCGGGTCGGCCTCCAGACCGCGCGCGTCTCGAACATGAACGCCATCATGCCAGCGATAACGTCGGGCTTCGACGTGTCGGCGCGGCTCGCCTTCTCGAATGTCTCGGCGTCGGGGCCGTGCCCGCTCATGCTGTTGTGCAGGCTGGCGCCGCCCGGAACGAAGCCTTCGGCCTTGGCGTCGTAGGTGCCGAGCACGAGACCCATGAACTCGGACGCGACGTTGCGGTGAAACCAGGGCGGCCGGAAGGTGTCCCGCATGACCAGCGTGCGCGGCGCGAAGACGACGAAGTCGAGGTTGCTCACCCCGGGCGTGTCCGAAGCGCTGTGCAGGACCAGGAAGATCGATGGATCGGGGTGATCGTGGCTGATCGAGCCGATCGCGTTGAAGCGGCGCAGGTCGTACTTGTAGGGCGCGTAGTTGCCGTGCCAGGCGACCACGTCGAACGGCGAGTGGTCCATTTGCGCCGACCAGAGATGGCCCTGGAATTTCGCAACCAGCTCATGCGCACCGTCGATGTCTTCGTAAGCGGCGACCGGCGTCAGGAAATCGCGCGGGTTCGCCAGTCCGTTGGAACCGATCGGGCCGAGGTCCGGCAGGCGCAGGTTGGCGCCGAAGTTCTCGCAGAGATAGCCGCGCGCCTCCAGGTCCAGCAGCTCGACGCGAAATCGAACCCCGCGCGGGATGACGACGATCTCCTGCGGCTCGACGTCGATCGTGCCGAGCTCGGTGAAGAAGCGCTGCCTGCCCAGCTGCGGCACGACCAGCATCTCGGCGTCGGCGTTGTAGAAGGCGCGCGTCGTCATCGAACGATTGGCGGCGTAGAGGTGCGCCGCGGCACCAGTCTGAAATTGCGCGCCGCCGTTGCCGGCGACGGTGACGATGCCGTCGACGAAATCGGTGGGCACGCTTGGCATCGCCAACGGATTCCAGCGCAACTGGTTCGGCGTCGTCTCGTTCTCGTCGAACGCGCCGACGATGCGGCCGTCGCCGATTCGCTCGAACGGTCGATGCATCGCCGAAGGCCGGATCCTGTAGAGCCACGATCTCCGGTTCTCGGCACGCGGCGCGGTGAATGCG
>JALYXU010000164.1 GCA_030946925.1 Pseudomonadota bacterium
GTTATGGTCCATGGCCCGAGGGCGAAGCTGTGTTCATGGAGTGCTTGGCGCAACGTGGAGGCTGACCCTGAGGGCACCGTGGCCAAGTACCTGATTTCCTTCCCAAGCGTAGCGATGGTCGTGCCCCACGACCAGTTCGAGGCGGTGGGACGCGACGCGCACTCCGTGATCGACCAGGCGAAGGCCGCCGGCGTTTACGTCTTCGCCGGCGGCATCGACGAAGAAGTACCGCCCGTGCTTGTCTCGGTCGAAGGCGCGGTCACCGAGGGTGGTTATTCATGGGCACCCAGCCTCGACGGCGGCTTCACGGTGCTCGAGCTTCCTTCACGTGAGGAGGCCGTCGTGTGGGCGGCACGCATCGCGAAGGCTTGCCGCTGCAGCCAGGAGCTGCGCGTATTCCAGTTCGACCCGCAGTCCTGAACTGAATCTGCGCCAGGGGTCACCCCGGAGCTATGACGGCAAGCATTCAGCCATCGCTCTGGGCACGACCCGTGTCACGCCGCAGGTAGCATTTTCGAAACGCCGGCTGTGTCGTAATAAACGTGCTTAGCCGACACCAGTCCGCCACGTACCGTCACGATGTCGACGCCTTCAGCCGAAACCGTCACGCCACCCGCGCCGCTCTGGCCTGCGCGACGCGATCGCGCCGTCACCGTCCATTCGACCGCCCAGTTTTCCTTGCCGAAGAACACGCTACGTCGCGTGAAGGTGGCGTCGGACCACTGCTCAAAAAACTCGCGCAGTGCATTTCCGACAGCAACACTCCCGATGGCCGGTGGGCTGCCGTCATGCAGCTGGAAGACGCTGTCATCGGTATGAAGTCGAAGTATCGCGTCCGCGTCCCCGCTGTTCCATGCCTCCCCATAGGCCACTGCAAGTTGCACCAACGCTGCCGCCGAATCTTCTGCCATGACTTGTCCTCGTCCAATCGACTGCCAAAGGAAAACTTATTTCATCTCCCGGCAACGGAACGGCGAGTCTAACGGCGGCCCTGCGCATTGCGATCGTGTCGTCGCGGCTTGCATCGCGGAGCGCACTCTCACTCGGAGCACACTCGGCATCGAGACGTGCTTCACTTCTCGCTTAACCCCTCCCTCGAGCGGACGCCCGAAGGCTGCTCCGCGCGCTTCGCCCCGCCGCTCACGTCGAACCTCACGCCTCCTCCAGGAGCTTCAATGCCCCGTACAGCCTCTCTTTCTGTGAGCCAACACATCGCCCGCATCGGCCTGCTGTTCGGCGCCATCGCCGGGGCGCTCAGCCCTGGGCATTCCCCTCCCTTTTCATCGGCTCGCACGGCTTTGAGCAACGTGCGTTCTCGGGCCGGCCTGGACACGCGTTGACGCCGAACCTTTCGTTCAACCGCACAATCTGTGCCTCGCCAAACCATAGGGAGACTATGGATGCCAAGTGCCATCGTTGAGGTTCGACGCAGCTACCCGCCGGAGCAGGAAACTTATCTCCTTGAAAGCGTCCACGACGCCATCGTCCGCGCCCTCAAGGTGGCTCCGGCACACCGAAACGTCACACTCGTCGTACATCAGCCCCACCGCTTTCTCGGCCGCACCGACTGTCAAACTCCGGCATGGCTCACGAACGTGAGCATTTTCCTTTTGCCGGGCCGTTCGCTCCAGGCCAAGCGGCAGCTCTATCGCTTCATCACCGAGGCATTTACGGCCGTTGGGATACCACCTGACTGCGTGCTCATCCGCCTTTGCGAACTGCCTGCTGAGAACTTTGGTGTTCGTGGCGGCCAGGCGCTCTGCGATGTCGAGCTCGGCTACCCGGTGGACGTGTAAGGGTGGATTCCAATCGGCCGCCAGCCGTGGCTGACGACAGTGACTTTGTCGATCCAAGTCCGAGGGGAAAGTTGGTTATTACCTGGCCCCCGATGCAACCGTACCTGAGGACGTTGCCCGCGCGCGAAAGGTTGCCCTGGCTGCGTGCTTACGCGCTCAGTTGTGTCGTCGTCTTGGCGCTGTTCATCGGGGGCTCTGGCGTGGTACGGGTGCCAGATGGACGGACATAACATCGAAGTGGTAGGCCACGCGACCGAGCCTAACCTTGGGCAACAACAGTGACGTCGGCAGAATCTGAGTACCTCACCCCCCTGCTCTTGATCCAGTTCCGTCGCCGCCGCGCAATAGAACCTGGCCGACTTACCCTGTGGGTCGTGCTCGCTTATGTCGTTTCGGGCGTCGCAGTGGCGGGCCTCTGGCTCAACGTGGTGGGAATACCCTTCGCGCCGAACGGCGGTTCATACGCCATTGTCCTGACCTGGGCTCCTTGCATCTTCGGCTTCATCTTTGTAAGAACGACGGCGGTCTGACTTGGCGGTCACTCGGATGGCTTTGTTTCAACGACCTGGCCAGGCAGGCCTCCCCTCCCCAAACGCCCGAAACCCTAGCGCGCTCACAGTCTCTGAGGCTGAGGGTCGTCAAGCTCACGCATACCGCAGTCCGGGCGTTCTTCGCTTCGTGCATCCTCGCTCTCCCCGTTGCATCCTCGCTCGGGCACTTCGGAGCCGCTGCGTGGCTGGCTGCCATCGTCTGCGGCAAGGTCCTGGTGCTCCTGGTCAACTCGTGGAACTGCCCGCTTACGGCAGTCGCTGCGAATTACACGGCGAACAGAAACGCGAACTTCGACATCTACCTTCCGGAGTGGCTCGCCAAACACAACAAGTCGATCTTCGGCGTGCTGTATGTTGTCGGCGGAATCGTCGCGGCCGCGCAATGGGCGCACTCGAGAAGCTAGCCTGCGCACTGCCTTTGAACGACCGCATGCTCGAGCGGACGCTAGACGACACCAAGGGAGATCAGCGATGTTGCAACTGCGTCCGAACTGCGAGTGCTGCAACCGCGATCTGCCGCCGGAGTCGGCCGCGGCGCGCATCTGCTCTTTCGAGTGCACGTTCTGCGAGCCGTGCGTGAGCGAAGTCCTTCAAGGGCTATGTCCCGACTGCGGCGGTGAGTTCGTGCCACGCCCGCGCCGCCCGTTGGCCGGGCTCGGCAGATTCCCGGCTTCCACCAAGCGCGTCTTCAAGCCGGCCGGCTGCGCTGCGGCCCAGGCACGCGCAAGCCAGTGAGACTCGGCCTCGTCTCGTTCATGACGCTTGCGGCAGTGGGTCTGTTGCTCAGCATTTGCGCCCACCTCGCCGCTCTGTTCGGTCTTCCGCTGCCGGGCCGAAATGCGGTATTCGGCTTGCACGTCGGCATCTTTGTGGTCTGGCTTCCCGCTGTGATAGTGGCAACGCGTACCACCCGGGCTGCGAACCGCAAAGATTTCTGGCGGACCGCGCTCTCCGGTTGCCCCGTTTGGATGCGCCGCGGGCTGTATATGCTGTTCGCGTATGCGATCCTGAACTTCGTCATCTTCATGGTCGGCGGGACGCACGGTGGGCAATCGGGCGGCGCGCCGATGGCGTCTGAAGTTCGCGGATTTTCAGGCCACTGGATGATGTTCTATGCGGCGGCCTTCGCCATCCTCTATTCAGCCGTCCACGCACCCCACCTTCTTCGCGACCGGAAGTGCGCAAACGGTCATGCCGTTGCTCCGACTGCGCAGTTCTGTCCGGAGTGCGGGTCACGCCTTGTCCCAGCCATCTCTTAGATCGCATCGCCTGCCCGCGATGGATCGCCGGAGGAGCTTGCCTAACAGCGCTGGGAGGGCGAGCTTATCGCCGAAGAGCAATTCTTCTACGATCCGGCGCAACTTCGACCCGCGAAACAACCCGGCTAAGCACCATTAGGCCCATGACGCCCCTCTTCAAAAGGCTCAATCTCGGCTCGCAGCCGGTGATTCACGTGCTCGACGCGACGGCGTCGTTCGAGGCGGAGCTCGCCGCCCTGCGGGCGTTCGAATCGAGCGCGCCATCTCTGGCCGATGCTCGTTTGCCTTGGCTTTCGTGGTCACTCAGGCACAGCTCCATGACGCGAGTACAAGACTTGCGGCTGCGTGTTTTTGTCTCTGGCACGACGCCCCTCGATCCCAAGACTGGCGCCATCACAGGACAGACCATCCAGGAGCAGACGCATCAGTGCCTGACGAACATTTCGGCCATCCTGGTTGCTGCCGGAACGCTGGCCAAGGTGGTCAGCGCAACGGTCATCCTGGTCGAAGAGGACGACTTCGCCGGCATGAACGAAGAGTGGGTCAAGTGGTTCAGCTCGAGTCCACCTGCGCGCCAAGCCGCCAAGCTGCCTGTGAACATTCCAGGCCTGAAGGTGTCGATTGCTTGCATCGCCGAGGCCTGAACCCCCTCGAAACGATCGCGTGAGGTATTGAATGCCAGTCGAACTTCCCTTGACCATGAGCCAGCACATCGCCCAAGTCGGCTTGTGCCTGATCGCAGCAATCGCGATCTTCGGCGGCTCGCTGCAGATGTACCTCGGTCAGCCGACCACATCGCCGCAGCTCGACAACGTGCACCGTTTCATGGCCGGCGTCTACCTGGGAACCGGTCTGATCTGTCTGTGGGCCGGTCTCACCATTCGCAGGCAGGACGTCCTTGTCTATCTGCTCGCACTGGGCGTCCTGCTTGCGGGAGTCGGCCGCCTGGTTTCCATCGGCAAAGTCGGGCTGCCGAAGCCGACCGCCGTGTGGCTTGGCTATCTCATCCCTGAACTCACCTTGCCGTTCGTCATCGCCGGCGCACACTACGCCGGGACATGAGCCGCGCCATGCAGGATCAAGTGCCCGACCAGCCCGGCGCCATGGCGCTCGCGGGCGGATGTTTCTGCGGCTCCGTGCGCTACCGTGCGGAGGCGGTGTTCGACGCGGGGTATTGCCATTGCTCCGTGTGTCGCCGCATCTCCGGTGCCGCGGCAGCGTGCTGGTTCAGTGTCCGGGAAGAGCACTTCTCACTGACTCACGGGGCTCCCGCCACCCTTCATTCCTCCGAGCATTTCGCACGATTCTTCTGTCGGTCGTGCGGCACGCATCTCTACGGCCGGGACGACCTGCCAGCCCCGCCGAAGGTCGGGAGCAAGCTCGTCTCCGTCATGCTCGGTACGCTGGACGAACCGGGTACGGTCGCGCCGGAGGTTCACCAGTGGTGGACGAACAGAATGCCCTGGTTCGCGCAGGCGCTCGAGCTTCCCAAATTCGAAACCGGCAGCATCAGTCACCCACAAGAGCGGCAACGCAGCGGAGGGTCACCGGCATCGAACAATGCTCGGCCGCCTACAGCTTGGCAAAAATGGTGACCATTGCCGAGTCATTTCGCTTGTAGTTCGGGCCGGCTGCTGTGACGTTTCCTCGAGCATCGACAAGCGCTCGATCTTCGACAGGTCCAATAGACAGCCGTGGCGTTCCGTTGTATGTGAAGCGGAGTCGTCGCTTCGACTGAATCGCCTCGACGATGGTCCGGTGCGTTGCGCTGGCGCCGGGGCTCATGCAGGTGATGGCACCGCCGGCGAACGATCGACCACGGCGACGACTCGCATCGCCCGCGGGATCGCCTCCTGACGTCGGCCCTTGCGGCCGCGGCGGCCGAGATGCGGCTCGAGCGCCGCACCGCGCAGCAATTCCTCACGCGCCTTCCCGGCACGGCCGGTACCGAGCACGCGCAAGGCATCGGCGAAGACGGCGACGCTGACCAGCGCGTCCTTCGCATCGAGGTCGATCAGCGTCAGGCCCCGGCCGCCGTTCGATTGCAGCTTGATCTCGTCGAGACTGAAAACGAGCAGGCGACCATCGAAGGTCAGGCAGGCGACCCGGCTTGCACCCGGTACGGCGAGCGCAGGCGGCAGCGGCTTCTCGCCAGCCTCGAGATCGAGAAACGACTTGCCGCCGCGTTGCCGGGCGAGCAGGTCGCCGGCGCGGGCGAGCAGGCCGAAGCCGCCGGTGCCGGCGAGCAACAGGAGCTGCGTCGCCGGCCCCGCGAAGTAATGCGCCGGCTCGGTGCCGGGCTGCGGGTCGATCAGCGAGGTGATCGGCTGGCCGTCGCCGCGGCCGCTCGGCAGGCTCCCGACCGGGGTCGAATAGACGCGGCCGTCGCTGCCGAACACAAGCAGGCTGTCGACGCTGCGGCAGGCAAAGGTGCCGTAGAGCGCGTCGCCGGCCTTGAACGCGAGCTGCCCGGCCTCGACCTCGTGGCCCTTCAGGGCCCGGACCCAGCCCTTGAGGCTGATCGCCACCGTGACCGGCTCGTCGACGACGCGGATTTCCGCGACCGAGCGCTTGCCGGGCTCGATCAGCGTCCGTCGCTCGTCGCCGTGCGCCTTCGCATCGGCTTCGATCTCGCGGATGACGGTGCGCTTCAGCGCGGCCGGGCTGCCCAGCACATCGCGGAGTCGTGCGTGCTCGAGCTGCAGCTCCTTCAGCTCCTGCTCGATCCGGATCGCCTCGAGCCGCGCCAGTTGGCGAAGCCGGATCTCGAGAATGTCGTCGGCCTGACGCTCGCTCAGCGCGAATCGCGTCATCAAGGCCGGCTTCGGTTCGTCGGCGGCGCGAATCACCGCGATCACCTCGTCGAGGTTGAGCAGGACGAGCTGGCGGCCCTCGAGCACGTGGATCCGATCTGCCACCCGCTGCAGCCGGTGCTGCGAGCGCCGCTCGACCGTGCGCAGCCGAAAGCCGACCCATTCCGAGAGCACCTGGCGCAGGCTCTTCTGGGTCGGCCGGCCGTCGCTGCCGACCATCGTCATGTTGATCGGCGCCGAGCTCTCGAGACTGGTGTGCGCCAGCAGCGTCGTCAGCAACTCGTCCTGCGGCGTCCGGCTGGTCTTCGGCTCGAACACCAGCCGCACCGGCGCCTGCTGGGTCGACTCGTCACGGACCGCGTCGAGCACGGCGAGCACCGCCGCCTTCAGCTGCAGCTGTTCGGCGCCGAGCGCCTTCTTGCCGACGCGCAGAGTCGGATTGGTGAGCTCTTCGATCTCCTCGAGCACCTTCTGCGTGCTGGCACCCGGCGGCAGCTCGGTGACGACGACTTGCCACTGGCCGCGGGCGAGCTCCTCGATCTTCCAGCGGGCGCGGACCTTCAGCGTGCCGCGGCCGCTCGCATAGGCCGAGCCGATCTCCTCGGGCCCGCTGATGAGCTGGCCGCCGCCCGGGAAATCCGGCCCCGGCAAGAGCTTGGCGAAAGCCTCGTCGGTCAGTGCGTCGTCGCGGAGCAAGGCCACTGCCGCCGCGGCGACCTCGCGCAGGTTGTGGCTCGGGATCTCGGTGGCAAGGCCGACGGCGATGCCGCTGGCACCGTTGAGCAGCACGAACGGCAAGCGCGCCGGCAACAGCCGCGGTTCTTCGGTCGAGCCGTCGTAGTTGGCGATGAAGTCGACGGTGCCTTCGTCGATCTCGTCGAGCAGCAAGCGGGCGATCGGCGCCAGCCGCGCTTCGGTGTAGCGCATCGCGGCGGCGCCGTCGCCATCGCGCGAGCCGAAGTTGCCCTGGCCGTCGACCAGCGGGTAGCGCTGCGCGAAGCCTTGGGCCATGCGCACCAGGGCGTCGTACGCGGCCTGGTCGCCGTGCGGATGAAAGCGGCCGAGAACGTCGCCGACCACACGAGCGCTCTTGACCGCGCGCGGCGCGGCGTTGCCGGCGTAGGCCAGCCCCATCCGCGCCATCGCGTAGAGGATGCGGCGCTGCACCGGTTTCTGGCCATCGGCGACGTCGGGCAGGGCCCTGCCCTTGACCACCGAGAGAGCGTATTCGAGGTAGGCGCGCTCGGCGTACTCGGCCAGGCCGACGGTGTCGGAAGCGGGCTCGGCAGGGAAATCGAACAGGTCGGTCATGGATTCATTCGGTCACGGCATGGGCGCCCTCGCCGCTCGAGTCACCGGCAAGCTGCCCCATGGTCAGCGCCGCGGCGAGCGCGTCGGCGCCTTCGGCCCCATGAAGGAGCGAAGCGCGGCGCGCAGCTGCTCGGGCTCGATCGCCAGCGTGAACAGGGCCAGCTCGGTGACCTTCTTCTTGCTGCGCAGGCCGCTGATCGGCCCCCACAGCCAACGTTCGTAGGAGCCGCGTCGATGCGCCAGGCAGGCGTCGTCGATGTCGAGCACGAGCTTGGCGAAGCGGCCGTCCTGCGGCCAGCGAATCTGCGCCAGCTCGGCACTGCGTATCGCCGTCCAGGGCACGACGTCCCAGCCTGGCAGATGCAGGCCATGGGCGTCGAGGCGCAAGGCGTAGCCGGCGACGAGGCTGCGCACGAGCATCCCGAGGCTGAGGGCCAGCAGCCAGAACGCGAGCAGCGTCATGCCGAGCACGTAGGCCGTGTTGTCTTCGTCGTCGAAGTCGATGCGCCAGAGGCGCAGGCCGATCGCCGCGACCACGGCGCAGACGACACTCGCCACGACGATGCGCCGATGGCGCAGCGGCACCAGCAACGGCGGCACTGGGGAGGCGGCTCCTGGCGACGCCGGCGCAACCGCGGTCGGCTTCAGACGTCGACCTCGACCGCATCGCCGCGCAGCTCCATCAGCTCGCGACGCGCCTGCGCCTCGCCCTTGCCCATGAGCTTGGTCAGCGAGGCGGTCGTCGCCGCCAGGCCGGCAACGGCGAAGCCGATCGGCAGCAGTCGCCGCGTCTCCGGATTGAGCGTCGTCTCCCACAGCTGCTCGGCGTTCATCTCGCCGAGACCCTTGAAGCGGCTGACGCTCCAGCTGGCCTCGCGTGCGCCCTCCTTGCGCAGCCGATCGAGCGTCGCCTGCAGCTCGCCTTCATCG
>JALYXU010000192.1 GCA_030946925.1 Pseudomonadota bacterium
GTCCGCGTGCGACACGGTCGTGCTGGCAGGCGGCGTCGGCGCGGCGTCCGACGTGCCGCTCGGCGTGCTCGAACGCGAGGCCGGCGCGGCGCGCGACCCAGCGCCGGACGCCGGCGCCGCCGACGCCAATGTCTTTTGCTGCTGCAGCAGCTCCGCGAACGGATGCGCTGATGCGGTGGGCTGCGGCGTCGGGGCGGTCGGCTTCGGCGACGGCGCCGATGCGCCAGCCGGAACGATCGGCAACGAGTTCGACTTGTGCATCGCCATGTTCAGGCGTTGCGACGCGGATTCGCAGCGGCGAGGCGCAGCCACGCGGCGCGCGAGGCGTGCTCGTCGTGCTGCTTCCGCTCGAGCATGCCGTCGGCGCGAAGGCCTTGCTCGGTGCGCCGTTCGATGAGCTTTTTCAGCGCTGCGGCGCGCACGTCGTGACCGAGGACGATGGCGATGGCCCGCTCGACCTGGGTCGCTGCCTGCACGGCGACGCCTTGCTGCTGCGCCACGGCCTGGTTCAGCCGTTCGACGAAGCCCTGGTAGCAGCGGACCAGCTCGATGTGGCCCTCGCGGCTGAACGCCTCGCTCCAGCGCGCCTCGTAGGCCTGCCGATAGACGACCAGCTGCTCGGCCTGGGCCTCGGCCGCCAGGAGCGTCGCGGCGAGCCTGAGCTGCTCGGCGAGCGCTTCGTCGCGTTGCCGCTCGGCTTGCCCGAGCAGGATGCGCAGAGCGTGGAGGTCGTCGTTCATGGTGCGTGCGAAGGAAGATTGAAAAAAAGATCAGGCGGCGAGCACCGCATGCAGCATCGCCAGGCTGTCGTCGAGGCGGGCCGGCTCATGCATGTCCTGCTGCAGCAGGCGCTCCATCGTCTCGTGCAGGCGAACGGCGAGGTCGAGGTCGGCGTCGTGGCCCGGCGTGTAGGCGCCGAGCTGGATCAAGTCGCGCGCCTTCTGGTAGCGCGCGTGCAGCTGGCGGAAGCGCCGCGCCGCGTCGAGGTGGCTCGGCGAGGCGACGTTGGTCATCACGCGCGAGACCGAGCGCTCGATGTCGATCGCCGGATAGTGGCCGGCCTCGGCGAGGTCGCGTGACAAGACGATGTGGCCGTCGAGGATGCCGCGGGCGGCGTCGGCGATCGGATCCTGCGGGTCGTCGCCTTCCGAAAGCACGGTGTAGAAGGCGGTGATCGAGCCGCCGCCGCCTTCTTGATCCGCAGCCTTGCCGTTGCCGCTTCGCTCGACCAGCTGCGGCAGCTTGGCGAAGCAGCTCGGCGGATAGCCGCGCGTCGCCGGCGGCTCGCCGATGGCCAGCGCGATCTCGCGCTGCGCCATCGCGTAGCGGGTCAGCGAATCCATCAGCAGCAGCACGTTCTGGCCGCGGTCGCGAAAGTGCTCGGCGATCACGGTCGCGTAGTTGGCGCCCTGCATGCGGACCAGCGGTGGCGCATCGGCCGGCGCGGCGACGACGACGGCGCGGCGGATGCCCTCCTCGCCGAGGATGTCCTCGATGAATTCCTTGACTTCGCGGCCGCGCTCGCCGATCAGGCCAACCACGATCACGTCGGCCGCGGTGTAGCGGGCCATCATGCCGAGCAGCACGCTTTTTCCGACGCCGCTGCCGGCGAACAGGCCGATCCGCTGGCCGCGGCCGACGGTCAGCATCGAGTTGATCGCACGCACGCCGGTGTCGAGCGGCTTCCTCACCGGGTCGCGGTCCATCGCGTTGATTGGCCGGCGCGTCAGCGGCTCGTCGTGGGTGCCCGTCAGCGGCCCCTTGCGGTCCATCGGCTGGCCATGCGAATCGACGACGCGGCCGAGCAGGCCGTCGCCGACCGGCAGGTGCAAGGTCCGGTCCTCGCTGCGGCGCCAGGGATGGCGCGGCGTCGTCAGCTGCATCGGCACGACCGGCGAGGCCCGCGGCACGACCCGGGCGCCGCTGGCCAGGCCATGCACGTCGCCGGTCGGCATCAGGTAGGCGCAATCGGCCGAGAAGCCGACCACTTCGGCCTGCAACGCCGCCTGTCCCGGCATGCGCACTTCGCAGACGGAGCCGACCGGCACGCGGATGCCGGCGGCCTCGAGAACCAGGCCTGTCACGCGGACCAGCCGGCCCTGCATCTCGAGCGGCGCAGGATCGTCGACGAAGCCCTGCATGTCGGCGAGAAAGCGCCGCCACTGCGCCGTCACCGGCGGCTCGGTCGACGGCAGCTCGGCCGACGGCGCGTCGTTCATGCGCCGTCGCCGCTCCGGTTGTGGGTGCGACCAGAGTCGCCGCCGGTGCGACCGTTGTCGCCCGCATCGGCATCGGCAGCGTCGCGCCTGAGCGATGCCGCTGCGCTCGAGTCGGGCGCGAAGCCGAGCTTGGCGACGGCGTGGCGCCAGCGCGTCTCCAGGCTGGCGTCGATGCTGCCGATGTCGGAGTCGACCAGGCAACCGCCGCGGCTCACCGACGCGTCGGCGATCAATCGCGCACCGCGTGCGGCGATGATGTCGGCGGCACCTTCGGCAACGAGCGCCTGGTCGTCGGGGTGGACGCGGAGCGTGATGTGGCGGGCGTTGAGCAGCAGTGCCTCGAGCGCCTCTTCGGCAACCCGCGCCGCGACGGCCGGGTTTTGCACCAGCTCGCCGCGCAGGATCTGCGCCGCCAGGCTGACCGCGGTCGCGGCAACCGCCTGCGCCATCTCGGCCTGCAGCGCGTCGAGCTGGCCGCCGATCGACTGCAGCAACACGCCGACTTGGCGCGTCGTCTGCTGTGCAAAGCTCTGCCTGAAGCCTTCGAGTGCGACCAAGCCGTCGCGGTAGCCGTCCTGGTAGCCGGACTGGCGCGACTGGCGAAGCTGCTCGGCGTGGCTCTCGCCGGCATCCGCTGTCCTCGCCGGTGCGCTGGCGTGGCCGTCGGCCGCCGTCGACGCGAACACATCGCCCGGCGACCAGGCCGCGAACGAGCTCAGCTCCTCGCGCGGAATGAAGCGGGCGTAGGGCGAGGTGGAGGTCTTGGCCGCGCCGGCGCCGCTCGGCGGCGGCACGTTGCGGCGGGCCCTAGACGAACCGGTCATCGCCGCCGCCGCCCATGATGACGACGCCTTCTTCGATCAGGCGACGCACCACCTTCATGATTTCCTTCTGCTCGGCCTCGACCTCGGCGACCCGGACCGGGCCGCGCGATTCGAGCTCCTCGCGCAGCGTCTCGGCAGCGCGGGTCGACATGTTCTTGAAGACCATGTCGCGGAGCTGCGCCGGCGCTGCCTTCAGGGCGACGACCAGCGACTCGGTCTGGATTTCCTTGAGCAGCGCCTGGATGCCCTTGTCGTCGACCTTGACCAGGTCGTCGAAGGTGAACATGTTGTCCATGATCTGCTGGGCCAGGTCGTTGTCGGCCTCGCGAATGAAGTCGAGCACCGAGGTCTCGATGCTGCCGCCCAGCAGGTTCAGCATCTCGGCCGCCGACTTGACGCCGCCGAGCGACGACTTGCGGCCGCGGTCGCTGCTCGCCAGCAGCTTCGCCAGCACTTCGTTCAGATCCTTCATGCCGGTCGGCTGGATACCGTCGAGCGTGGCGATGCGCACCAGCACCTCGTTGCGGTGCCGCTCGTTGAAGAGCTTGAGGACGGCCGAGGCCTGGTCGGCTTCGAGATGGACCAGGATCGCGGCGACGATCTGCGGATGCTCGTTGCGCAGCAGATCGGCGACGCTGCTCGAGTCCATCCATTTCAGGCCGTCGATGCCGGCCGCGTCGGTGCTCTGCAGGATCCGGTCGAGCAGCAGCTTGGCCTTGTCGTCGCCGAGCGCCTTCTTGAAGACCGTGCGCAGGTAGGCGTCGGTGTCGCCGACCAGCGCGACCTGCTCGGTCGCGACCGTGCTGAACTGCTTCAGCACGCTTTCCATGCGGTCGCGCGGAATGCTCTTCATGCGGGCGATCGTCTCGCCCATGCCTTGCACTTCCTTCGGCGTGAGGTGCTTCAGCACTTCGGCGGCGTCTTCCTCGCCGAGCGACATCAGAAGGATCGCCGAGTTCTCGAGGCCTGCTTCGTCCATTGCCAGACCCGTTCGTTAACGCGTGGCGGCGGCAGGGCCGTCGACCCAGCCGCGCAGGATGCCGGCGACCGCGGCAGGGTTCTGCCGCGCCATCCGCTTGGCGCCCTCGAGATGCTCGAGCGTCGCCGGCGCGGCCAGGGCCGGCAGCGGTGTCCGGTCGTTCTCGATCGCGATCAGGTTGGCGCCGGTCTCGCCGCGGGGCCGCGGCCCGAGCACGGCTTTCATGCCGGGACGGATCAGGCCGAAGAAGACGAGCAGGGCGACCAGCCCGAGTGCCGTCGGCAAGGCCAGGGTGCGGATGAGGTCGAGCGTGTCGGGCTGCTTCCACCACGCCGCCTCGCCGGGGGCGACGCTGTCGATCTTGAACGGCGCATTGACGACCTTCACCGAATCGCCGCGGTCCTGCTTGAAGCCGATGCTCTCCCTGACCAGCGCCGTCAGCTTCTCGAGTTCCTCGCTCGTCAGCGGCACCTGCGTGGTCTTGCCCTTGGCGTCGACGACGGCGCGGTTGTTGACGACGACCGCGGCGTTGAGGCGCTTGATCGTGCCGCTGGCATTGCGCGTGACGCGGACCGTCTTGTCGACCTCGTAGTTGGTGACCGCCTCGCGCCGGCCGCCCGTGCCTGCGCCGGCAGCGCCGGCCTGGGGCGCGCCTTGCAGCGGCTGCGAGGCCCCCACCAGTGGCGCCGTCGCGGCGATCGGCGGCTGGTTCGAGGCCGCACCCGGAATCCCGCTCGCCAGGGCACCGGCCGCGCCGGCGCCCTGGTCCGAGGTCTGCTGGCTGCGGATCGAGACGCTGGCGTCCGTGCCCTGGTTCGGCTTGAATTCTTCCGAGGTCGCTTCGGTCCGCGAGAAGTCGACGTCGGCGGCGACGGTGGCGCGCAGGTTGTCGTGGCCGACGATCGGCTCGATCAGCTCGAAGATCCGCTTCGCGTAGCCGGTCTCGATCTGGTTGATGTACTGGAGCTGCTGTGCATCGAGGCCGGCGCCGTGCTCGGAGTCGTTGCCGCCGGTCAGCAGCGCGCCGCTCTGGTCGAGCACGCTCACCGCCTTCGGATCGAGCTCGGCGACGCTCGACGAGACCAGATGGACGATGCCGGCGACCTGGGCCCGGTCCAGCGTCCGGCCGGGATGCAGGCTGACCAGCACCGAGGCGCTCGGCTTCTGCTGTTCGC
>JALYXU010000203.1 GCA_030946925.1 Pseudomonadota bacterium
GGCGTGATCAACACGCAGCGCATGCTCTGCGCCAACCAGCAGATGATCGTGCAGTGCTTTCCGAGCCTTGCCGCCGAGCCGCCGGTGCTGGTCGACTGGCTGCCGTGGAACCACACCTTCGGCGGCAACCACAACGTCGGCCTGGTCCTCTACAACGGCGGCACGCTCTACATCGACGAAGGCAAGCCGACGCCGGCACTGATCGGCGAGACGCTGCGCAACCTGCGCGAGATCGCACCGACGGTGTATTTCAACGTGCCGAAGGGCTTCGAGGAGATCGCCAACGCGCTCGAGCACGACCCGGTCCTGCGCAAGACCTTCTTCAGCCGCGTCAGGATGTTCTTCTTCGCCGGCGCCGGGCTGGCCCAGCCGGTCTGGGACAAGCTCGATCGGCTGGCCGAGCAGGAGTGCGGCGAGCGCATCCGCATGCTGACCGGCCTCGGCATGACCGAGACCGCGCCGTTCGCGATCTGCGCCAACGCACGCGAGGTGAAGTCGGGCCACATCGGCCTGCCGGCGCCGGGCTTCGAGATGAAGCTGGTGCCGCACGGCGCCGGCCCGGACGCGAAGATGGAGGTGCGCTACCGCGGCCCCAACGTCACGCCCGGCTACTGGCGCGCGCCGGCTCAGACGGCAGAGGCGTTCGACGCCGAAGGCTTCTATTGCAGCGGCGACGCGGCCCGGCCGATCGACCCGGCCCACCCCGAGCACGGCTTCGTCTTCGATGGCCGCATCGCCGAGGACTTCAAGCTGGCGACCGGCACCTTCGTCTCGGTCGGGCCGTTGCGCGCGGCGATCATCGCCGCCGGCGATCCGCTGGTGCAGGACGCGGTCATCGCCGGCGTCGACCGGAGCGACATCGGCGTGCTGTTCTTTCCCCGGCTCGATGCCTGCCGCGCCTTCACCGGCATGCCGAGCAACGCGCCGGCTCACATCGTCCTCGGCGAGCCGCGCCTGCGCGACTTCTTCCAGCGGCTGGTCGACACGCTGAACGCGCAGGGCACCGGCAGCGCGACGCGGGTAGCGCGCGCGCTGGTCCTCGCCGAGCCGCCGTCGATCGACCGCGGCGAGATCACCGACAAGGGCTCGATCAACCAGCGCGCCGTGCTGACGCATCGGCACAGCGACGTGGCCCGCATGTACCTCGGTCGCGACCGCGACGTGCTGATGCCGTCATGAAGCCCCCACGCTCCCTTCGTTCGCTGCCCCCCGAGGGGGCCGAGTGCCGCGGCTCCATGCCGGCCTGCGCCGGCATGGACGGCACGAGGAGGCGTTGCGTCTCGCAACGCCGCGGCCTGCAAGGCCGGCCGGCCTTGGGGCGGCCCGGCGGCCGTCCGGTGCTTCCGCGCTCATGGCATCCGCCGCGCACATGAAGACGACCCACTACAGCGTCACCGTGCAGTTCGGCGACTGCGATCCGGCGGGCATCGTCTTCTATCCCAACTTCCAGCGCTGGATGGACGCCGCGTCGTTGTCGTTCTTCATGCAGTGCGGCGTTCCGCCCTGGCGCGAGCTGGTGAAGACGCGCGGCATCGTCGGCACGCCGCTGCTCGAGATCGCGACCCGCTTCGTCACCGCCGCCACCTACGCCGAGACGCTCGACATCGAAACCTCGGTCAAGGAATGGCGGCCCAAGGTCTTCGTGCAGGCACACCGCATCACGCGGGCGGGCGCGCTGATCTGCGAAGGCACCGAGACGCGCGCCTTCGTCCGCCGCGACGACGACAATCCCGAGCGCCTGCGCGCCATGCCGATCCCCGACGACATCAAGGCGCTGTGCAGTTGAAGGCCGGCCGGCTCGCCCGCCGGCGTCGAACCGCGTTCCAGCTTCAGTTCGAACAACCAGGAAGACAGCCATGACCACCTCAACTCGCCTCGCCGCCGCAGTCGCTGCCCTTGCCTTCAGCACCCTTGGCGCCACGGCCGCGCTCGCCGACGTCACCGTCGGCGTCAGCATCCCGCTGACCGGGCCGACCTCCGCGCTCGGCATTCCGAGCAGGAACGGCATCATGTTGTGGCCGAGCACCGTGGCCGGCGAGAAGCTCGTCGTCATCATCCTCGACGACGCCACCGATCCGACCCAGGGCGTGAAGAACGCGCGCCGCTTCGTCAGCGAAGACCACGTCGATCTGATCCTCGGCTCGGCGGCGACGCCGATCGCCGTGGCGATGGCGCCGGTCGCCGCGGAGGCGCAGACGGTGCAACTCACGCTCTCGCCGATTCCGCCGCTGCCCGAAGGCAAGGACGCCTGGAGCTTTCGCCTGCCGCAGTCGACCGCGGTGATGGCGATTCCGATCGTCGAGTACTGGAAGAAGACCGGCGTCAGGAGCTTCGGCTTTCTCGGCTACACCGACTCCTACGGCGAGGCCTGGCTCACCGACATCACGGCGCAGGCCGAGAAGGCCGGCATCAAGCGCGTCGATGTCGAGCGCTTCGCCCGCGCTGACACCAGCGTCACCGGACAGGCGCTGAAGCTGATGCAGGCCAACCCCGACGCGATCCTGATCGCCGCGTCGGGCTCCGGCGCGGCGATGCCGCACAAGGGCCTGGTCGAGCGCGGCTACCCGCGCGCAAAGATCTTCCAGACCCACGGCGCTGCCTCGCTCGACCTGATCCGGGTCGGCGGCAAGGACGTCGAAGGCTCGTTCGTGTCGTCCGGACCGGCGACCGTCGCCGACCTGCTGCCGGACAGCAACCCGAGCAAGGCGATCGGCATGAAGTACCTCACTGAGTACGAGAAGGCCTATGGCGCGAAGAGCGCCAACCAGTTCGGCGCCCACGCCTTCGACGCCTACCTGGTGCTGCAGCGGATCGTTCCGGAAGCGCTGAAGAAGGGCCGGCCGGGAACGGCGGAATTCCGCGCGGCGCTGAAGACCGCGCTCGAGACGACCGGCCGGATGGCGGTCTCGCAAGGCGTCCTCAACTACACCGCGACCGACCATTTCGGCTACACGCCCGACACCGGCGTGCTGCTGACGGTCGACAACGGCGCCTGGAAGCTGGTCCGATGATGGTGCCCCCACGCTCCCTGCGGTCGCTGCCCCCCGAGGGGGCGCGGCCGGGCTTGGGGCGGCCCGGCGCCCGGCCAGCATGAGGTTGCGCTGCCGCCGCTGAGCATGTTCGGCCTCGACTTTCCCACCGCCGGCATCCTGTTGCTCGACGGCGCCACCAACGGCGCGGTCTATGCATTGCTGGCGCTGGCGACGGTGCTGGTGTTCGCGGTCACCCGCGTCATCTTCATTCCGCAGGGCGAGTTCGTCGCCTACGGCGCACTGACGCTGGCTTTGCTGCAGCTCGGCAAGATGCCGGGCACGGTCTGGCTGCTGCTGGCGTTGGCGGTCGTCTGCGCGGCGGTCGACCTGGTCGATGCGACCCGGCGCCACTTGCCGGCCACGGCGATGGCGCGCGGCATGCTGCGCACGCTGCTGCCGCCGGCGGCCGTCGCCGCGCTGACCTGGTGGGCCGCGCCGCGCCATTTCCCGCTGCTCGTGCAGAGCGGCCTGACGCTGGCGATCGTCACGCTGCTCGGGCCATTGGTCTATCGGCTGGCCTATCAGCGTCTTGCCGACGCCAGCGTGCTGGTGCTGCTGATCGTCTCGGTCGGCGTGCACTTCGCGCTGACCGGCCTCGGCCTGGTCTTCTTCGGCGCCGAGGGCTTCCGCAATCCGAGCTTCTGGGACGAGCGCTTCTCGTTCCGGACCATCACGGTCTCGGGCCAGACCCTGATCATCTTCGCGACCTCGATCGTCCTGATCGTCGCCCTGTTCCTGTTCTTCGAGCGCACCTTGCGCGGCAAGGCGCTGCGCGCCACCGCGGTGCATCGGCTCGGCGCCAGGTTGATGGGCATCTCGACCACCGGTGCCGGCAAGCTGAGCTTCGGCCTCGCCGCCTTCATCGGCGCGCTGTCGGGCCTGCTGATCGGACCGACCACGACGATCTTCTACGACTCCGGCTTCCTGATCGGCCTGAAAGGCTTCGTCGCCGCCATCTTCGGTGGCCTGGCGAGCTATCCGGCCGCGGCGCTCGGCGCCCTGCTGGTCGGCCTGCTCGAAAGCTTCAGCTCGTACTTCGCCAGTGCCTTCAAGGAAGTGATCGTCTTCACGCTGATCATTCCGGTGCTGCTCTGGCGCTCGTTCCAGCGCGGCCACGACGACGACGAAGAGTTGTGATCCAGCCCCCACGCTCGCTTCGCTCGCTGCCCCCCGAGGGGGCGCGTCCGGCCTTGGGGCGGCCCGGCGGCCGGACGAGGCCCCCACGCTCCGGGGCGGCGGCATGAAGGTTCGCCGCATCGCCCTGATCGTCTTTGCCGTCGCCTTGGCGCTGGTGCCGATCGTCACGCCCTCGAACAAGGAGTTCTGGATCACGCAGGCCAACTACATCGGCCTCTACTCCCTGGTCGTGCTCGGTCTCGTGCTGCTGACCGGCATCGCCGGACTCACCTCGTTCGGCCAGGCGGCATTCGTCGGCATGGGTGCCTACACCGCCGCCTACCTGACGGTCACGTACGGCGTCTCGCCGTGGCTCACGGTCTGGATCGGCCTCGTCGTCACGGGCCTCGCCGCGCTGGTGCTGGCCTGGATCACGTTGCGCATGTCGGGCCACTATCTGCCGTTGGCGACGATCGCCTGGGGCCTGTCGCTCTTCTACCTGTTCGGCAACATCGATGCGCTCGGCAAGTACGACGGCCTGCTCGGCATTCCGCCGCTCGATTTCTTCGGCATCGCCCTCAGCACCGGCCGGCGCTTCTTCTACCTCGTGTGGCTGATCGTGATCGTCGCCGCCGTCGCCATGACGCACCTGCTCGACTCGCGGACCGGCCGGGCCCTGCGCGCGGTCAAGGGCGGCACGACCCTGGCCGAGGCGATGGGCGTCGACACCTTCCGGGTCAAGGTCACCGCGTTCGTGCTCGCGGCTCTGCTCTCGAGCATCTCGGGCTGGCTGTTCGCCTACTTCCAGCGCACCGTCAACCCGTCGCCGTTCAGCATCAACATGGGCATCGAGTACCTGTTCATGGCGGTGCTGGGCGGCGTCGGCTACGTCTGGGGCGCGGTCGTCGGCGCTGGCGTCGTGCAGATCCTGAAGGACCAGCTGAAGGACTGGTTGCCGGCATTGATGGGCACCAGCGGCAACTACGAGATCATCGTCTTCGGCATCTTGCTGGTGCTGGTGCTGCAGTACGCCCGCGACGGTCTCTGGGCCTTCGTCGAAGGCGTGCTGCCACGGCAGAGGCGCAAGGTCGACTGGGCCGATGCCGAGCCCTTGGCGACCCGGCCGCGGCCGCCGCCCGGTGCGGTCGTCCTCGACGTGCGTGCGGTGCGCAAGGCCTTCGGCGGCCTGGTCGCCGTCAACGACGTGAGCTTCGAGGTCAGGGCCGGCGAGATCCTCGGCTTGATCGGCCCCAACGGCGCCGGCAAGTCGACCACCTTCAACCTGGTCACCGGCGTGCTCGCGGCCAGCAGCGGCGAAGTGGCGCTGCTCGGCGGCCGCATCGATGCGCTGCGCTCGCGGCAGATCGCCCGCCTCGGCGTCTCGCGCACGTTCCAGCACGTCAAGGTGATCGCCGGCATGACGGTGCTCGAGAACGTCGCGCTCGGCGCGCACCTGCGCGGCCGCCGCGGCGTGCCGGGCGCGATGCTGCGGCTCGACCGCGCCGAGGAGCGGCGGCTGCTGCGCGAAGCCGAGCTGCAGCTGCGCCGCATCGGCATCGCCGAGCTGATGCACGAGCAGGCCGGCAACCTCGCGCTCGGCCAGCAGCGGCTGATGGAGATCGCCCGCGCCCTGGCCGCCGATCCGATCCTGCTCCTGCTCGACGAGCCGGCAGCCGGGCTCCGGCTCAAGGAAAAGGAAGGGCTCGCCGGCGTCTTGCGTCAGCTGCGCGGCGAGGGCTTGTCGATCCTGCTCGTCGAGCACGACATGGATCTGGTGATGGGTCTGGTGGACCGGGTGGTGGTGATGGAGTTCGGGACCAAGTTGATCGAGGGGACGCCTGATGTTGTGCAGGCATCCCCTGCTGTGCGGGCTGCTTATCTTGGGACTGAGCACTAGATGCTGCTCATGACAAATGTTGTTTTTGCTGCAGCGCGCCCGGAACCGCCGGGCAGGCGGGTCACTTTCATTTGCAGGCCCAAATGAAAGTAACCAAAGCAAAGGGCCTCAACACGATCAGGATGAATTGCTTCGGCAAGAGAGTTCGGCCGGCGATGGATTGCTCAGTTCAACGCATCGCGCGTCCAAAACGAAGAGCGAATGCATTGGCTCTTCGTCCCGGACGTATCCGCGTTTCAAGTGAAACCAAAGTTCGACAACCGCACCGTTTAGCCGAAGCAATTCATTCAGATCGTATTCAGGCCCTTTGCTTTGGTGACTTTCATTTGGGCCAGCAAATGAAAGTTACCGGGCATGCCGGGCCCGTTCCCGGCGCGGTGCCCCGAGCAGCGGAAACCACAGCAAACGACCATGTCTGACCCGCTACTGCAAGTCAAAGACCTCCACGCCGGCTATGGCAAAGCAGAGGTTCTTCACGGCCTGACCCTGACTGCAAAGCCGGGTCAGGTCATCACCGTCATCGGTCCGAACGGCGCCGGCAAGTCGACGCTTCTCAACGCGCTGATGGGCGCCCTCCCGGCCAAGGGCAGGATCGAGTACGACGGCAAGCCGATCCATCTGCTCTCGCTCGAGGAGCGGGTCATGCTGGGCATGGCGCTGGTCCCGGAAACGCGGGCCCTGTTCGGCACGATGTCGGTCGAAGACAACCTGCTGCTCGGCGCCTACCGGCAGGTGCGGCTCGGCAACAAGGACAGCAGCAAGTCGCTCGGCGAGGTCTACATGCTGTTTCCGCGCCTGCGCGAGCGGCGCGCGCAGGTGGCGGGCACGCTCTCGGGCGGCGAACGGCAGATGCTCGCGGTCGGCCGTGCCCTGATGGGCAAGCCGCAGCTGCTGATGCTCGACGAGCCGAGCCTCGGCCTGGCGCCGCTGGTGGTGCGCAGCATCTTCGCGACCATCGCGGCGCTGCGCTCGACCGGCGTCACGATCCTGCTGGTCGAGCAGAACGCGCGCGCTGCGTTCGAGGTCGCCGACTATGGCTATGTGCTCGAGATGGGCGAGATCGCTCTCGAAGGGCCGGCCGCCGATCTGGCGAAGGATCCGCGCGTCATCGAGACCTACCTCGGCACGGCGCGGGCGGCCACGGCAACGCGGCCGGAGATCGTGCGTCGATGACGAACGCCGTCTCGGCCCGCCGCCCCGCCGAGCTCGATGCCTCGCGCCTGACCCATCTGGTCGGCTACGCGGCGTCGCGGGCGGCGATCGAGCTGAGGAAGACCTTTGCCCGGCACATGGCGCCGCTCGACGTCAAGGTCGGCGAGTTCTCGATCCTGATGCTGGTCGCGGCCAATCCGAACGTGAACCAGCGCCAGCTCGGCCAGGCGCTCGACATCTCGGCGCCGAACATGGCGGTGATGCTCGACCGCATGGTCGAGCACGGCTGGGTCGAGCGGATTCGCAGCACCGAGGACCGGCGGGCCCAGCAGATCCATCTGCGGCCGGCCGGTCGCAGGCTGGTGCTGCGGGCCGAAAAGATCTCGGCGACGATGGAAGACAGCGCCTTGCGCCGGCTGTCGTCGGCCGAGCGGGCCCTGCTCGTCGAGCTGCTGCTGAAGGTCGGCGCCGGCGGCACCTCGCGGCGCTGAAGGCGCTAAGCTGCCGCGACGCGTCGGCCAACGGCCGAACCTGGAGAAGCACATGCAGCACCACCACTGGCAGCACCTCGTCATCGGTCTCGCCGCGGTCGCCGCACTCGGCGGCTGCGACAAGACCACCACCGTCACCCAGACGCCTTCCGGCGCGGTGAGCTCGACCACGGTCTCGCCGAGCGCCGACGCCAGTGCCGCGATCGGCAAGATCGACGCGTCGCTCGCCGCCGCGGCTAGCGCGGTGCAGTCGAGCGCGGCGGCGAGTCAGGCGCTGACGAAGCTCGGCGACGCCATCGCCGACAGCGCCGTCACCGCGCAGGTGAAGGCGGCGATGCTCACCGACCCCGACCTCAAGGGGACGCACATCGAGGTCGAGACCAAGGCCGGCGTCGTCACGCTGCGCGGCACCGTGGCCAGCGTCGCCGGCCGCAGCCGCGCCGAGCACGTCGCGCAGGAGACGCGCGGCGTCAGGTCGGTCGACAGCCAGCTGGTGGTGCAGGCGCCGTCCTGACCCGCTGCGCCCAGCCGGGACAGGCTCGCTGTCTGCGGCAGCGCCTCAGTGACCGCCCCAGACCGCGTCGGCCACTTCGACGACGAGTCGCAGCTTGGTCCGTTGCGCCTCGACGGCGATGTCGTTGCCGTGCACCGTGCTCGAGAAGCCGCACTGCGGCGACAGGCAGAGCTGCTCGAGCGGCACGTACTGCGCGGCCTCGTCGATGCGGCGCCGCAGGTCGTCCTTGGATTCGAGCTGGCCGAGCTTGGTCGTGACCAGCCCGAGCACCACCGTCTTGCCTTTGGGCAGGAAGCGCAGCGGCTTGAAGTCGCCCGAGCGCGCATCGTCGTACTCGAGAAAGTAGGCGTCGACGTCCATCTCGGAGAGCAGCGCTTCGGCGACCGGCTCGTAGCCGCCCTGCGCTGCCCAGGTGCTCTTGAAGTTGCCGCGGCACAGATGCACGGCGAGCGTCATGCCCTCGGGCTTCTGCGCGACGACGCGGTTGATGAAGCTGGCGTAGCGGTGCGGCAGCTCGTCGGGATCGTCGCCGCGCGAGCGCGCGGCCTCGCGCATCTTGTCGTCGCAAAGGTAGGCGAGGTTGGTGTCGTCCATCTGCACGTAGCGGGCGCCCGCCGCGTGCAGCGAGCGCAGCTCCGCGCCGTAGGCGTCGGCGACGTCCTGGTAGAACGCCTCGAGCTCGGGATAGTGGGCACTGCTGATGCCGGCGCGGCCGCCGCGAAAATGCAGCATCGTCGGCGACGGGATCGACACCTTCGGGGTGTGGCCCGGCGTCACCTGCTCCAGCAGGTACTCGAAGTCGGCCTTCTGGATGTCCTTGACGTGGCGCACCTTGTCGACGACCCGCATCACCGGCGGCGCCAGCTCCTCGCTGCCATCCGGCTTCCTGACCAGGAACGGCGGCTCGGTCTTGACGCCGCCGAGCTGCTCCAGAAAGTCGATGTGGAAGTAGGTGCGGCGGAATTCACCGTCGGTGATGCTGTGCAAGCCGACGTCTTCCTGGAACTCGACGATCTCGGCGATCGCATCGTCTTCGACCACGCGCAACTGCTCGGCCGTGATCTCGCCTTTGGCCTTCCGCTCGCGCGCGTCGAGCAGACGCCTGGGGCGAAGGAAGCTGCCGACGTGGTCGGCGCGAAAGGGCGGTCGGGCGGGCTCGGGCGTCATCGCGGTCTCCTCGAAGGGGCGCTCTTCACGAACGCTAACGCATCACCTGGCGCCTGGATTCTGCCGAACCCTCGACCGACTCGAGCCGCTCGTCGCTGCCGAAGACGACCGTGTACGCGTCGTCGTCGCCTGCACGTCCGCCGGGTACCCGGCGAGCCTGGCCGCGAGTGCACCGAGGACGAACGCGGTGCTGGCTGCGGCGAGACGTGGCTTCATGGAGGCGCCTTCGGGGGGACGCCATGAGGATATGTCGCGGCCCCGTGAGGCCTCGCCCGCAAATTCCCTCGCATCGGTGGCTTGCCGCTGCGCGAATGTCCTGATTGGCGAGCGAGGCGTCGCCGGCGAAAATCGGTCCTGCCTGCCACGCCGAACTCACCACTCAATGAATCGACGCCTCACCCTTGCCGCGCTCTGCGCCCTTGCCACAGCCACGCTGTTCGCGGTCGGTCCGGCTTTCGCCGCCGACGCCGGGCCGTTCAGGATCGGCTTCATCCTGCCGATGACCGGCCAGTCGGCATCGACCGGCAAGCAGATCGAGGCCGCGGCCAAGCTCTGGATGGCGCAGAACGGCGCCAGCGTCGCCGGCCGGAAGATCGAGCTCGTCATCAAGGACGATGCCGGCGTTGCCGACAGCACGCGGCGGATTGCCCAGGAGATGGTCGTCAACGAGAAGATCGACGTGCTGGCGGGCTTCGGCCTGACGCCGCTCGCCTTCGCGGCCGCGCCGATCGCCACGCAGAGCAAGACGCCGATGGTCGTCACCGCAGCCGCCACCTCGGCCATCACCGAGCAGTCGCCCTACATCGTGCGCACGAGCTTCACGCTGCCGCAGGTGACGGTGCCGATCGCCGACTGGGCGGCCAAGCACGGCATCAAGAAGGCGGTGACCTTCGTCGCCGATTACGGTCCCGGCATCGATGCCGAAAGGTTCTTCAAGAGCCAGTTCAAGCTGAACGGCGGCGACATCACCGGCGAGATCCGCACGCCGCTGAAGAGCCCTGACTTCTCGCCGTTCCTGCAGAAGGTCGCCGACCTCAAGCCCGATGCAGTGTTCGTCTTCCTGCCGTCGGGGCAGGGCGCGGCGTTCATGAAGCAGTTCGGCGAGCGCGGCCTCGACAAGTCGGGCATCAAGCTGATCGGCACCGGCGACGTCGTCGACGACGACCAGCTCAACGACATCGGCGACGTCGCGCTCGGCGTCGTCAACTCGCACCACTACTCGGCGGCGCACCCGTCGGCGACCAACAAGAAATTCGTCGCCGCCTTCGAGGCCGCCAACAAGTTTCGGCCGAACTTCATGGCCGTCGCCGGCTACGACGGCATGCACCTGATCTACAACGCACTCGCGGCAACCAAGGGCGCAGGCGGCGGCGATGCCTTGCTGGCGGCGATGAAAGGGCAGATCTTCGAGAGCCCGCGCGGGCAGATCCTGATCGACGCGCAGACCCGCGACATCGTCCAGGATGTCTACATCCGCAAGGTCGAGCGCGTCGCGGCGATGGGCAACCAGCTCTACAACGTCGAGTTCGACGTGCAGAAAGCGGTCAAGGATCCGGCCAAGCTGAAGTAGTCCGGGATCGCCGGTTAATGGGGCCTGTTGTCACGAGCCGTTCGGCATTTACTAAACGGGTCGGACTGCGGCGACGGACGCCACATTCGGTATTGCAATGCTTTGTACTGAGACCTTCGTCTTTCGCTAGCGACTTGGATGATGAGCACGCCCCGGATTGCTAACCTGACCGGGGCGCGCGCTATCCAATCAATTCGTCGTCACTCGTCGGTCTATTGCGACGGAAAGATCGACTTCGCCAACGGTCGTCGCTCTCGAGCGTCTGGATTTCCAGCCCAACAATGTCAGGCCCAGCAGCGTAAGGGCCCACGTTTCAGGTTCCGGGACGGGCGCCACCACGGCGAGCAGTGCGTTAGCGATGATGCCGTGTGCTGCAGCAGTCGGGTGGATGCCATCCCAGTAGGCGTACTTGCTGCAATCTACGCCTGTCAGGGCACCGCACGCATCAGTCGTGTTCGTCAAACCGTAGGTGCCAGGGTGCTGCGCAATAGCGCTGCCCAGACCAAAGATGTCGAATGTCAAAACGCCGGTTTCTCCGACAAGGCGGCTGGTCAGCGCACTGTTCATCGCTGCAGAGAGAAAGGTTGCCGCCGAGGCGGCCCCGCCCGCCACGACCGCCGGCGCCAATCCAAGATTCGGACTGTCCCAAACGACGATGTGTTGGGCACCTGCGTTTCTGAGTTCGTCAACGATCGTGCCGATATTTGATGCGAAAGAGTTTGCCGCCGCGGCGATGGTCACAGTCGGATTTGCGCCCTGCGCGATGGCGTTCAAAGCGGCGCGGGCATCATTGCCGCCTCCCTCAATCGCGTAGAGGGCACTGGGCGAGGCCACGTTGTTCGCTGCGCCGAGATACATGGCCGCCTGAACTTCAAGGCTGAACGGAAATCCCCCCTGCCCAGGGCCAGGCGTCCCAGTGGTGGCGCCCCCGAAAGCGTAGTCCGTGCCACCCAGCGCGGAAGGAAGAAGAGGCAAGCCGAGCAGAGCGGCGAAGTCGGTCGCCCAAACCGGGCCATTGCTGTAGGTCTTGGGGAAATAGGTGTTGCTTGGGATATAGGCGTTGCCGGTCACGACTTGGTTCGGATCGAAGAGGCCGAAGGCAGCGTTGTTCCCGTTGTCCGCGAGACTGTCACCAAAGACGACAAGTGAGCTGTAAGAGGTTGCCTGGGCCGGCGCGCTTGCGAAGGTGGCTACCGCCAATGCGACCACAGAGAGGAATCGGCTGGACACTGCATGGTTCATGAATGAGCTCCGTAAGGCAGGGAAATGGGACGCGAGCTTCTGCTCGGTCTAAATAAGCCGAGGCGCTCGCCCACCTGCTGGAAATGCTGATACCGGAAACGACGCCTGTAAAGCAATGTCCATACGGCACCCCCCTATGTCGGGGGGTATGACGAAGGTGGCGACCTCGGCTAGGAGGAACGGGTCTGAGAAGGCGCCGAGCTGCGAGCCTGGGCTGCGACGCAGGTTTCGTGTCCTTGAAGGCTTTTCACCGGAGAGTCTGGGCGACTGGATTAACGCCCCAGGTCAATGGCAAGCGGAGCGCTTCAGCTAAACCGATCTGCGCGATCGGGCGATGGAGCATCTGTCCAACAGCCTCAGTCTGCAGCGACAACTAGTCCTCGGCCGGCTCGCCCGGCCCGGCCCAGCCGACGTCGGGCTCGGTGTCGGCGAAGTCGCTGCTGTCCGCCGCATCGAGGCTCGGCAGATCGAGCCACAGATCGACCTGCGGCGTGGGCCAGGCCCGTCGCAGGTGGCCCCGCGCCATGGTCACGCCGCCTCCCGCCAGCGCAGCGACGCCAAGATGCCGACGGCAATAGTCGATCAGGTTCATGGCCGGTACAACGGCGCGCTTGTCGCAACGTTGACCCCGGCTGACGCTCGGTCAGCGGCGACGCGGCTGCGCGCGTTGAGTGCGGAAACAAAGCGCAGCGAGGCAAATTCGCTTGACGCTTGCGCCATCCTAAAAGAAACGTAGTTTTTCGTAAAGCGGCCTGCCTTTGGTTCAACCGCGCCCATGTCGGACTAGCCTTTGACGGGTTGGCAGGCACGCATGGTGCCGGTCGAAGGCCGAGCGCCGGGGGGGGGTTCCCGTCCGGCAACGAGATCGTCGCAAGGAGATGCCATGTCGGTCCTTGGTTCTGTGCGGTGCATGGCGTTGCTCGGTCTGCTGGCCGGCACCGCCGGCGGGTCCCTCGCCCAGTCCTCCATGCCGGAGCGGTCAGCAACCCCCGTGCCATCGCTCGGCCCAAGCCCGGCGGCGCTGGCCGTCGAGGCCTTCGATGTCGAGCGTGTTGCCGACCTGAGTCCGGGCGTGCCGCTCAATTTCCGGCTCTACGGCAGCCCGGGCGCCGCGGTCATCCTGGCCATCGAAGGCAGCGGCCAATCGGTCCGTCTGAAGGAGACAGGTGCCGGTGCCTACGAGGGCGCCTACGTCATCCAGGCGCAGGATCGGCTCAGGCCGGACAGCCGCGTCGTCGCCACCTTGCAGCGCGGCGGCGCGGCGGCCCGGGCGACTCTGGCCGGTCCGTTGCGCCTCGAGCCTGGCGCGCTGCCGTGGGCTGCTGCCGCGGCCGTGCCGGCTGCGGCCGACGTCCGAGCGGCGCCGACCTGCACCGACTGCGCTGTCGTCGAATGGATCCACAGCATCGAAGCGCCCCCGCCGGGCGGCTTGCTCCACGCTTTCCGCAGCGTCCTTGCCGGCTTGCCGCTCGGCCGGCAGGTCGACCGATCGGTCTTCAGTCCGACCGGTTACGACGTGCTGCTGCGCTTGCCCGACGGCAGCGCCGTGTCCCGGCATTTCGACGAGCCGCCGGGGTTTCGTCCTGGCGAAACGGTGCAGCTGTTCGGAAGCTCGGTGCGCAAGGCCTCGGCCTCGGCCGGCTCCTGAGCGCGCCTCCGACCTCCGCTGCTTTTCGCCGCCGCGCTGCCCATCATGATCGTGCCTCTGAGCGCCGCCGCCGCATCGCCGATGCGCGCCATGGCGCCGGCGCTGCGCGTCCGCCTGACGAGGTCGATGCCGTCGCTGCTCGAGCTTGCCGCTGTGGTGACGGCGATCGTCGCGCTGCTGCCGTGGTTCGACGACGTGGCGCGGATCGGGCCCGGCCGCGATCAGCGCTTCCTCGACCGCGGCATCGCCGTCGTCGGCTTGCCCGAGTCGGCCTTGCCCGAGGTGTGCGCAGCCGCGGCCCTGGCCGACGCGTCGGTGCGCGAGGCGTTCTGCGGCAGGCGCGCGCCGGGCGGCTTCGACGCCCGATCGTTCCCCGCCCTGACCGTCGCCCTGACGAGGAAGGTCGAGCGCGCGGCGCAGGCGTTCGTCGTGCCGCTGCGCCAGGCCGAAGCACGCGCCGACTCGCTGCGTCGCCAGGCCGAGGCAGGCGACGCGGGGCTGCGCGACAACGCCGCCGCGGTCGCCGCGGTCGAGGCCGAAATCGCTCCCTTCGTCGCGCGCTATCGCATGTCGCCGGGCGGTGCTGCCGGGCCCGAGCCGCTGCGCTGCACGGCCGGCTGGCTCGCGGCGAGTACGGGGCGGCAGGCCGGCGCTGCCCTGAGCGGGCCTGCCGCAGAGCAGAGCGCCCGCGCCAACGCGTTGCTGCTCGTCGCAGCCGCGCTCGACGGT
>JALYXU010000225.1 GCA_030946925.1 Pseudomonadota bacterium
CGCCGCGCCGGCGCGGCGTCCGGGTCCGAACGTCTTCAAGGGGCGCGGCAAGCCACCGGCGCGGCCCCGCGTTGCTGGCTACAGCCGCTAGCCGTCAAGGCCTGCCCCTTCGGGGGCAGCGATTGCAGCGAGCCTGGGGGCCCTGCGCAGACGCGAACTTAGTGGCGGCTGACAGCGACCGTGACTGTCATGCCCAGGTAGTCGCCGGTCTCGCCGAACCAGCTGCCGGAGATCGGTGCAGCTTGCGATGGATCGCGGGCCACGCCGACCCGGATCAACTGCGTGCCGCCGAGCAGGTTGTTGGTCGGATCGAACGGCACCCAGCCGGCCCCTGGCAGGTACGCCTGAAGCCACGCATGCGTGTAGCCCGCGCCGATGGTCCTGCGCGCGCTGCTGCCGCCGTCGAGCGCCGGGTCGTACAGGTATCCAGAGACGAACCGGGTCGCAAAACCGAGCCGGCGCGCGCCTTCCATCATCAGCAGGGCGAAGTCGCGGCAGGAGCCGCTGCCGAGCTTCAAGGTCTCGAGCGGCGCCTGGGTACCCTCCTCATCGCGCGATGAATAGCTGAACTCCTGACGAATCCGCTGGTTCATCGCGATCAGGAGATCGCGAGTGCCGGTCGGTCCGTCGGTCCGAATGAACTGTCGCGCCCATGCCGTCAGCTCGCCGTCGGGATCGTCGTGATAAGGGCGCAGGTAATGCTCGAGGTCGTAGCGCTCTTCGGTCGTGTACGAGAACGGAAATATCTCGGCGCTCGGGGACAGGGGCAGCTCGAGGTTCAGCGAATGCGCGTGCTCGATGGTGAAGCTGCAGACGATCTGCAAGGTCTCGGCACGCGAACGAGGTTGGACCAGGGCCACCGAATTGGAAAGCGGGTCCTGGATCATGCGGACGTCGGCCTCGGGGCTGACGTCGAGGTCGGTCGCGAGCACGCGCAGGTCATGGCTGTCGCGCGGCCGGAACATCACCCGATGCTCGCCGAACCTGACCGGCTGACGATAGCGATACAGCGTCGTGTGAACGATGTCGTAACGAACGGGCATGCGACTCAGGCGCGCAGCAATTCGACTTCGAAGAGCAGCGTCGCGTTCGGTGGAATGGCCGCGCCGGCGCCGCGGGCCCCGTAGCCCAGCTGCGGTGGGATCACGAGCAGGCGGGTGCCGCCTTCGAGCATGCCCTGGACGCCTTCGTCCCACCCCCCGATGACGCTTCCCGAGCCCAGCTCGAACTCGAACGGGTCACGGCGGTCTTTGCTGGAATCGAATTTGGCGCCTTTGCGGCCGTCCTCGAAGAGCCAGCCTGTGTAGTGCACCGAAACCACTCGCCCGGCCTCGGCAGCTTTCCCGGTCCCGGGGGTGGTGTCCTCGAACTGCAGTCCGGACGCGGTGGTTTGCATGAAGTCAGCCTTGGACGATGATGAAGAGCGCCGGATGATGCCAGCCAGGGATGCCGCGCACGTGGCCGATCAGCGAATGCCCCAGCCAGAACGCCATTGCGTCACCGCCTCGGCGAGCCATTCAGCAACTGTCGTGCCCCCGACCGCGACGCCGAGCACCAGGCCGGCCGATCGGAGGCAGTCGACCGGTGCATCCAGTCGGAGAGCGGGCGCGCCGGTCTGCTTCGACAGCTTTTCACCTGCTGCGTCGAGCACCAGCGGGGTATGCAGATAGCGTGGCGTCGGCAGGCCGAGCCGATGCTGCAAGAGGATCTGCCGCGCCGTATTGCCGGCGAGATCCTCGCCGCGCACGACGTCCGTCACCGCCTGTGCAGCATCGTCGATCACGACTGCCAGCTGATAAGCGTGGATGCCGTCTGCGCGCTCGAGGACGAAGTCGCCGACGCTTGCCGCGACGTCCTGGCGCAGCGGGCCCAGCCGTCGATCGTTCCAGTCGATCAGCGCCATGCCTCCGTCCGGACGATCCGGGCGCGCCGTGCGAAGGCGCAACGAGCGCGGCGTCCTGCCGCCGAGGCCGTTTCGGCAGGTGCCTGGATAGATGCGCTCGGCGTGGCGCGTGCGCGGCGTGTGCGCGGGCGACGCCGCAAGCTCGAGGTCGCGTCGCGAACAGGCGCAGGGATAGGCATCGCCGGACGCGACCAGCTGCTGCAATGCCCGGGCATAGAGCCCGGCGCGCTCCGATTGACGGACCGGCACCGCGTCCGGGACGAGGCCCAATGTCTGCAGTTGCGCGAGAATCGCGTCGGCGGCGCCAGGAGCATTGCGCGGCGCGTCGAGGTCGTCGATGCGAACCAGCCAGCAGCCATCGTGGGCGCGCGCGTCGAGCCACGACGCGAGCGCAGCGACAAGCGATCCGGCGTGCAGCAAGCCGGTGGGCGACGGCGCGAAACGACCGACATAGCGGGGCCTCATTGCATCTCGATTGTTTTGGAAAGGACAGGGCATCCATGATCAACGTTCGCAAGGCAGCCGACCGCGGGCAGGCCGACCACGGCTGGCTGAAGAGCGCGCACACGTTTTCCTTCGCCGAATACCAGGATCCGAAGCACATGGGTTTCGGCAACCTGCGCGTCATCAACGAGGACCGCGTTGCCGCGGGCGGCGGCTTCGGCACGCACGGTCATCGCGACATGGAGATCGTCAGCTACGTGCTCGAGGGTGAGCTGGCGCACAAGGACAGCCTGGGCACGGGCAGCGGCGGCTCCGGTGGCAGCGGCGTCATTCGCCCCGGCGACGTGCAGCGCATGAGCGCTGGCCGCGGCGTCATGCACAGCGAATACAACCATGCGGACGCGACCACCCATTTCCTGCAGATCTGGATCGAGCCGAACGCGCGCGGCATTGAGCCGGGCTACGAGCAGAAGCACTTCGACGCCGTCGAAAAACGCGGTGCGTTGCGCCTGGTCGCCTCCCCCGATGGCCGCGACGGCTCGTTGACGCTGCATGCCGATGCCTCGATCTCTGCCGGTCTGTTCGACGGCGACGAGCGGGTCGTGAAAGCGCTTGCACCATCACGCAGGGCCTGGGTTCAGGTCCTGCGCGGCACTGTGGAGGTCAACGGCACGCCGCTCGCTGCCGGAGACGCAGTCGGCATGCAACGCGAGCCCGAGCTGCGGATCGAGCGCGGTGACAACGCCGAGGTGCTGGTCTTCGATCTCGCCTAGCTCGGGCATCGACAACCGGCCGGGCCGCGGCGCGCTTCAGGCGTCTCTGGCCAGGCGGAGCCCGCTGAACTGCCATTGCGCGTCGGCGGGAAAGAAGTTTCGGTAACTGGCGCGGACATGGCCCGCCGGCGTGGCGCAGGAGCCGCCGCGCAACACGAACTGGTTGCACATGAATTTGCCGTTGTATTCGCCGACCGCACCCGGAGGCGGCCTGTACCCCGGGTACGCGAGATAGGCCGATCGGGTCCACTCCCAGACGTCGCCGAATATCTGCACCGGCTCGTCCTCGAGTGTCGCTGTCTGCGGCAACGGATGCAGCGCGCCCCGATCGGCAAAGTTGGCCCCGAGCATGGGCGCGCGCAGCGACCTGGCCGCCAGCTCCCATTCCAGCTCGGACGGCAGCCGCGCCCCCGACCAACGGGCGAACGCATCGGCCTCGAAGTAGCTGAGGTGGCAGACCGGTGTGTGCGGATCGATCTCGACCCGCCCTTGCAGCGTGTGGCTGAACCAGCGGTCGCCGTCACGGGACCAGTAGAGCGGCGCCTCGCGGCGGTCGGCACGTCGCCAGTCCCAGCCGAGCGACAACCAGAGCTCGGGCCGGCTGTAGCCGCCGTCGTCGATGAAGGCCAGATAGTCGCCATGCGTCGCCGGCCGCGACGCCAGCTCGAACGGCGCTGTGTAGGCATGGTGCCGGGGCCTCTCGTTGTCGAAGCAGAAGGCGCCGTCTAGGGCCGGGTCGTGGCCGAGTTCTGCCAAGCCGCCCTCGTAGGCGAACCAGCGGATCGGCTGCGGTTGCACCGCCGCCATCGGCCAGCGCCCGGCATACGCCAGCGGCAGTGGATTGGAGCCGAGCATGTGCTTGATGTCGGTGAGGATCAGCTCCTGATGTTGCTGCTCGTGCTGCAGGCCGAGCTCGACCAGCGACTCGATCTCGGGATCGCCCTGACGCGCCACGAGCAGCGCTTGCATGCGTTCGTCGACGTCGGCCCGATACTGCTTCACCTCGTCGAGCGAGGGACGGCTGACAAGGCCCCGCTTGTCGCGCGGGCAAGGTTCGCCGAGGCCCTGGTAGTAGCTGTTGAAAAGGACGCGAAAGGCCGGGTCGAACGGCTTGAACGACGCTTCGAAGCGCTCCAGCACAAAGGTCTCAAAGAACCATGTGACGTGTGCCAGATGCCACTTGGTGGGGCTGGCATCGGGCATCGACTGGATCTGGCAGTCTTCTGCGGAAAGCGGCGCCGCCAGCCGCAGGCTCGCCTGCCGGACCGCTGCGTAACGTACACGGTGCGGCGGGGATCGGGTTTCGACCCGCGACGTTGAAGTCCCGGTGGCCATCGATGTGTCCTTTGCCCCGGAAGGGGCGGTCTAGCGTAGCGGAAGACACGACTCGATGCCGTCGCGTCCCTAGACGGCGTGTCGCGCTCGCAGTCACTTTTTAGTCAGCAGATGCCGTGCCCGAATGGCGAATCGGCGATGGCCGCTCTCTAGAATGCGCCATGCCGTTTGTTCATCTGCGTGTGCACACCGAGTACTCGGTCGTGGACGGCACACTGCGTGTCGACGACGCGGTTGGCGCAGCCGCCGCCGATGGCCAGGGCGCGCTGGCGATCACGGACCTCAGCAACCTGTTCGGCGCGGTCAAGTTCTACAGCGCCGCGCGCCGCGCCGGGGTCAAGCCGATCATCGGTGCCGAGCTTTGTCTCGAGCCGGAAGGGAGCGAAAAGGGGCCGAGCCGGCTCGTCGTCCTTGCGCAGAACCGGGTCGGCTATCTCAACCTGTGCAGCCTGTTGTCGCGGGGCTGGATCGAGAACGGGCAGCGCGGCCATGCCTGGATCAAGTGGCAATGGCTGGCTGATTCCGAGGCCGGCCTGATTGTCCTGTCCGGCGCCGAAAGCGGCTCGCTCGGCCAGGCCTTGCTTGCCGGCGACGTCGGCCGCGCCAACGGCCTCGCGCAACGCTTTCGCGACTGCTTCGGCAACCGCTTCTATGTCGAAGTGCAGCGAAACGGATTGCCCGGCAACGAGGCGCATCTACGCGCCGCTGTGGAGCTTGCTGCAAGGCTCGGCCTGCCGCTGGTCGCCAGCCATGGCGTGCAGTTCCTGCGGCCCGACGATCACGAGGCGCACGACGCACGGGTCTGCGTTGCCGAGGGCGACATGCTGTCGAACCCGAAGCGGCTGCGTCGTTTCAGCCGCGAGCAGTCCTTCAAGTCGCAAGCCGAGATGGAGCTGCTGTTCGCGGACCTGCCGAGCGCACTCGCCAACAGCGTCGCCATCGCCCGCCGCTGCAACCTCGAGCTGGTTCTCGGCAAGCCGCAGCTGCCCGACTTCGAGACACCGACGCTCGAGGGCCGGCGGCTGCCGATGGCCGACTACTTCCGGGTCGCATCGCATCAGGGGCTGGAGGTCCGCCTCGCGCAGCGCTACCCCGACCCCGCGCAGCGCGAGGGCGAGCGCGCCCGCTACGTCGAGCGGCTCGACTTCGAGATCGTGACGATCCTGTCGATGGGTTTTCCCGGCTACTTCTTGATCGTCGCCGACATCGTCAACTGGGCCCGCAGCAACGGCTGCCCGGTCGGACCGGGGCGCGGCTCGGGCGCCGGCTCGCTGGTCGCGTATTCGCTCAACATCACCGGCCTCGATCCGCTCCAGTACCAGCTGCTGTTCGAGCGCTTTCTCAACCCCGAGCGCGTGTCGATGCCCGACTTCGACATCGATTTCTGCCAGGCCAATCGCGACCGGGTCATCGACTACGTGAAGCAGAAGTACGGCCGCGATGCGGTCAGCCAGATCGCGACGTTCGGAACGATGGCGGCGAAGGCGGCGCTCCGCGACATCGGCCGGGTCCTCGGCATGAGCTATGGCCACGTCGACTCGATCGCCAAGCTGGTGCCGGCGCCGCCGGGCAAGACCGTGACGCTGCGCCGGCCGCCGGAAAAGCCCGACCACAGCGTCATCTATGCCCGGCGCGAAGCGCCCGAGATCGAGCAACGCGAACGCAACGAGGTCGAGGTCGCCGAGCTGCTGGCGCTGGCCGAGCGGGTCGAGGGAATCGTCCGCAATGTCGGCATGCATGCCGGCGGCGTGTTGATTGCGCCGGGCCGGATCACCGACTTCGGGCCGCTCTACATGCAGCCCGGCAGCGAGAGCGCGGTCAGCCAATACGACAAGGACGACGTCGAGGCGATCGGCCTCGTCAAGTTCGACTTCCTCGGCCTGGCGACGCTGACGATCCTCGAGCTTGCGAAGGGCTTCATCGTCGCGCGGCATCCGGAGCGCGCCGGCTTCTCGTACGACGATCTGCCGCTCGACGACCCGACGGTCTATGCCCTGTTCGCGGAAGCCAGGACCGAGTCGGTGTTCCAGTTCGAAAGCGGCGGCATGCGGCGCATGCTGAAGGAGGCCAAGCCGAGCCGCATCGAAGACCTGTTCGCTCTGAACGCGATGTTCCGGCCGGGGCCGATGGACAACATTCCGAGCTTTTGCGCCCGCAAGCACGGCCGCGAGCCGGTCACTTATCCGCATCCGCTGCTCGAGACCGTGCTCGGCGAGACCTACGGAATCATGGTCTACCAGGAACAGGTGATGCAGGCGGCCCAGGTGATGGGCGGCTATTCGCTCGGCGGCGCCGACCTGCTGCGCCGGGCCATGGGCAAGAAGAAGCCGGAAGAGATGGCGACCCACCGCGTCATCTTTCGCGAGGGCGCGGCAAAGAAGCAGATCGGCGCCGACGTCGCCGACGATGTGTTCGACCTGATGCAGAAGTTCGCCGGCTACGGCTTCAACAAGTCGCACGCCGCGGCCTATTCGCTGCTCGCCTATCACACGGCTTGGGTCAAGGCCCATTTTCCAGCCGAGTTCTTCGCCGCCAACATGACGGTCGAGCTGGACAACAGCGACAAGCTGAAGGTGCTCGTCGCCGACGCCAAAGGTTTCGGCGTGGCCGTTGCGATGCCCGACATCAACAGCGGCAGCTACGGCTTCGAGCCGGTCTCGCCAACCGCCGTTCGCTACGGTCTGGGTGCGATCAAGGGCACGGGCCAGGGTGCGATCGAATCGCTGGTGGCGGCGCGTGACAGCGGTGGCCCGTTCAGCAGCCTGTTCGACTTCTGCGCCCGGGTCGACCGGGGCCGGATCAATCGGCGCGTTGTCGAGTCACTGGTCAAGGCCGGCGCATTCGATGCGCTCCACGACAGCCGATCCTGCATGCTCGCCAGCGTTGGCCTGGCGCTCGATTGGGCCGACACGCAGGCGGCTCATGCCGACCAGGGTGGCCTGTTCGATTTCGGCGATGCCGAGGCGCACGGCGCCAGCACCACCGAGCCGGCCCTGGTCGCAGCCGCCCCGTGGAGCATCAAGGAACGGTTGACGCTCGAGAAGGGCGCGCTCGGCTTCTATCTCTCCGGGCACCTCTTCGATCAGAGCGCCGCCGAGCTGCGCCGCTTCGTCAAGACGCGGATCGCCGACATCATCGACAGCCGCGAGACGCTGCTGCTCGCCGGCATCGTTTCCGACTGGCGCATCGTCAACGGCCAGCGCGGCCGGATGGCGATCTTCCGCCTCGACGACACGAGCGAGTCGATCGAGGCCTTTGCCCACGAAGAGCTGATCGCCGCCAACCGCGATCTGCTCAAGGACGACGAGCTGGTCATCGTCCAGGGCCGGGTCCAGCCGGACCGCTTCTCGGGCGGCATCAGGCTCAACGTGCAGAGCGTCTGGGACCTCGCGGCCGCACGCTGCCGGTTCGGCAAGTACCTCCGCGTCGAGGTCAACGGCAGCATCCCCCCGGTCGCCGAGATGCTGCGCGAATTTCCTTCGCGCTGCGTCGCCAGCGAGCAAGGCGAGCTGCCCCAGGGCCTGGCGGTCCGGCTGGCCCTGCTGCGCGAGCGCGCGACGGGGGAGATCGACCTCGGGGAGTCGGCGCGCTTCTATCCATCCGAAGCGGCACTGGCGCGCTGGAATGCGGCGCTGGCACACGGCCGGGCGACTGTCGTCTACGACTGATTTCGCGCCGCGAATGACCGCCGACATGCCGCTGACCGGCCTGGTGCTCACCGGCGGCGGGGCCAGGGCGGCGTATCAGGTCGGCGTGCTGGCAGCAATCGCCGAAGTGCGCCGCGCAGCCGGCGCGTCTGGCCACGTCAATCCGTTTCCAGTCATCACGGGCACGTCGGCCGGCGCGATCAATGCCGCAGCGCTCGCCTCGCGCGCCGACGATTTCGATGCCGCCATCGCCGGCATCCTCGAGGTCTGGGAAAACATCCGCGCCGAGCAGGTCTACCGGTCCGATTCGCTCGGCGTGATTCGCACCGGTGCACGCTGGCTGACGATGATGTCGATCGGCTGGGTGATCGCGCGATGGCGCCGGGCCAGGCCACGTTCACTGCTCGACAATGCGCCGCTCGAAGGCCTGCTCGGCGGACTCGTCAGCACCGAGCGGATGCGCAAGATGATGGACCAGGGCCACCTGCACGCGCTCGCGGTCACGGCATCGAGCTATGGCTCGGGACTGCATGTGACGTTCTACGACGCCGAGAACGTCATCGTGCCGTGGACCCGCTCGCAGCGGCTGGCCGTGCGCGCGCCGATCACCATCGCCCACCTGCTTGCATCGTCGGCGATCCCGTTCGTCTTCCCGGCAGTGGCGCTCGATGTCGATGGGCGCACGGAGTATTGCGGCGACGGCTCGATGCGCCAGTCCGCGCCGATCTCGCCCGCCGTCCATCTGGGCGCCGGGCGAATCCTCGTCGTCGGCGCCGGCCGCATGCACGAGCCGCCAGGCGAGCGACAGTCGAGCCGCGACTATCCCAACCTGGCGCAGATCGCCGGGCACGCGCTGTCCAACATCTTCCTCGACGCGCTGGCCGTCGACGTCGAACGGCTGCAGCGCATCAACGCGACGCTGGCCTTGCTGCCGGCGGCGTCGCGCGCCGAGACCAGCCTGAAACCGATCGAGGTGCTGGTGATCGCACCCAGCGAGCGTCTCGACGACATTGCCGCCAAGCATCTCGGGGCGCTGCCATTGCCGATAAGGGCGATGCTGCGAGGCGTCGGTGTGTCGGGCCAAGGCGAGGACGCGCGAGGCGCGGCGTTGGCGAGCTACCTGCTGTTCGAGTCGCCATATACGCGGGAGCTGATCGCCCTCGGCCGGCGCGACACGATGGCCCGTCGCGACGAGGTGCTCGCCTTCTTTCGCTGGAACGAGACGCCGGTCGCGGCGCCATGACGACGGGGCTTCGCAGCGCGAAATGGCGCGCTGCGAAGCCCCGTGTCAGGAAGCGCTTGTTTTACTTCTTGGCGGTGCTGGCCGGCGCCGAGGCCGCAGCGGCTTTCTCGGCCTTCTTCTCGGCCTTCTTCTCGGCCCGTTCCGCCTTCTTCTGGGCGCGCTTGTCTTTCGCATCCTGAGCGTTCTGCTTGACCGCGTCTTTCTGCTCCTTGGCGTCTTCCTTGACGACCGCGGCGCCGCCCTTGACCGCGGACGCGGCCTTCGAAGCTGTCGTCCGGGTCGCCGAGGCGGCCCGTTCCGCACCCGTCCTGGTGGCGCTGGCGGCTTTGCTGCCGGTCGACGTCTCGGCCTTCGCCGGGGCGCCGGGGAAGCTGGCGCCATTGACGGTCAAGCCCTGCTCGGAGAGCTTCACCGCATTCTTGTCGCCGACACCCTTGACCCGGACGACCATGTCGTCCCAGTTCTTGAACTCGCCCTTCTTGCGCTCGTTGATGATGACCGTCGAGATCACCGGGCCAATGCCCTTGACGGCCTCGAGCTCGGCCTGGCTGGCCTTGTTGGCGTCGACCGCCGCGAATGCGGTTGCGGCGATCAGTGCCGCAAGAGCGACGATGAGTTTCTTGAACATGGAAGTCCTCCGTATGGTTGGAAATGACAGCAGCTGCATGAATCGGCAGTGCCGGCGACTGCCGACGATGCCAGTGCCCCTGCGTAACGGTCGCGATCCGGTTGGGGTTGACGGTGCCGGCAACCTCGTCACCGGTTCACCCGGAGTGGCGGAGCCAGTCGCCATAACGGGCGACCCCTGAGGCGACGTCGGCGAACGCGTGGTCGCAGCCGATTTGCCGTAACCGCGACAGGTCGGCCTCGGTGAAGCACTGGTAGCTCCCTACCAGCGCCGCCGGAAATGGGATGTATTCGATGCGCCCCTGCCGGACCAGCTCGGCGAGACTCAGCGGCGCATCGCGGGCATTGGCGCGGCCGGCGTTGACGACGGCCAGCGCCACGGCGTTGAAGCTCTCGGCTCGCCCGGTGCCGAGGTTGAAGATTCCGCTCGCCTCCGGGTGCTCGAGGAACCAGAGATTGACGGCGACGACGTCGTCGACGAAAACGAAATCGCGGCGCTGCTCGCCGGGCCCATAGCCGCCGTACTCGCCGAACAGGCGAACGCTGCCGCTCTCGGCCCATTGTCCGAATTGATGAAAGGCCACCGATGCCATCCGGCCCTTGTGCTGCTCGCGCGGGCCATAGACGTTGAAGTAGCGAAAGCCGGCGATCTGCTTCGCGGCGGCCGGCAAACTCCGGCGGACGACGTTGTCGAACAGCAGCTTCGACCAGCCGTAGACGTTGAGCGGCTGCTCGAACTCCGGCTCTTCGCGAAACGACGCCGCGCCGCCGTAGATCGCCGCCGACGACGCATAGAGCAGGCGCACGCCCTTGGCGAGGCAGGTGTCTAGCAGCGTCTTCGAGGCCCGGTAGTTGAGCTCGAGCATGAGGCGGCCGTCGCGCTCCATCGTGTCCGAGCAGGCGCCCTGGTGGAAGACGCAATCGACGGCCCCGAGCTCGCCGCGCTCGAAGCGCGGATAGAAGTCGCGCCGATCGAAATAGTCCCTGAGCCCGGCGCCGACGAGGTTCTTGTATTTCGCACCGTCGCTGAGATCGTCGACGGCGATGATGTCGTCGATGCCGATCCGGTTCAGGCCATGCACGATGTTGGCGCCGATCATCCCGGCGGCGCCGGTGACGACGACCTTCACGCCGGCCTGCCCTCGTTGCCGAACAGCTCGTCGTAGGTCACGTTGGCGGTGCCGAATTTGCCGACGACGATGCCGCCCGCGCGGTTGGCGATCGGCATCGCTTCGCGCAGCTCGAGGCCGCAAGCCAGCATCACGGCCAGCGTCGCGATGACGGTGTCCCCGGCACCGGTGACGTCGAAGACTTCGCGGGCCTCGGCCGGCACCCGCGCATGGCCGGCCGAATCGAAGAGCGACATGCCGTCCTCGGCCCGCGTCAGCACCAGGCCGTCGATGCCGAGTGTCTCGCGCAGCGCGGCTGCGCGCTGCTCGAGCTCGGCCTCGCTTGCCCAGGGTCCGACCACCTGCGCAAGCTCGGCGCGGTTCGGCGTGATCACGGTGGCGCCCGCATACCGCGAATAGTCGCTTCCCTTGGGGTCGATCAGCACCGGCTTGCCGAGGGCGCGGGCCCGCTCGATCATGCCGACGATGTGGGTGAGGCCGCCCTTGCCGTAGTCCGAAAAAAGGACCGCGTCGTGCTCGGGCAGAGCCCGTTCGTAGTCGGCGACCATGCTCGCCAGCACTTCGTGGTCGGGCTGATTCTCGAAGTCGATCCGGATCAGCTGCTGGGCCCGGCCGATGACGCGCAGCTTGACGATGGTGAGGAGCTTGGCGTCGCTGCCGAGCAGGGCGGTGACCCCGCTGGACTCGAGCAGCTGCCGCAAATGGCCGGCCGGCTCGTCGGTGCCGACCACCGTGACGAGGGTGGCACGCGCGCCGAGGGTCTTGGCATTGAGCGCGACGTTGGCGGCGCCGCCGAGTCGCTCCTCTTCGCGCTCGACCCGCACCACCGGCACGGGCGCCTCGGGCGAGATCCGGTCGACCGCGCCGAACCAGTAGCGATCGAGCATCGCGTCGCCGACGACCAGGACGCGGGCCGCCGCGAGGCGCGCCCGGCTCGGCGCGCTGGTCACGAATCCTCCAGTCTGCGGGGCGGGTAGGTATCCCAGCCGAGGCAACCAGGGCACTGCCAGAAATAGTGCTCGGCTTCGAAGCCGCACGCCGCACAACGGTAGCGATGGAGCGGCCTGGCGGCGCGGCGGACCGCGTCACGGACCGCACTTGTCTCGGCCGTCGCAAGGCCATCCGCCTGCGCTGCCGCGGCTTCGCCCCCGGCCATCGACGGTGCGGTCGCCGCGGCCAGGAGCGCTTGCGCCGAGGCCATGGTCGGATGCTCGCGCAGATGCGCCAGGAGCCGGGCTTGCCGCGCCGTCGGATCCTGCAGCGCGCCGATCGCCTCGAGCAGATCGAGTGTCGGCGCCTTCTCGTAGAGGCCTTCGAGCCGGCTCCGCGCCGATGCCTGCTGGTTCGCTGCCAAAGCGCTTGCAGCGTAGCGCCGCGCCACCAGGTTGAACGCCGCCGGCTGAACCGTCATCAAGGTGGTCCACAGGCGGAGCGCTTCCGGGTGGTCGCCCCGGCCGGCCGCGCGCTCGCCGGCAAGGACCAGCGGGCGGGCGTCCCTCGGCGCGGTCTCGCGTGCCGCGACGAGCGCGGCCTCGGCCGCCTCCGGCCGGTTTGCCGCGTCGGCCTCGAGTGCGATCTCGCACTCGTAGTGGGCGATGCGGGAGGCAAAGGAGCCGCTGCCGGATCGCTCGAGCTGCCGTCCGATCTCGACCGCAGCATGCCAATCGCGGGCGCGCTCGTGCAGATCGAGCAGGGCCAGCCGCGACTCGGTGTCGAAGGGCGTCCCGGCCAGGGCCTGGTAGGCGGTCTCGGCGCGATCGAAGAGGCCCGCCTTCATGAAGTCCTGGGCCAGCTCGTACTGGGCGCGGTCGCGGTCGCTCTTCGGCAGGTCGGCTCGCCCGAGCAGATGTTGATGGACGCGGACCGCGCGCTCGTATTCGCCACGGCGTCGAAACAGGTTGCCGAGCGCGAAGTGCAGCTCCGAGGTGTCGGGGTCACGCTGAACGGCCTCGATGAACGCGTCGATCGCCTTGTCCTGCTGTTCGTTGAGCAACAGGTTGAGGCCCTTGTAGTAGAGCTTCGGAGACTCGCTCTGTTCGCGCCGCCATTGCCGCACGTCGAGCCGCGAGGCCAGCCAACCGAGTACGAAACCGAGGCCGAAGGCCAGTGGCAGCCAGATCAGCCATTGCGGCTCAAAGTCCATCGCGAGGCGGATGCGTCAGGGCCGGGTCGAAGCCGCTCATGACAGGCGTCGGCGGGGCGGGCACCGGCGCCGGCACGCGCGCGCTCTCTCTGCGAGCGATGCGACGATGCCGCCACCAGCTCGGAACCATGGCGAAGACGCCGAACGCGCAGCCGAGACCGAAAGCCGCCAGCACGATGAAGACCATCGGCGCTCGCCACTCCTGACCGAAGTAGAAGCGGACGACCGCAGGCTCCTGATTGTTCAGCGCGAACGCGAACAAGCTGAAGAAGACAGCAGCGCGGACCAGCCAAACGAAGGTGCGCATCGCAAGCCCCTGTGCGCTCGTCCGTCAGTCGGCAGCCGAGCCGGACGCGGGGGCCGCAGCGTCGTGCTCTCCCCGCATCGCGCCGACCCGCGCGTCGACTGCTTCACGCAGGGCCTTGCCCGGTTTGAAATGAGGCACGAGCTTTTCCGAGATCACCACTTGCTCTCCCGAGCGCGGGTTGCGGCCCAGCCGCGGGGGCCGGCGATTGATCGAGAAGCTGCCGAAGCCGCGGATCTCGATGCGGTGGCCGCGCGCCAGGGCCGAGGCCATTGCATCGAGAATCGTCTTGACCGCGAACTCGGTGTCGCGGTGCGTCAGCTGGCCGAACCGTTCGGCCAGCTGCGCGACGAGATCGGAGCGGGTCACCGGGCCCCTCGGCCGGCTTGGGGGCGGCCCGCCGCTCGGCCCGCCGTCGCCATCGCCGTCAGCTGTCCTGGTTCTGGTTGTCGAGCTTGGCCCGGAGCAGGGCGCCCAGGCTTGTCGTTCCCGCGTTCTCGCGTTCGCTGGTCTGCGACAGGCGCTGCATCGCTTCCTGGTTGTCGGCGTTGTCCTTGGCCTTGATCGAGAGCTGGATCGAGCGCGCCTTGCGGTCGACGTTGATGATCATGGCATTGACCTCATCGCCTTCCTTCAACACGTTGCGCGCATCTTCGACGCGGTCGCGGCTGATCTCGGAAGCCCGCAGATAGCCGGTGATGTCGTCGTTGAGCTGAATCTCGGCGCCGCGCGCATCGACCGTCTTGACCTTCCCGGTCACGAGCGCGCCCCGGTCGTTGACCGAGCTGTAGCTGGTGAACGGATCGGAATCGAGCTGCTTGATGCCGAGCGAGATGCGCTCGCGGTCGACGTCGACCGCGAGCACGATCGCCTCGACCTCCTGGCCCTTCTTGTAGTTGCGCACGGCGGTCTCGCCGGGCTCGTTCCACGACAGGTCGGACAGATGCACCAGGCCGTCGATGCCGGCGGCAAGGCCGACGAAGACGCCGAAGTCGGTGATCGACTTGACCGGGCCCTTGACGCGGTCGCCGCGCTGGACCGTGGCGGAAAACTCCTCCCACGGATTTGCCTTGCACTGCTTCATGCCGAGCGAGATGCGGCGCTTTTCTTCGTCGATCTCGAGGACCATGACCTCGACCTCTTCGCCGAGCGAGACCATCTTCGAAGGGGCAACGTTCTTGTTGGTCCAGTCCATCTCGGAGACGTGGACCAGGCCTTCGATGCCCGGCTCGATCTCGACGAAGGCGCCGTAGTCGGCGATGTTGGTGACCTTGCCGAACAGGCGCGTGCCCTGCGGGTAGCGGCGGGAGACGCCGTGCCACGGATCGTCGCCGAGCTGCTTGATGCCGAGCGAGACGCGGTTCTTCTCGGCGTCGAACTTCAGCACCTTGGCGTCGAGCTCCTGGCCGACCTGAACCACTTCGCTCGGATGGCGCACACGGCGCCAGGCCATGTCGGTGATGTGAAGGAGGCCGTCGATGCCGCCCAAGTCGACGAAGGCGCCGTATTCGGTGATGTTCTTGACCACGCCATGGACGATCGCGCCTTCGCGCAGCGTCTCCATCAGCTTGGCGCGCTCTTCGCCCATCGAGGCTTCGACCACGGCACGGCGCGACAACACGACGTTGTTGCGCTTGCGGTCGAGCTTGATGACCTTGAACTCCATCGTCTTGCCCTCGAACGGGCTCATGTCCTTGACCGGACGCGTGTCGAGCAGCGAGCC
>JALYXU010000230.1 GCA_030946925.1 Pseudomonadota bacterium
CTGATCAACAACGGCGTCAAGTTCGACGTCAAGCCACGCGAAGAGCCGTCGTTCCTGCTCTCGATCCTGGCCTCGTGGGGGCCGATCCTGCTTCTGATCGGCGTCTGGATCTACTTCATGCGCCAGATGCAGGGCGGCGGCAAGGGCGGCGCGTTCAGCTTCGGCAAGTCGAAGGCGCGCATGCTCGACGAGGCCAACAACACAACCACGTTCGGCGACGTCGCCGGCTGCGACGAGGCCAAGGAAGAGGTCAAGGAGCTGGTCGACTTCCTGAAGGACCCGCAGAAGTTCCAGAAGCTCGGCGGCCGGATCCCGCGCGGCGTGCTCCTGGTCGGCCCTCCGGGCACCGGCAAGACGCTGCTCGCCAAGGCGATCGCCGGCGAGGCCAAGGTGCCGTTCTTCTCGATCTCGGGGTCCGATTTCGTCGAGATGTTCGTCGGTGTCGGCGCGGCGCGCGTTCGCGACATGTTCGAGCAGGCCAAGAAGAGCGCGCCCTGCATCATCTTCATCGACGAAATCGACGCCGTCGGCCGGCATCGCGGCGCCGGCCTCGGCGGCGGCAACGACGAGCGCGAACAGACCCTGAACCAGATGCTGGTCGAGATGGACGGCTTCGAGACCAACCTCGGTGTCATCGTCATGGCCGCGACCAACCGGCCCGACATCCTCGACCCGGCGCTGCTGCGCCCGGGCCGCTTCGACCGCCAGGTCTACGTCACCTTGCCCGACGTTCGCGGCCGCGAGCAGGTGCTCAACATCCACATGCGCAAGGTGCCGGTCGGGCAGGACATTCGTGCCGACATCCTGGCCCGCGGCACGCCTGGGTTTTCCGGTGCCGACCTCGCCAACCTCGTCAACGAAGCGGCGTTGTTCGCGGCGCGGCGCAACGGACGGGTCGTCGAGATGGTCGACTTCGAGCGCGCCAAGGACAAGATCATGATGGGCCCCGAGCGGAAGTCCATGATCATGCCGGAGGAAGAGCGCCGGAACACGGCCTATCACGAGTCGGGCCACGCGCTGGTCGCGCGGATGCTGCCGAAGACCGATCCGGTCCACAAAGTGACGGTGATTCCGCGCGGTCGCGCGCTCGGCGTCACCATGCAGCTGCCGGAAGGCGACCGCTACAGCCTCGACAAGGAGCGGATGCTCTCGACCATCTCGGTGCTGTTCGGGGGCAGGATTGCCGAAGAGGTCTTCATGCACCAAATGACGACCGGTGCCAGCAACGATTTCGAGCGCGCCACCGGGATCGCCCGCGACATGGTCACGCGTTACGGCATGACCGACGAGCTCGGCCCGATGGTCTACGCGGAAAATGAAGGCGAGGTCTTCCTCGGCCGCTCGGTGACCAAGCAGGTCAACGTGTCCGAGCAGACGATGCAAAGGGTCGATTCCGAGATCCGCCGCATCATCGACGAGCAGTACGCGGTGGCCCGCAAGCTGATTGAAGACAACCAGGACAAGATGCACGAGATGGCGAAGGCGCTGCTCGAGTACGAGACGATCGACGCCGAGCAGATCGAGGACATCATGAGCGGCAAGCCACCGCGTCCGCCGAAGGACTGGCCGAACCCGCCGGCCAAGCCGAGTGCAGGCGCGCCGCCGGTGACGCCGGGCAGCGAACCGGCACCGGCGTGACGCTGCCGGGGATGATCGTCGAACACGGGGCTGCGGCCCCGTTTTTCATTGGGGGCGATGCCGTCGAGGGCGCCATGATCTGGCAGACCGCCCGCTTCCGGATCGATCTGGGGGAGCCGCGGGTCATGGGCATCGTCAACCTGACGCCCGATTCCTTCTCGGACGGTGACCCGTCGGGAACGCCCGCCAGCGCCCTTGCCACTTGCGAACGGCTGCTCCGGGAAGGCGCGGATCTCCTGGATCTGGGTGCCGAATCGAGCCGGCCGGGTGCCGAGCCGATCGGTGCCGAGCTCGAGCTGGCCCGGCTCCTTCCGGTGCTTCGCGAAGCCGTCCGTTTCGGCTGCCCGGTCTCGGTCGACACCGTCAAGGCCGAGGTCATGCGACGTGCGCTCGCTCTCGGCGCCGACGTCGTCAACGATGTGTCGGCCCTGCGTGGCACGGATGCGCTCGCGGCGGTCGCTTCGCATCCGTCGTGCGGCGTCTGCCTGATGCATATGCGCGGGACATCGGCAACCATGCACGCAGAGACGCAATACGACGACGTCGTCGGCGAGGTCGTGTCATTCCTGCGCGAGCGCGTTGTCGTCCTCGAGCGCGAGGGGGTGAGGCGGGACCGCATCGTCGTCGACCCGGGGATCGGCTTCGCCAAGACGGCGGCGCAAAACATGGAGCTGCTGGCGCGGCAGAAAGAGCTGCTCGGCATCGGCGTGCCCCTCCTGATCGGCTGGTCGCGCAAGAGCACGTTGGCGCGCCTCTCCGGCGTCGCCGCGACGGCTTCCGCTGAACGAACACCGCGGCAGCGGGCACTGCTCGACGCCGCCAGCGTCGCAGCTGCGCTGCTTGCGGTCGAGCGGGGTGCACGCATCGTCCGTGTTCACGATGTCGCCGGCACCGTCGCCGCTCTTGCGGTCTGGAAGGCGGCCGCCGGCCGGCCGATAATCCGCGCCGAGCCAATAGACCGAGAGCCTTCGCCACGAGCATGAACAGAACCTATTTCGGCACGGACGGCATCCGCGGCACGGTCGGCACCCCGCCGATCACGCCCGATTTCATGCTCCGGCTCGGCCATGCGGTCGGCCAGGTGCTGCGCAGCCGAGAGCGGAGGCCGACCGTCTTGATCGGCAAGGACACGCGCATCTCGGGCTACATGATCGAATCGGCGCTCGAGGCCGGCTTCGCCTCCGCGGGCGTCGACGTCTTGCTGACCGGCCCGCTGCCGACCCCCGGCGTCGCTTACCTCACACGGGCCTTGCGGCTGAACCTGGGCGTGGTGATCAGCGCGTCGCACAACCCGTTCGAGGACAACGGCATCAAGTTCTTCTCGGCGCACGGCGAGAAGCTGCCCGATCAGTGGGAGCAGGAAGTCGAGGCGGCGCTGGCGAGCGAGCTGCGCTGGGTCGGCTCGGCCGAGCTCGGCAAGGCCAGGCGGCTCGACGACGCGAGCGGCCGCTACATCGAGTTCTGCAAGAGCACATTCCCCGGCGCGCAGTCGCTGAAGGGCCTGAAGATCGTCGTCGATGCGGCGCACGGTGCCGCCTATCACGTCGCCCCCGACGTCTTTCATGAGCTCGGCGCCGAAGTCACCGCGATCGGGTGCCAGCCCGACGGCTTCAACATCAACGACGGTTTCGGCGCCACTGCACCCGAGGCTCTCATCGATGCAGTCAGTCGCGTCGGCGCCGACTATGGCGTCGCGCTCGATGGCGACGCCGATCGCGTGCAGATCGTCGACGCCGCCGGGCGCCTCTACAACGGGGACGAGTTGCTCTACCTGCTCGCTGTCGAGCGGCAGGCGCAAGGCGAAGCGGTTCGCGGCGTCGTCGGCACGCTGATGACCAACCTCGGCGTCGAGCGTGCGTTGCGCGAGCGCGGCATCGAGTTCGCGCGCGCCGCCGTCGGCGATCGCTATGTGCTCGAGGAGTTGCTCAGGCGCGGCTGGACCTTGGGCGGCGAGGGCTCCGGCCACCTCCTCGCACTCGACAAGCACACCACTGGCGATGGCATCGTCAGCGCGTTGATGGTGCTGCAGGCGGCGGTTCGCTCGAAGCGCAAGCTCGCCGACTTGATGACGGGCGTGCATTTGCACTCGCAAACGCTTCGCAACGTCCGGCTGAAGCCGGGCGACGACTGGAATGGGAATCGGCAGTTCGCCGAGCGGCGCGTCGAAGTGGACCGCGAGCTCGGCGATCAGGGTCGTGTCCTGATCCGGGCATCTGGAACGGAGCCGGTGCTGCGCATCATGGTCGAAGCAACGAATGTGGCGCAATCCAGGCGTTGCGCCGAAGCGCTTGCGGCGGCGCTGACGGGCTGACGTCGCCGGTGTTGCGTCCGGTCAGGAAGGAGTCCGCTGGTAGACATCGATGACATCGGTGTCGTTGCGGTTACGCCGCTCGCGCGCCAGAAAGCGCCAGGGGCTGCCAGGGGCCGGTGGCTCGCGCAGAAGAAGCAGGAAATTGCAACTCGTGTTCGCGGCAGGGGTCACCGCATCGACGCGGTAGCCACCGAGATATTCCAGGGCGACGACCTGGGCGCGCAATAGTCCCGGCGCTGCGATGCAGGCCGTGGCCGGCACCCGCAGCGCGATTCGCTCGACCATCGACCGGTAGCCGCGTGCATTGTCGAGCGGCGGCAGCAGCAAGGTCATCACAAGCAACCAGCACAGCACGACGCCGCCGGCTGGCAGCACCAGACTTTTCCAGAACGGATGTCGGGTTCGCCCGGCGCGCCAGCGGACCAGCCAGAGCCAGGCCAGGGTGCCGGCGATTGCAAAGGCCAGCCCCAAGGCAGAAAAGCGATTGACATACCCGGGCGACAACCTGGCGACGTTGCTGGCCAGCTTGGCCGGCGTCCCGGTTTGGATCGCGACGTAGAAGACCCAGCCTGTCGCGGCCGCAATCGAAAAGAAGAACACCGAGAACCAATCGATCGCGGCGGACGCGCTGCGCTGCAACGTCGGCAGTGCGAATGCCGCGAGCACCGCGAGCGGGGGCAGGGCAAGCATCAGCGCGCGGTCGCTGCCGGCCATCGCCAGCCACGCTGCCATGAGCGCCGCAGTGCACGCGAGCGGCATCGCCAGATGCTCGGCGAGCAGGCGGCGCCGCCATTGCCAGAGCGTCCACAGAGCCAGGATCCAGGCCGGCCAGGTGAACCAGCCCAGCATCCGGACCAGGCCCACAACCGCAGCGATGTCCGGGACGCCACCCAGACGATTGGCCCAGGCGCCGAGCGCGCTTGCGACCGGCACCGCCAGGACGACACCGCCGGCGATGGCAAGAATCAACTTTCTCCTGCCCGGCAGCTTCGACCGCCAGGCGATCAACGAGGCACTGAAGCCGAGCCCGAGGGCGATGCTCGGCGCGCCGCTCGCAGCCAGCGCGGGCAGGGCAAGCGCCGCAGCCACGGCCCCGACGATCGGCCGCTGCCGGTGCGCCGCGACGCCGTAAAGGAACCAGGCGACCGCGGCCAGCTGAGCCAGTTCCGGTGTCGTTTCGTGGCCGAGCTGAAGCAGGCCGAGCGACGCGATCAGGGCCAGGACGGCACCGTCGGCAATGGCGCGGGCGTAGTCGATCGGCATCGCCTCGCCACCGAACGCGAACGGAAGTGGCTGGGCCGATTCGGAGCGGGCGAGGTGGTAGGTGGCGTACCAGGTCAGGGCGAGCGCCGAAGCGAGCAGGATGGCGAACGGAATCCGCGCTGCAAAGGCCGGCTGCAGCCAGGCCGCCGTCAGCTTGACGAAGACCGCGCCGATCCAGTACGGCAGCAGGGCGCCGTCGTGCAGCAAGCCGCCGACCGTCGGCGCAAGCCAGGAGGTCTTGCCTTGCGCAATGTCGACGATGTAGCCGAACGCCGTGATATCGGCGCTTTTCCACGGGTCGCGTCCGAACAGGCCGGGCAGCACATACGTCGCACAGACGAGCAGGAGTGCGACGCGTGGCAGCGGCTGCGCCTCTCGCTGACTGACAAGCGCGGGGTTGGGAGAATTCACGGCAGAACGCAGGATCGGCGCCGGGCGTGATGCTCGGTACCTGCCGGGCCATTTTGCACAGTGCAACGGCTCACCGAGTGGCCCCCGAGTGAAGGTGCGCAAAGTTGGGTCGGGCGCGCTGCCATGAAAAAGGCAGCCCGCAGGCTGCCCGATCGGAATGCTGAGACCTACTTCTTGGGGGTAAGGTGGGCGAACTTGTTGCGAAACTTTTCGACCCGGCCGCCCAGAGAATCGACGCTCTTCTGGGTGCCGGTGTAGAAAGGATGCGACTCGCTCGTGGTCTCCAGCTTGTACAGGGGCAGTTCGCGCCCGTCGTCCATCGTCGTCTTCTCGCGCGTTTGCGCGCAGGAACGGGTCACGAACTTGAAGCCGTTCGAGAGGTCGACGAAGCAGACCTCGCGGTACTCGGGATGGATGCCTTCTTTCATGGGGTGCCTTTGACGTTGAGTCGGGAGCCACGCCGCGCTGAACCCAATTCAGCAGCGCACTTTCCGTGAGCCTTCGATTCTATCGCGACCGCTACCACAATCGGCTTCAGCCGCCGCGACGCATCATGTCGAAGAAGTCGTTGTTGTTCTTGGTCGCCTTCATCTTTTCGAGGATGAATTCCATCGCCTCGATCTCGTCCATCGAATAGAGGAGCTTTCTCAGAATCCAGCTCTTTTGCAGGATCTCCGGCTTCAGCAGCAGCTCTTCGCGGCGGGTCCCGGATTTGTTGAGCAGGATCGAGGGATAGACGCGCTTTTCCGACATCCTGCGGTCGAGGTGAATCTCGCAGTTGCCGGTACCCTTGAATTCCTCGTAGATCACTTCGTCCATGCGGCTGCCGGTCTCGACCAGCGCCGTGCCGATGATCGTGAGCGAGCCGCCTTCCTCGATGTTGCGAGCCGCACCGAAGAAGCGCTTCGGGCGCTGCAACGCGTTCGCATCCACACCGCCGGTCAGTACCTTGCCTGACGACGGCAGAACGTTGTTGTAGGCCCGTGCGAGACGCGTGATCGAGTCGAGCAGGATGACCACGTCCTTTTTCATCTCGACCAGCCGCTTGGCGCGCTCGATCACCATCTCGGCCACCTGCACGTGGCGGGCGGCGGGCTCGTCGAAGGTGGAACTGATGACTTCGCCGCGCACCGTGCGCTGCATCTCCGTCACCTCCTCGGGCCGCTCGTCGACGAGCAGGACGATCAGGTAGACCTCGGGATAGTTGGCGATCAGCGCATGCGCCAGGTTCTGCATCATCACGGTCTTGCCGCTTTTCGGCGCCGAGACGAGCAGGGCACGCTGGCCTTTTCCAATCGGCGCGATCAGGTCGATGATGCGGCTGGTGATGTTCTCTTCGGACTTGACGTCGCGCTCAAGCTTGAACTGCTCCTTCGGAAAGAGCGGCGTCAGGTTCTCGAACATGACCTTGTGCTTGCTCTCCTCCGGCAACAGGTCGTTGATCTTGTCGACCTTGACCAGCGCGAAGTAGCGCTCGCCGTCCTTCGGGACCCGCACCTCGCCTTCGACCATGTCGCCGGTGTGCAGGTTGAACCGCCGCACCTGACTCGGCGAGAGGTAGATGTCGTCGGTCGACGCCATGTAGCTCGCCTCGGGCGAGCGTAGGAAGCCAAAGCCGTCCGGGAGCACTTCGAGAACACCGTCGCCGAAGACCTGCTCGCCGCCCTTGGCGCGCTTCTTCATGATCGCGAACATCAACTCCTGCTTGCGCATGCGGGCGACGTTTTCGATCTCCAGCGCCTCGCCCATCTTGATGAGCTCGGAAACGTGGATCAGCTTCAGTTCGGAGAGGTGCATGGGATTTGCGACGAGGGTCGCGAGGCTCGGGGCGATGCCGGCAGGTGCCGCCGGATGCAGAAACGGGCCGCATTTGTGGCGGCCGATTCGAACAATAAGAGTCGACGACGAAGCAGTCGCTGCTGGCCGTCAGCCGATCACGGTGGCGAGCCGATCATGTCGATCGAGCCCGGCGTGTAAAGGCGTGGTCTGGACGGGGAAGCCGGCAATCCGCTGCCGACTCTTCCCTCTGACCGAGATTATAGGTGACTGTCGATGAACGCCGTCAACTGCGCCTTCGACAAGGCGCCGACCTTGGTCGCGGCGAGACTTCCGTCCTTGAAAAGCATCAGGGTGGGGATTCCGCGGATCCCGTACTTGGCAGGGATGTCGCGGTTTTCGTCGACGTTCATCTTGGCGATGCGCAACTTGCCATCGTAGGTCTTGGAAACCTCGTCGAGGATCGGCGCGATCATCTTGCACGGGCCGCACCATTCCGCCCAGTAATCGACCAGGACCGGCGTGCTTGCTTGGATGACATCGGCGTTGAACGATGCGTCGGAGGTGTGCTTGATCAAATCGCTGCTCATGATGAAATCCTTGTGCCGGACCCGAAGATCGGGGCTGGAGAGCCGACCTCAAGACGGGTCTTGAAAGGCACAATCATTCTTGCACAAAGCCCTGCCCGCAGCCGGGCATGAAAGGGCCGTTTGCATATCGCGGCGATGTCTCGCGAAGCCATTGATGCCGACGCCGAAGCGCCTGCCGATCCGACCGGCAGCTGGCGGCTCATCGCCAGTCAGGTGATCGCCTGGTCGGCGCAAGCCAAGATCGCGTTGCGCGATGCGATCGTGCTCGTCCCCTTCGCTCAGTTGCTGCCGCCGGCTCGGGCCGCGTTCGCCGTCGCCGGCGGCTGGATGCCGCGGATCGAGACGACCCGCACTTTCGCCGCCACCCTCGGCCCTTCCGCTGCTCCTGCCCCGGCGGGGCCGAGTCTCGATTCGGCCTTCGACAATTTGCAGGCGCGTCAGCTGCTCGCCCGGCAAGGCTGGGCGGCGGCCTGGCGACGAAACGACCCGCGCGGATTCGAACGCGCAACAGTGCGCCTGGTCGGCACCTGCCACGAGTTGGTCGCGGCTGCTGCGCGGGTGGCGCCGGAAAGGCGAGACGCCTGGTGGGCGGTGCTGCGCGACGAGGCGCTGGGGCGCGGTCAGGGACCGGGAGGACGCGAGCGGGCGCTCCTCTGGATTGCGATCGAATGGGCGGCGCTGGCCGCGCTGCCGAACACCGATCGGCTGTTCACGCTCGCGCCATCGGCGTGGATCTCGGTCCAGGCCGGCGGTGCCGATGCGCTGGTCACGGCGTTGCTCGAAGCCGCGACCCAGCCGGTGCTCCTCATCGACACCGACGCCGACCTCGCTGCGCCGTTCGGATCGGTGACTGCCGAACACGCTCCGTCGCTCGGCGTCTGCGCCAGCTTTGAGGACGAGGCTGAAGCGGCCGCCGCGCAGATCCTCGAGCATCTGCGGCACGGTCAGCGGCCGGTCGCTCTGATCGCCCAGGACCGCGTGCTGGTCCGTCGGATCCGCGCGTTGCTGGAGCGCGCCGGCACCGCGCTGCTCGACGAGACCGGCTGGAAGCTGTCGACGACGCGGGCCGCGGCACAGCTCATGACGTTGCTGGTTGCCGCAGCGCGCGGCGCCGGCGCCGATGCGTTCTTCGAGTGGCTGAAGAGCGGGACCCGCTGGACCCGCGACGACGCTGCCGGCGTGGCCGCCCTCGAGTCCAGGTGCCGAAGAGAAGCCGCCTGGACGTTCGAGGCGATTCGCCACCTAGCGCTCGACAACGCCGCTGCCGAATCGGTCCGCCGCGATGCCGTGGCGACGCTGGCACTGCTGCGCGAGCCGGCGCGCCGAACGCTCGCCGGCTGGCTGACGGCCTCTGCCGACGCCTTGCATCGCGCCGGAGCGATGGTCGCACTGCGAAGCGATGCGGCCGGCATGCAGCTGATCGACGTGCTCGGCCTCGATGCGGCCGGGCCGCGGCAGGCTGCGTCGTTGGACGAGCTGCTGACGCTCGCCGACTTCACGCAGTGGGTCGACGAGACGCTCGAGGCCTCGACCTTCCGCGACTCCCGTGACGCAGTCGAGCGCGCCGGCCCGGACGAGATCGACGTCGTCATCACGCCGCTGGCGCGCGCCATGCTGCGCCCGTTCGCGGCGGCTGTCTTGCCCGGCGCAGACGACAGTCGCCTCGGTGCCTTCGTCACCGCCGACTCGCTGCTTCCGCATGCCAGCCGCAATGCGCTCGGTCTGCCGGGCCCGACCACGCGCGCCGACGCCGAGCTGCTCGCCTTCGCCCAGCTGCTGCGCCTGCCGCGCGTGACGTTGCTGCATCGGCGAGCCGACGCCGGTGAGCCGCTCGAAGTCAGCAGGCTGGTCGAGCGACTGTCGCTGGCCTTGGCGGAACGCAAGTCGACGTTGCGAGCGTGGCTCGATCCACGGATCGAGATCGCGGTGACGGCGAGCCCGACGACGAAGGCTGCGGCGATCGCGCCTGCGCTGGTGCCGCGGCGCATCTCGGCAACGTCCTTCGAAGCGCTGCGCGCGTGTCCGTACCGGTTCTTCGCACGCAGCATGCTCGCGCTGGCCGAGGATGCCGAGCTCGACGGCGATCTCGAGAAACGGGACTATGGGAGCTGGCTGCACGAGGTGCTTCATTTGTTCCATGAGCGGCGTCTCGACGCCCCCGCCTCGGCGGCTGCCGACGAGAGCGGCCTGCGCAGCGCGGCCGACGCGGCGCTCGCAAGCTCCGGCTTCGACCCGGCCGAGTTCCTGCCTTGGTCGGCGTCGTTCGAGGCCTTCGTGCCGCGCTACGTCAGATGGCTGCGCCTGCGCGAGGCCGGCGGCGCCCGCTGGAGCCGCGGCGAGGTCGAGCTGCGGGCCTCGCCGGCACAACTCGAGGGCGTCGAGCTGCGTGGCCGAATCGATCGCATCGACGAACGCGGCAGCGGCGACACGGTCACGCTGGAGCTGATCGACTACAAGACGGGCGGTGCGAACGGCTTGCGCGAGCGCGTCAACGACCCGGCCGAAGACACTCAGCTGGCGTTTTACGCGGCGCTCGTGGGCGCCGACGACACGCGTCCGATCAGGGCGACCTATCTGGCGCTCGAGGCCCGTCCCGAGCTCAAGGAATTCGAACACAAGGACGTCAGGCTGAGCGCGATCGGGCTGATCGACGGAATGGCGATCGATCTTCGCCGTCTGCGCGACGGCGCCGGCCTGCTGCCGCTCGGCGAAGGCGTTGCCTGCGAGTACTGCGAAGCCCGCGGGCTCTGCCGGCGCGACCACTGGTCCGACGCCGAGCCGAACGAACAGGGGCCGAGCTGAGCACGCCGGCGTTTCGCGTCGACGCCCTCACGGTCGCTCGCGAAACGTTCTATGCCGTGGCGTGCGACCCGCGTCAGAGCGTGGTCGTCGAAGCCTGCGCGGGCTCGGGCAAGACCTGGATGCTGGTCGCGCGGATTCTGCGGGCCCTTCTCGACGGCGCCGAGGCGCACGAAATTCTTGCCATCACTTTCACCCGTGCCGCGGCCGGGGAGATGCGGGACCGGCTCGGCGATTGGCTGGCGCGCTGGGCCGAGCCGCGCTCGAGCCACGGCGAGCGCGTTGCGGCACTGGTGGAGCGCGGGCTGCAGGACCAGGAGGCAGAACGCGCAGCCCCGCTGCTCGGGGCCCTGCAGGGGCGTTTGCTCGCGGCCGGTCGGAAGGTCGAGATCCGCACCTTTCACGCCTGGTTCGCGCAGCTGCTTCGTTCAGCGCCGCTCGAGTCGCTCGAGGAACTCGGCCTGCAGCCGGACATGACGCTGGTCGAGGACCCGGAGGAGCATCGCGGCGCGGTGATGCGCGCCTTCCAGGCCGCGGTGCTTCGCGATCCCCAACTGAGCGAGGACTACCGAGCGTTGTCCGCGTCGCGCGGCCGCAGCCAGCTCGGCAAATGGCTGGCTTCGGCGTGGAACCGGCGCATCGAGATCGAGCTGGCCGATGCGGCCGGCACGCTCGAGACGAGCGTCGCCACCGCCGAGAGCCTGTGGCCCGAGCTGGCCGGCCTCGCGCATCCTTCGATGCTGCTTGCCCAAGCGCC
>JALYXU010000252.1 GCA_030946925.1 Pseudomonadota bacterium
GCCAGCGCGCTTGCCCTCCTGCCGTGGCCGTACCTGTTCCACATCGTCTTTGGCATGACGATCTTCCTGCTGTTTCCGTTCAGCCGATTGGTGCATGTCTGGAGCGGCTTCGCCACGGTGGGCTTCCTCTTTCGCCCGCACCAAGTGGTGCGTAGCCGGCGCCTGAACGTGCCCGCCGGCCACCTGGCCCCCCATTCGGGCATAGCGCCCGCACCGCGCGGTGCCGCGATCGTTCGACCGGCCCCGCCCGCGGCGGCAACGGCCGGCCCCCTCGTCGAGACCATCAAGCCGGCCCTCCCATGACGCCCCACACCGACATCGCACGCATCAACAGGGTGCCGTTGCACCCGCCCGGCCAGCCCATCGAGAACGAAGCCTTGCGGCAACGCGCCTGCACCGAGCTGCTGCGCCAGGCCGCCATCGACGCCGGTCTGCTCGACCGCGCCGACACCGCCCCCGACGACGGCGTCATCAGCTCGGCCGCGTCGGATGCGATCGACGCCTTGCTCGAACGCGAGCTGCAATTGCCCGACCCGTCGGACCAAGCCGCCATGCGCCACCACGCCGCCCACCCGGCCCGCTACCGCACTGGAGAACGCGTGCGCGTCCGGCACATCCTCTTCGCCGTGACCCCGGGGATGGACGTGGTGAAGCTGCGCAACCGCGCCGAGACCTGCCTGCTCGACGTGCGCTGCCACGACGGCAGTGCCGGCGATCGCTTTGGCAGATCGGCGCAAGAGCTGTCCAACTGCCCGAGCGGCGAGCAGGGCGGCGAGCTGGGGTGGCTCGCCGCCGTCGACTGCGCGCCGGAGTTCGCACGTGAGCTGCTCGGCCATGTCGAGGTCGGCGTGCTGCCGCGCCTGGTGCACAGCCGCTTCGGCCTGCATGTGGTCGAAGTGCTGGAGCGCGAGCCTGGCGTTGGCCAGCCCTTCGAGGCGGTGCAGGGCGCGGTGCGCCTGGCCCTGCGCCAGCAGACCTATGTGACGGCGCTCCGCCAGTACCTGCAGGTGCTTGCCGGCGATGCCGTGGTCGAAGGCGTGGAACTGGACGCGGTCGGGTCGCCTTTGGTGCAGTGAGCGGCATCGCCGCGGCACCTGCGCCCGACCAGCAACTGCGATTCTTGATGCAGCGCAAGCCTCGCGAAAGCGAGCAGGCGGACCATGGCAGCATGGACAAGCATTCGCATTTCGACCAGCTGCTGGAAGCGGCGGCGGCCGAGCCCGAACCTCAACGGCTGTTGTTCGTCTTCGCGACGGCCGAGTTGCCGGACGACGCGACGCCAGCGCAACGTCAGAACTTCGCGGCGGGTGGCGGGGGCACCCTGACGCCACTCATGTGCGTCGACAAGGGGACCGACGAACTGGCAAGCTTCGACCAGCTGGTGGCCGAATCGCGGAAAGCGGGACCACCGTGGCACGTGGTCTTCACCGCGGGCCTGTCCGGACGCAACGGCCAACAGCCGAGCGCACAACAGGTGGAGCGGGCACTCGAGGCGATGCTCGAGCGGGTGCGCGGCGGAATGATCGGCAGCTTGCTCGCGCTCGACCCGTCCGGCGAGGCATTGCACTTCACCCGCGTCGAGTCGCCGGTCTTCAGCCCCTGATCTGCATCGAGTGCGGGTCGGTCGCGGGCTCGAATCCAGTGGCGTGGCCGGCTCCCGTGTCTGGCCCCCGCAACTGTCAATCGACGACGACGAAGTCGATGAAGCCACGCTCGACGTTCACGCTGACAAGCTTGACGCGTTTTCGCTGACCAACCTTGAGTTCTGGCAATCGACCCACGAGCTTCCCCTCGACCGGGGGCGTGAAGATGCGGACCCAGGTGGCGCTTGCGGTATGGCCGGTCACGATGGCGTCGAACTGTTGACCCACATGCGAAACCAGGAGGAGGGCGGCCTCCGACTTGCGCACCCGGCGCTCGACCTTTCGCACCGCATCTTCTTGCGCCGTGCAATGCTGCGCGAGTGCCTGAAGCTCTGCAACGCTGTAGGGCGGCGAGCCTCCTTCCAGCACTCCTTTGAGCATGCGTGACGTGATCAGGTCGGGAAAGCGACGGTTCGGTGCCGTCGAATGGGTGTACTCACGCAGGGCCAGGCCGAAGTGACCGATCGGCTCGCCACCAGGCTGCTCCACGACGTATTCGCCCGATCCCAGCAGCTTGACGATGACAAGGGAGAGATCAGGGAAGCGCACCGGATCGGCCTTGCGGCGTCCGGCGAGAAACGCTGCGAGCGTCGCCGAGTCTGGCTCCTTGGATAACGACTCGCCGTATGTCGCCGCCACTTCGACGATCCGCAGCCAGCGCTCGGGAGAGCGGACCACGCGACGAAGCGAAGCGCCGCCGCGCCTTGCCAGAAAGCGGGCGGCGTGCTCGTTGGTGGCGATCATCAATTCCTCGATCAGCTGGCGTGCCCTGTTCTGCACCTGCTGTCGAAGATCGATCACGCGCTCGCCCTCGAACACCGCGCGCGGCTGGAAGGTCTCGAATTCCAGAGATCCCTGGGCATCGCGCCGCGCCCGCAAACGCTGGGCCACGGCGTCTTGCGTGCGCAGTTGGATGTCCATCCCCGGTGACGCGGCCGCCGCCTGCGGCAAATCACCGGCGCCGTCGATCCACGCGGCGACGGCGTCGTAGGCCAGCTTGGCCTTGTTGCGCACAGTCGCTCGATAGACGATCGCCTCGACGACCGAGGCGTCGGCGGCGACGACCATCTCGGTCACGATTGCAAGGCGGTCCTGACCGAGGTTGAGCGAGGTCAGGTCCGTCGACAGGCGCTCGGGCAGCATCGGAAACACCTTCGCAGAGGTGTACACCGATGCCGTGTTGATGCGGGCATGCGCGTCGATCGCCGATCCCTTCACGACGAGCGCATCGACGTCGGCCACCGCGACGAGGACCTTCACCGCCCCATCACCCAGCAACTCGCACGCGGTCAGCTGGTCGAGATCGAGCGAATCGTCGTTGTCCAGCGAGCACCAGGGCAGGGCAGTCAGATCCCGAACCCGCGGACCTGCGTCAACGGCTGCCGCAGTGATCGAAGACAGCTGGCGGATGACATCGGCCGGAAACTCAGGCTCCAGTCCACGCTCGGACATCGCGTCGATCGCAATGCGGACGAGGTCGCTCCGCGTTTGATGACGTGTTGAATTCATGGATCAATGTAGCCCAGCGAAACAGGCGACGGTGCCGAAGGCTGCGCCACACTCCTGGCCGGCCGTACCCTGCGAACATCCGAAGGGAAGAGCGGCATGGCACATGATGAACTTGATGGGTTAGCTAACCCGTTTCGCTTTTCGCTTGCGGCTTGGGGCTGCACAAGGCCCAGGCCGCAACGAACATGGCCGCGGTCACCGGCCCGATGACAACCCCGTTGAGGCCGAACACCGCGACGCCGCCGAGTGTCGAAATCAGCACCAGGTAGCCGGGCAGGTGGGTCTCTCGGCCGACCAGGAGCGGCCGAACGACGTTGTCGATGACGGTCAGCGCAACTGAGCCGAAAAGGGTCAATAGAAGCGCCTTGCCGTAGGCGCCGGTGACAAGGAAATACAGCGCGACAGGCACCCAGAGGACACCGGCGCCGACCGCGGGAAGCATCGACAGGAACCCGAACACGACGCCCCAGAGCACCGGTGCCGCGATGCCCAGGCTTGCTAGGACAGCACCGCCCAAGGTGCCTTGAATGACAGCCATCACGACACCACCCTTCACGGTGGCGCGGATCACGGCAACGAAGGTGGCCAGCAGCGATTGCTTGTCGTTCGTGGCGAGCGGGATCGCGAGGTCGATCCGCTCAGCCAGTGCCCGGCCATCCCGCAGAAGGAAAAAGAGCAGGTAGAGCATGACGGCGACCGAAAGGGCGAAACCGAAAGAATCGGCGCCAAGCCGCAGAAGGTGCGACGCAATGAAGCGGCTCACCTCGCCGGCGCTGCCGACAAGCTTGGCCTGCACGGCAGCCAGATCACCGAGGCCCAGCTCGTCAAGGACGGCCGACACCCAGTGAGGCAGCGTTGCCGCCGCATGTTGCAGTGAAGCACCGAGATCGATCCGGCCGGAGGCAAGGGCCGCGTACAAGGCGCTCCCCTGCCGGACCACGAGCGTCGCCACGATCGTGACCGGCACGCCCACTCCCGCGACGGCAAGCGCCAAGGTGGCCAAGGCCGCAGCAGTCTTGCGCTGTCCGAGGCAGGAGAGAAGCCAGTCCTGCAGTGGCGCGAACACGATGGCGAGAACCACGCCCCAGAAAATCGCGCCGAAATAGGGCCACACGACAAGCCCGAAGCCGAGCGTCACGATGACCAAGAGCGATGTGGTCCACCGCCGCTGAAGGGTTGCACGCCGCACCCGGGCAATGATGACATCGCCGGCGCCTGCCGAAGCGATCGATGGACGAGAGCCCGGCGAAAGAAAGATACGATTTCCGGTACGCCGCGTGTGTGTCGGACCAGCGACGACCGCGTGTCGAGGCTCTGCGATCCGCACGTCTCATGAGCCAGGGACAACAGCAATGCAAAGTGAACCATTCGAGTTCGAAGGCGCCCTGGGACAGCAGCTGTCCGGTCGGCTCGATCGACCCGACGGTACGGTCCGGGCGCACGCGCTGTTTGCCCACTGCTTCACGTGCACAAAGAACTCGCTCGCGGCGACGCGGATCGCCCGCGCTCTGGCAGCGCAAGGCGTCGCCACGCTGCGCTTCGATTTCACCGGCCTCGGCCAAAGCACCGGCGAGTTCGCGGACAGCACCTTCAGCGGCAGCGTCCAGGACCTGCTTGCGGCCGCTGCTGCGATGCAGGCGGCCGGACGCGCGCCGAGCCTTCTGATCGGCCACAGCCTCGGCGGCGCTGCCGCGCTGGCGGCCGCAGGCGATCTGCCGACGGTCAAGGCGGTGGCGACGATCGCAGCGCCCTTCGACGTGAGCCATGTCAAGCATCTGTTCGGTGACGGCCTGCGCACGCTTCTCGAGCGCGGCGAAGCGGAAGTGACGCTCGGAGGCCGGCCCTTCAGGATGCGCCGCGCCTTCATCGACGATCTGGCCAGGCACGACCAGGGTGGGCGCATCGCCGGCCTGCGCCGAGCGCTCCTCGTCATGCATGCGCCGAGCGATCAGACCGTCGACGTCGCCAATGCGGCGCAGATCTTTCAGGCAGCGAGGCATCCGAAGAGCTTCATCTCCCTGGACACAGCGGACCATCTGCTGACTCGCGCCGAGGACGGCGCCTATGCGGCGCAGCTGATCGCGGTGTGGGCCGCGCGGTACCTCGGTGGCAACGCTGCCGAGCCTCGCGACCTGAGCGACGACACCGACCAACCCTGAATGCTCCCGAGGCCCGCCGATGACTCTGCCCATCACCCACGTCGACGTCTTTTCCGACACTGCGCTTTGCGGAAATCCGGTCGCCGTCGTGCACGACGCCGACGGCTTGAGCGAGGAGCGGATGCAGCTCTTTGCGCGCTGGACCAACCTGAGCGAGACGACATTCCTGCTTCGTCCGACCGTGCCCGAGGCCGACTATCGGGTTCGAATTTTCACGCCGGGCGCCGAGCTGCCGTTCGCCGGACATCCGACCTTGGGGACCTGCCAGGCGTGGCTGCATCGCCTTGGCCAGACCGGAACCAAGCGCGAAGTCATCCAGCAATGTCAGGCGGGATTGATCAGGATCCGGGTCAACGGCACGCAGGCTGCCTTCGCTGCCCCGCCGTTGCTCACGGACTCACCCGACGAGGATGTCCTGACGCCCGTCCTCGCGGCGCTCGGGCTCGGCCGTTCGAAGGTCCTCGCCGCAAGCTGGCTCGACAACGGGACCAAATGGCTCGGCCTGCAGCTCGACGCGTCGCAGACCGTCCTCGACATCGAGCCCGACCATGCGCTGCTGGCGGCACTGTGCAAGGTCGGCGTGATCGGCAGGACAGCGGCGGGCTCCGACGTGCTCTTCGAAGTGCGCGCCTTTGCTGCCTCGATCGGCGTGCCGGAGGACCCGGTGACCGGCAGCCTCAATGCCGGCTTCGCGGTGTGGATGGCCTCCCGTGGCGAAACGCCACCGTCCTATCGCGTCGCCCAGGGGACGCGGCTCGGGCGGCTCGGTCGTCTCGGCATCGATCGCGAAGGCGAGACGATCTGGGTCGGCGGCAACACGTCGATCTGCATCACCGGCAGTGCCGAACTCTGAAGCTCGGCGTGCTCGCGACTACCGAATGTCTCTTCCGGCGTAGGGCGTCGTGTCGCCGCGCCGTAGCTCTCGCACTCGTCGATGCCGGTCCAGAGCGGAAGTCCTCGTACAGGCGCTCGGCCCCTTCGGGATGCGCCTCGTTGCACGGCCAGCGCACAGCGCCTTTTCCCAGGATGAGCTCGCAGGACATGCCGCAGTAGTCGCAAGGCCGGCCCTTCGAAACACGCCGCCACTCCTCGAACGGATCGCGCGGCTCGCGGAACGAAACAAGGGCGGCGCCATCGCGGTTCTTGAAACCGAGTCGGCGCCGTTGCGATCCTCGCTGCTGCCGCCGCATCCCATCGCCATCAGCTCTCGAGCCCGGGCTGCGGCAAGGTCCAGACCCGTTGCGCGCCTGCCGCCGTGAGCAGCTCGGAGACTTCGCGTGCGGTGTCGTCGGTGTCGACCTCCACCGAGAGCAGGGTCGCTTCGCGCCGCACCATCTCGGCGTAGTCGGCCGCGTTCTTCTTGTCGGGCGGCGTGTCGAACAGGCCGTCGAGCAGCCGGGCCGCGTTGCCGAAGAACCCTCCGCTCACGACCTCGTCGACCTCCAGGCTCGCAACGTTGCCGACGTCGGACGTTGGCTGGTGGAGGCGGGTATCGCGCGTCGGCAAGCTGGAGGTGCGCAGGCGTTCGAGGGCGGACTTGGCAGCCGCGCGGTCGGTGAAGGCGGCGACGACGGACGGGGTCATGCGGGCTCCAGAAACAGCAGTGGGATGACTCGAAGTCGGCACGGCGCGTGCCCGCGCCACCCGAGCGGCGGCTCAAGGCGAGCTGGGCGGCTTGTGACACCGCGATCGCAGACCACATGGCGGGCGCTTGGATGACGTTGCGCCCGATCACGGCGCGGGCCGATTCAGGTCGACGCGGCGAAAGTCCGGCTCACGCCGTCTGTTGCTCCAGCCAGTGCGCCATCAGCCGCTGCAGGTCGGTCTGCGAGAAAGGCTTGCCGAGGTGGTCGTCGTAACCCGCTTCGAGGCAGCGCTCACGGTCGCCGGCCATCGCATTCGCGGTCAGGGCAATCACCGGCGTGCGTCGCCTGTGGTCCCGCTCAGCCTCGATGCGGCGCCAGCGTTGCACTGCCTCGTAGCCGTCCATGTTCGGCATCTGGCAATCCATCAAGACGATGTCGAACACTTGCTTGGTCAAGGCCTCGAGGGCCAGAGCGCCGTCGATGGCCGGAAAGACCTGAACGCCGAGCCTCTCCAGCTGCGTCTGGGCGACGATCATGTTGATCGCGTTGTCCTCGACGAGGAGGGCACGCAGCCCCGACCAGTCTGCCGCGGCGACTTCATCGGCTCGGCCGACGCAGGCTCGCCTCTCGCCCGAACCGAACGGAATTTCAACCCAGAACAGCGAGCCCTGACCAAGTCGGCTCTGCAAGCCGATTCGCCCGCCCATCAACTCAACCAGGTGCTTCGAGATCACGAGCCCGAGACCGGTGCCGCCGAAGCGCCGCGTCGTCGATGCGTCGGCCTGGGAGAACGGCTGGAACAGATGCTCGGACACGGAGGGCGAAATACCGACGCCGGTGTCCTCGACTTCCACGCGCAGCATCGTGTGCGGTGGCTCGGCACCGGCGTTCCGATCGGGCTCCGCGGGGCGGAGCAGCACGCGCAGGGTCACGTTGCCGCGCTCGGTGAACTTCACGGCGTTGGCCAGGAGATTGCCGAGCACCTGCTTCAGGCGCGCCGGGTCTCCGAGCAGCACTGTCGGCGCCGGTGCCCGGAAGTCGATCGTCAGGGGCAGGCTCTTGGCCTGTGCCTGGACGGCATACATCCGCGTCAGCTGCTCCACGGCATCGTGCAGATCGAAGGCCAACCGTTCGATCCTGAGCTCGCCGGCCTCGATCTTCGAAAAGTCGAGGATGTCGTTGATGATGACGAGCAGGGTCCGCCCCGAGTCGACGAGCAGTTGCACGCGCTCCTTCTGCTGCACCGACAAGGGCTCGTCGAGCAACAGACCGGCCATGCCGAGCAATCCGTTCATGGGGGTGCGGATCTCGTGGCTCATATTGGCAAGGAAGCGCGACTTCGCTGCGCTGGCGGAATCGGCCTCTCGCTTGGCGTCGCGCAGCGCCGCATCCGCTTCGATTCTCTGAGTGACGTCTCGGGCCAGGCCGTGGTATCCGGCGAAGCTTCCGTCGATCCCGTGCATCGGTGCGCCGCTGACTTCGACGTAGTGGCTGGTTCCGTTCGCTGTCGTGCGCCGCAACAGCAGATCGTGGAAGGACTGGCGGGCGTCCAGGGTGGCACGGTGATCGAGCCAGCTGAAGCCGATGGGTTCGGTGTTCGGCAGTTCCCAGCGGCAAAGGCCGAGGTGCTGCTGCGGAGTCAGGCCACCGCGGTCGTTGCTGCGACAGACCGTGTCGACGAATCGGAACTCGGCGTCCTGCGCCCAATACCAGTTCGAGGACAGCCGAGTGAGCGAGCGAAACCTGGCCTCGCTGGCGACCAGACGCAGCCGCAATTCATCGGCGTCGACGAAGTCCAGTCCGGCGAATTCGGCGTGTTCTGCAAAGCCCCCGCTTCGCGATGCGAGGGCTGTCGGCAGGGGACGGGAATGGGGCACGGAAGAATCGTCGGTGGCCGATCCAATGTAGCCGTGCTGCCATCGCCTCGACCGCCAGAGACGCAGCAGTTCGTGTCGCAATTCCGAGGCGAGGTCTTTCCGATGCGTCGTGCGCGCCGGGAGAACGGGCCCGTCGCCAAGCCGGGGGTCCGGCAAGCGGCGATGTCGTCAGGCACGACACGCCTCGCCGAGTCTCACTTGTGCTCTTTGACGTACGCCTTCGGGTCGCTGTCCACCGCCGTGACACCGGTGCGGTGAAGGGCTTCGAATGTGGCGAACTTCACCGCCAAGTCATGTCGCAAATCGATCGGTGCGTGACTGCGAAAGTCGGCCAGGCCCTGCCGCTCCTCTTCGTCCATGTGCTCGCCGTTCGCCTTGTTCGCCTTGGCCACGGCTGCATGCCAGGCCTTGGTCCCGACGGCAGAGCGGGCCACGTCGGTCACGGCGTCGCGGATCTCGTTGTGGTCTTTGATCGCGTCCTCGGTCTCGTCATCGGCGGTCGGCTTCCCGCCTGCTCCCTTGCCGACCTTCAGGAGGGCCGGGTAGAAGTGCTTTTCCTCGGCCGCAGCGTGCACCTCGAGAAAAACAGCCAGCCGCGACCAGAGCGCCGCCAAGGCCTCGGTGTTCCCGGCATCGATTTCGCCCAGGATGGCGAAGAGGCGACGCTGCTGGTGGTGGTCGTCGAGGATGAGCTGCGTGATATCCATGCCGCATTGTCCACGCCACAGTGACCCACGCCATAGGACGACACGACGGCGACGAGGCGCCGCCGCCGCCAGCGCCTGTTGCCGCCCTGGACGGGATCGCCTGCCTGGTTGGCGGGGGACGCGAGTTCCCCGGGAGAGCCACGAATGTCTAGCGTTGGGTGGTCCGTGTCGTGTCCACGCGGCGCCACTTGCCGGTGCCGGGCCTGCGCTCCATGGGCACAACGATTGCCTCGCTCGACACATCAACGGCAAGAAGCGGCGACAGCCGCCCCGAATGAGCTCAATCGCGATGAACTTTGCTGCCATTTGCGTGCAGCCGACGTCCGTGCAGACGGCGCCCCCGCCAAGACGAGGTGGTCTGTGATGCTGATGCCTTTGGCCAGGGCGGACGGGGCTCCCGGGGTCGGCCGTGCCGGCGCGAAGCACATCTACGCTGCCTTGCTCGGCGAGCATGGCGGGGGCCTCGGTGCGATCGACGAGGTCACGCAGTCGACCTCAAGGTCGTTCCTTGCCGGCCTGCTCGATGCCGTGTCGCACATCGACAACGCAATGCCGTCCAATCCGCGCGCACTCGCGGCCTGGCTGGACCGCGGCCATGAGCAGACGACGCGGGCTTACCGACACTATCTCGACGAGCGTCGAGCGGGCGCGCCGAGGCGCTTTTTCAGCAATCGGTCGCATGCTCTTTATTTCCTGAAAGCGGTGGCGCCGACCAAGCTCGTCGACGGCGCCTGGCTGTATGGGTTGCTGCGGTTCTGGCGCGACGCGCGGATGCTGCCCCTGATCCGCACCTATCTCGAGGAGCTCGGCGATGGCGTGCCGGCCCAGCATCACGTGCTGCTCTATCGAAAGCTGCTGGCCGAGCACGGCTGTGATCGCTGGCACGAGCTCGGGGAGGAGCACCACCTGCAAGGCGCGATCCAGCTTTCGCTCGCGCATCACGCCGACGAGCTGCTGCCGGAAGTGATCGGCTTCAACCTCGGCTACGAGCAGCTGCCGCTGCACTTGCCGATCACCGCCTACGAGCTCAACGAGCTGGACATCGACCCTTATTACTTCAGCCTGCACGTGACGATCGACAACGCGTCGACCGGCCACGCGCGCAAGGCGCTGCAATGCGCGCTCGACCTCCTGCCGCGCGCGGCCGACCCCGCTGCGTTCTACCGGCGCTTGGTCGCCGGCTTCAAGCTGAACGAGCTCGGACTCGGGACCATGCAGGCGATCGACTCATTCGACCTCGACCAGGAGTTGAACGCGGTCCTTGCAGACAAGGCCCGCGTCGGTGCCGCGCTCCACTCCGACTATTGCCGGATCGGCGGCCGGACCGTCGCCGAGTGGCTGACGCCGCCAGGCGGGATCCCCGAGTTTCTGGCCGCGCTCGTCGCCGCTGGATGGATCCGCCGCGGCCGCGCGCCCGACGAAAGCCGCTTCTGGGGCCTGCTGCACGACGAGAAGGCGCCGATGTTCGGGGTCTTCGACGACTACGAGAAGCAACTTCTCCGCGACTGGATCGTCGCCCCGCCGCACGGCGAAGCGGAGCCAGGCGGCCCGCGCCGACCGAACGTCAATCGGTTTCGCCGCCATGCGCAAGGCACCGCCGGCGGCAGCGGCGAACATGCGTCGTTGCGA
>JALYXU010000266.1 GCA_030946925.1 Pseudomonadota bacterium
CCGGCCGTGAGACCGAACATGTAGTCGCGGATCTCGACGATCGCCGGCACCGCGTCCTTGGCATTGCCGAAGAATTCGAGGCAGACCGTGCGCACGTGCTGCGGCATGCGGTGCACGATCCAGCGCGCCGAAGTGATCAGGCCGTCGCAGCCTTCCTTCTGGATGCCGGGCAGGCCGGCCAGAAACTTGTCGGTGACGTCCTTGCCGAGGCCCTCCTTGCGAAATGCCGCGCCTGGGATATCGAGCCGCTCGGTGCGCTCGAGCTTCCTGCCGCCGGCGTCGAAGTACTTGAGCTCGAAGCTCGCCATCGGTGCGTCGTGGATCTTGCCGAGGTTGTGGCCGAGCCGTGTCACTTCGAGCCACTTCGCCTCCGGCGTGACCATCCGCCACGACGCGAGGTTGTCGAGCGCCGTGCCCCAGAGCACCGCCTTCTTGCCGCCTGCGTTCATGGCGACGTTGCCGCCGATGCACGACGCCTCGGCCGAGGTCGGGTCGACCGCGAACACGAATCCGGCGCGCTCGGCCGCATCGGCGACGCGCTGGGTGACGACGCCGGCCTCGCTCCAGATGGTCGCGACCTCGCCGTCGACGCCGGGCAGGCGGACCCGCTCGACCTCGCTCATCGCCTCGAGCTTCTCCGTGTTGATGACGGCGCTGCGCCAGGTGAGCGGGATCGCCCCGCCGGTGTAGCCGGTGCCGCCGCCGCGCGGGATGATGGTCAGGCCGAGCTCGATGCAGCTGCCGACCAGAGCCGCCATCTCGGCTTCGTTGTCGGGAGTCAGGACGACGAACGGATATTCGACCCGCCAGTCGGTGGCGTCGGTCACGTGCGAGACCCGCGACAAGCCGTCGAACTTGACGTTGTCCTTGGCCGTGACGCGGCCGAGCAGCCGGACGGCGCGTTTGCGAAGGTCGTACACGGCGCGGAATTGCGCGGCGAAGCTGTCGACTGCGCCACGTGCGAGCTCGAGCAGCTCCACCACGACCGCGTCCCGGCCCGGATCGGCGCCCGGCAGGCGGCGCTTCTCGACCTCGCCGAGCCGATGCTGCAGCGCCTCGACCAGCTGGGCGCGTCGGCGCGGGTTGTCGAGCAGGTCGTCCTGCAGATAAGGGTTCCGCTGCACCACCCAGATGTCGCCGAGCACCTCGTACAACATGCGCGCCGAGCGGCCGGTGCGACGCTCCGATCGCAAGAGCCCGAGCACCTCCCAGGCCCGTGCGCCGAGCAGGCGAATCACGATCTCGCGGTCGGAAAACGAGGTGTAGTTGTAGGGAATCTCGCGCAGCCGCGGCGCAGCGCCGGCGCTGTTCGCCGCGGCTGCGATCTGGGTCAGCGGCAACGGGGCGTTCATGGGCTTCGGGACACGCGACGCCCAGGGCAAACGGGCCGAGGCATCGTACCGCAGCGCAACAAACTTGCCCGCTTCTCCGTCCGCCAGCGGGGTATTCCCCGTTGCCCGTGGCAGCGCCCACCGCGATAAACGCGGCTGTCATCATGGGGAGCGACACTGCGGCCGTCCGGGCTTCCGCCGGCCGCGCTTCCCCTCACGGAGCTGTCATGAATCGAGCGTCCTTCCTGTCGTCTTCCCTCGCTGTCGTGCTCGGCCTGGGCCTCGCCGGCCCAGCCATGGCGCAGACCGAGATCCAGTGGTGGCACGCCATGGGCGGGTCGCTGGGCGAGTGGGTCAACGATCTGGCGAAGGGCTTCAACGAGAGCCAGAAGGAGTACAAGGTGGTGCCGACCTTCAAGGGCAGCTACCCCGAGACCCTGACTGCCGGCATCGCTGCCTTCCGCGCCGGCAACGCGCCCGATGTCCTTCAGGTCTTCGAAGTCGGCACGGCGACGATGATGGCGAGCAAGGGCGCGATCGTGCCGGTCGGCAAGGTGATGAAGGACTCGGGGCTGAAGTTCGACCCCGCTGCCTATATCCCGGCGGTCGTCGGCTACTACACGGCGCCGAACGGGCAGATGCTGAGCCTGCCCTTCAACAGCTCGACCACTGTGTTCTATTACAACAAGGACGCTTTCAAGGCCGCCGGACTCGATCCGAGCAGGCCGCCGGCGACCTGGCCGGAAGTGGCGCTGGCCGCAGCCAAGCTGAAGGCGAGCGGCCACAAGTGCCCGTTCACGACGAGCTGGATCAGCTGGACCCAGCTCGAGAGCTTTTCGGCCTGGCACAACGTCGAGTTCGCGACCAAGGGCAACGGCTTCGGCGGCACCGACACGCGGCTGGCATTCAACAAGCCGCTGCAGGTCAGGCACATCGAGGACCTCGAGAACATGGCCAAGCAGGGCCTCTTCGTCTACAAGGGCCGCAACAACACCCCCGACGCCACTTTCCCCTCGGGCGAGTGCGCCATGATCACTGCGTCTGCGGGTCTGCTCGGCGCGATCAAGACCGGCGCCAAGTTCGAGTACGGCGTTGCACCGTTGCCCTACTACCCGGACGTCGCGGGCGCGCCGCAGAACACGGTGATCGGCGGCGCCAGCCTCTGGGTGATGTCGGGCAAGCCGGCCGATCACTACAAAGGCATCGCGACGTTCTTCAACTACCTGTCGAGTCCGGAGGTGCAATCGGCCAGCCACAA
>JALYXU010000331.1 GCA_030946925.1 Pseudomonadota bacterium
AGGACGATGAAGGCGAAGATGTCCTGGTAGTTGCTGCCGAGCAGGCCACCGGTCAGCTGGCCGATGTAGCCGGCGCCGAGCGACTCGATCAGGCCGAGCAGGACGCCGCCGAGCATCGCCCCGGCCAGATTGCCGATGCCGCCGAAGACCGCGGCGGTGAAGGCCTTCAGGCCGGGCAGAAAGCCCATCGTGTGCTGCACCGAGCCGTAGTTGGCGGCATACATCACGCCGGCCAGCGCCGCCAGCGCCGCGCCGATCACGAAGGTGGCGGAGATGACGCTGTCCGGCCGCACGCCCATCAGCGCGGCGACGCGCGGGTTCTCTGCGGTGGCGCGCATCGCCCGGCCGAGCCTGGTCCGGTTGACCAGGTACATCAAGCCGCTCAGCGTGATCGCCGTTGCCACCAGGATCAGGATCTGGACGTTGTTGATGACGGCGCCGAAGACAGCGTGCGGCTCGCCCGGCAGCAGGATCGGATACGCCTTGTAGTTCGGCTTCCAGATGATCATCGCCAGCGTCTGCAGGAGCAGGCTCATGCCCATCGCCGTGATCAGTGGCGCCAGCCGGGGTGCGTTGCGCAGCGGCCGGTAGGCGATCTTCTCGATCCCGAAGTTGAGAACCGAGCAGACGACCACCGCGGCGAGCAGGCCGATCAGCAGCAGCAGCCAGCCCGGCAGGCCATGGCCGGCCAGCGACGTGACGACGGTCCAGCTGGTCAGGGCACCGACCATCAGCACTTCGCCGTGCGCGAAGTTGATCAGATTGATGATGCCGTAGACCATCGTGTAGCCGAGCGCGACCAGCGCGTACACGCTGCCCAGGACCAGGCCGTTGATGATCTGCTGAATGAAGGTGTCCATGGGCCGAGGGCTGCCCGACTCTAGTAGCAAATCCCCGGCCAGGACCTTGGGGATGTGCCGGAGACGCCGCGTCAACCGGCCTTCTTAGCCGCCTGGTTGAGGGCACGAAGCTCGCGCAGCCGCTCGCCGATGCGGATCTCGTGGCCGCGTTCGACCGGCTCGTAGAAACGCGGTGCCCCGACATCGTCGGGCCAGTAGGTTTCACCTGCGGCGAAGCCACCCGCTTCGTCATGGGCATACCGGTAGCCCTTGCCGTAGTCGAGCTGCTTCATGAGCGAGGTCGAGGCGTTGCGCAAGCGCAGCGGCACCGGCCGGGTGCCGCCGGCCTGGACGAAGGCGCGGGCTGCGTTCCAGGCCGCATAGACCGCGTTGCTTTTTGGTGCCATGGCCAGATACACGACCGCGCCGGCCAGCGCGAGCTCGCCCTCGGGCGAGCCGAGCCGCTCGTAGGTCAGCGCCGCATCGAGGGTAAAGCGCAAGGCGTGCGGGTCGGCCAGGCCGATGTCTTCGCTGGCCATCCGGACCAGGCGCCGCGCCGCATAGCGCGGATCGACGCCGCCATCGATCATGCGCACGAACCAGTAGAGCGAGGCATCGGGGTCGCTGCCGCGCACCGACTTGTGCAGCGCCGAGATGGTGTCGTAGAACTGCTCGCCGCCCTTGTCGTAGCGGCGCAGTTGCTCGCCGAGCGCCTGCTCGAGCATCGGCTCGTCGATCTCCGCGGCGTGCATGGCGTTGACGACCAGGTTTTCGTAGGCGTTGAGCAAGCGCCGGGCATCGCCGTCGGCATAGCCGATCAGACGGGCCGCCGCCGCCTCGGTCATCGGCGGCGCTGCGAGCAGGACCCTGGCACGCTCCAGCAGGCTCTGCAGGTTCGCGTCGTCGAGGCTCTTCAGCACGTGCACGGTGGCCCGCGAGAGCAACGCCGAGTTGACCTCGAACGACGGGTTTTCGGTGGTCGCGCCGATGAAGGTGAAAAGGCCCGATTCGACGTGCGGCAGGAACGCGTCCTGCTGGCTCTTGTTGAAGCGGTGCACCTCGTCGACGAAGACAACGGTGCGCCGGCCCTGGGCCTGTACCGCCAGCGCCCGGTCGACCGCCTCGCGGATGTCCTTGACGCCGCCGAGCACCGCGGACATGGCGATGAACTGGGCGTCGAAGGCGCCAGCCATTAGCCTGGCCAGGGTCGTCTTGCCGGTTCCCGGCGGCCCCCACAGGATCATCGAGTGCAGGCGACCGGCCTCGAAGGCGACGCGCAGCGGCTTGCCTGGCCCGAGCAGCTGCTGCTGGCCGATCACCTGGTCGAGGTGCTTCGGCCGCAGCCGCTCCGCCAGCGGCGCGGCGGCGGCAGCATCGGCGAACGGCAGGTCGAGCGAAGTCTCTGGCACGGCGAACGTCGCGCATCGGCGCGGCATGGCGATTCTGCCCGCGCCGGTGGCTCGACGCAGGCGCGACATAAGATGCATCCGCCCGCCATCTCGCACGGCGCGGCCACTGCACCCGACCGCCCCGCCCCCGCGCATGACACGCCAGACTTTCGACGCCATCGCATCCGTGCTTGTGGACACCTTCAAGGTCGATCCGGACAAGATCTCGCCCGACACCAACCTCGATGGGCTCGGCCTCGATTCGCTGGCCCTGATGGAATTCGTGTTCGCGGTCGAGGACCGGTTCGACGTCCGTATTCCGGAAGACAGGCTCGATCCGAGGCAGGCCGGCGTCACGCTCGGCATGCTGGCCGAATTGCTCGAGCAGGCGGTCGCGGCCAAGCCGGCGAGCGATGCGGCAACCGGCTAGCGCGGACCGGAGCGGCGGGCCGATCGCCGTCACCGGCATCGGCGTGGTCAGCCCGGTCGGCAACACCGTTTCGGCGTTCGACGAGGCCCTCTTCGCAGGCCGCTCCGCAGTGCGACCCCTGACGCTCGATCTTCCTGGCATCGAGCTGCCGCCGGTCCCGGTTGCGACGGCCGATTTCGATGCCGCCGCCGAGGTTGCGCCTTCAGGCGTCGCTCTCGATCGCGGCACCGCGATGGCCCTGGCCGCGGCCCGCGACGCAGCCAGTGCGGCGCAGCTGGTCGCAGGCAGCTACGACCCTGAGCGCCTCGGCATTTTCTGGGGCAGCGGCATGGCCGGCGCCGCGACCTTCGAAGCGACCTGCCGCACGGTCTACGCCGAGCGCAAGCGGATGCGCCCGACCAGCGTCGTGACGACGATGCCGAACGCACCGGTCGCTGAACTCGCGTTGCTGTTCGGCGCCCAGGGCGCGGCACTGGCCTATGCCTGCGCCTGCGCCGCCTCGGCGGTCGCGATCGGCGAAGCGATGCGTGCCATCCGGGCGGGCTGGATCGATGTCGCCGTCGTCGGCGGGAGTGAATCGATGCTGACGCCGGGCGTGCTCGCGAGCTGGCAGGCGATGCGGGTGCTGGCGCCGATCGGTGCGTCGGTTGCGCGCTTTGCAGCGACGTCGTCAACGATCTCTGTCGCGTCTTCGCTGTCCCTGGCGGAGCATGCGAGAGCCGTCGCCGCCGTGGTCCGCCCGTTCGCGCGCGACCGCGCCGGCTTCGCCCTCGGCGAGGCCGCCGCCGCCTATGTGCTGGAGTCGCCTGCGCACGCTGCCGGTCGCGGCGTCCGGCCGGCGGCCTGGCTGGCCGGCTACGCGACCAACTGCGACGGCGTTCACATCACGCAGCCGGACGCTTCCGGCCAGGCCCGGGCAATGCGCGCAGCGCTTGCCGACGCCGGCCTGACGGCCCGGGACGTCGGCTATCTCAACGCCCACGGCACCGCGACCAGCAGCGGCGACGCCGCCGAGGCCGACTCGATCGGCCGCGTGTTCGGCGGCCATGGCGTGGCCGTCAGCTCGAGCAAGGCGGTCCACGGCCACCTGCTCGGTGCCGGCGGCGCGGTCGAACTGCTGGCAACGCTTCGGGCCCTGCAGACCAGCCGACTGCCACCGACCGGCAACGTCCTTGCGGTCGACCCTGCGTTCGCGATCGACCTCGTCACCGGCGCTGCGCGTGCCGCGCCGTCGCTGCGCGCGGCGATGTCGAATTCGTTTGCCTTCGGCGGCACGAACGCGGTGCTGATCGCGACGCGGGCCGAGTAGTCAGGCCACGCAGACGCCTCGCCGGAAGCGAACGCCTGCGACGCCGGCCGTCACTGCTCGATGACGTCGGCGCCCGCAGGCGGCGTGAAGCGGAAATTGTCGGCGGCGACGGCTGAGTTCGCAGCGAAGGCATCGAAGCGAAGCAACGACTTCTGGCCGAAGCTGTCGATGATCTCGAGCGCGGCCAGGCTGTTGCCGCGAAAGCCGACCCGGACCGACTGGAATGCGCCATCCCTGGCCCTGGGCTTCGCTTCCGCCCATTCGAGACCGTCGCTCGGCGCCAGGTTCGCGAGCTCGAAGTCCTTGTCGAGCGAGCCACCGGCCAGGAGTGCCGCCGGCGTCGCGCCGAGGGCGTTGCCGATCCGGCGCGAGCTGACCTGGTTCAGATCGCGGTCGTAGATCCAGACCTTCTCGCCGTCGGCGACGATGGTCTGCTCGAACGGTTTCGCATAGGCGAAACGGAAGCGGTTCGGCCGCGCGAAATCGAAGCTGCCGCTCGAGCTCTTCTTCTTCGCGCCATCCGGCGAGGTCACGGTCTGCGAGAACAGGGCGTGCCCGCTCTTGACGTCGCGGACGAATTCGCGAAGCGTGTCCACCGGTGCGGCTTTGGCCGACAGAGGCAAGACGATCAAGGCCGCGAAGACCGCGGCGACGGCGGTCACGTCATCGCGCCTCATTCCGCGCGCGCCGGGACCAGGATGTCGCGATTGCCGTTCGTGGCCATGCTGGATACGAGCCCGGATTTCTCCATTTGTTCCAGCAACCGGGCGGCGCGGTTGTAGCCGATGCGCAAGTGGCGCTGCACCAGCGAGATCGAGGCCCGACGGTGCTGCAGGACGATGCCGACCGCCTGGTCGTACATCGGGTCGCTTTCGCCTCGGCCGATGCCCGCTTCGCCGGCCAGCGCGTCACCACCCTCGCCGTCCAGCACGCCGCCTTCCAGAATGCCCTCGACGTAGTTCGGTGCGCCCTGCGTCTTCAGGTAGGCGACGACCCGATGCACTTCGTCGTCGCTGACGAAGGCGCCGTGGACGCGGATGGGCATGCCGCTGCCGGACGGCAGATACAGCATGTCGCCCATGCCGAGCAGCGCCTCGGCGCCGGACTGGTCGAGGATGGTCCGCGAATCGATCTTGCTCGAGACCTGGAACGAGAGCCGGGTCGGGATGTTGGCCTTGATCAGGCCGGTGATGACGTCGACGCTCGGCCGCTGCGTCGCCAGGATCAGGTGCACCCCCGACGCGCGCGCCTTCTGCGCCAGCCGCGCGATCAGCTCCTCGATCTTCTTGCCGATCACCATCATCAGGTCGGCCAGCTCGTCGATGACGACGACGATGTACGGCAGCCGCTCGAGCGGCTCGGGCGCTTCCGGCGTCAGGCTGAACGGGTTCGGCAGCGACTCGCCGCGCTCTGCGGCCTCGGCCAGCTTCTTGTTGTAGCCGGCGACGTTGCGAACGCCGAGCTTGCTCATCAGCTTGTAGCGCCGCTCCATCTCGCCGACACCCCAGTTCAGCGCGTTGGCGGCCTGCTTCATGTCGGTGACGACCGGGCAGAGCAGATGCGGGATGCCTTCGTAGACGCTCATCTCGAGCATCTTCGGATCGATCAGGATCAGCCGGACGTCGCGCGCTTCGGCCTTGTAGAGGAGTGACAGGATCATCGCGTTGATGCCGACCGACTTGCCGGCGCCGGTGGTGCCGGCGACCAGGCAGTGCGGCATCTTCACCAAGTCGGCGACGATTGGCAGGCCGACGATGTCCTTGCCGAGGCCGATCGTCAGCTGCGACCCGGAATCGGCATAGGCCTGCGAGCCGAGCACCTCGGAGAGTCGGATGGTCTGCCGCTTGGCGTTGGGCAGCTCGAGCGCCATCGTCGTCTTGCCGGGAATCGTCTCGACGACGCGAATCGACACCAGACTGAGCGAGCGGGCCAGATCCTTGGCGAGATTGACGACCTGCGCGCCCTTGACGCCGACCGCCGGCTCGATCTCGTAGCGGGTGATCACCGGCCCCGGCGACGCGGCGACGACCCGCACCTCGACACCGAAGTCCTTGAGCTTTTTCTCGATCAGCCGCGAGGTCATCTCGAGCGTTTCGCTGCCCACCGTCTCCTGCCGCGGCGGTGCTGCGTCGAGCAGGTCGACCTGCGGCAGCTTGGTGTCGACCAGCTCGCGGAAGAGCGGCTTTTGCCGCTCCTTGACGACCCGCGTGCTGAGCGGCTGCTCGATCAGCGTGGGCTCGATGACGATCGGCAGGTGCTGCTCGTACAACTCATGCTCGTTCTCGACCGTTTCTTCACGCTCCCGGACCGCCTCCTCGCCGACCCGGGCGTCTT
>JALYXU010000299.1 GCA_030946925.1 Pseudomonadota bacterium
CCGGCCACCTTCGAGCGGCTGCTCGCGCACTGCACCGCGATCTGGCTGCAGGCCTCGCCCGAAGAGCACATGGGACGGGTCGCCGCGCAGGGCGACACCCGGCCGATGTCGGCGAGTCGCGAGGCGATGGACGATCTGCGTCGCATCCTGGCCGGCCGCGCCGCGTTCTACTCCAAGGCCGATGCCGCCCTCGACACCAGCAACCGCACGGTCAGGCAAAGCTTCAAGGCGCTGAGCCGAATCGCCGCCGGGCTGCCCGCAATGCAGGAAGCTGCATCCGTCGCCTGACGGTGCGGCGAAACATGCACTATGATGCATGAGCTTCGGCAGCGAACCGCCAAGGAAACCATCATGTCCAGCCCTCGTGTCGACTACCGAACCGATCCAACGCAATACCGGCACTGGAAGCTCGGCGTCGAGGGCGCGCTGGCACGGCTGACGCTCGACGTCGCCGAAGACGCCGGCATCCGCCCGGGCTACAAGCTCAAGCTCAACAGCTACGACCTCGGCGTCGACGTCGAGCTCGCCGATGCGTTGAACCGGATCCGCTTCGAGCACCCACAGGTGCGCTCGGTGATCGTCACGAGCGCGAAGGACCGCGTCTTCTGCTCGGGCGCCAACATCTTCATGCTCGGCGTCTCGAGCCACGCGTGGAAGGTGAACTTCTGCAAGTTCACCAACGAGACGCGGAACGGCATCGAGGACACGTCGACGCACTCGGGGATCAAGTTCGTCGCCGCCGTCAACGGCGCCTGCGCCGGCGGCGGCTACGAGCTGGCGCTTGCCTGCGACGAGATCGTCCTCGTCGACGACCGCTCGTCGTCGGTGTCGCTGCCGGAAGTGCCGCTGCTCGGCGTGCTGCCCGGCACCGGCGGCCTGACCCGCGTCACCGACAAGCGCAAGGTCCGGCACGACCTCGCCGACATCTTCTGCACCTCGGTCGAAGGCGTGCGCGGGCAGCGCGCCGTCGAGTGGCGCCTGGTCGATGCAGTGGCCAAGCCGGCGCAGTTCGCGGCGGCCGTGCACGCGCGGGCGGCCCGGCTCGGCGAGGGCAGCACGCGGCCGGCCGCTGCCACCGGTGTCGTGCTGAACCGGCTCGAGCGCGACGACTCTGCAGACGCCATCCGCTATGCGCATGTCCGCGTTTCGCTCGACCGCGACAAGCGCGCCGCGACCATCACCGTCGCCGCGCCGACGGGCCCGCGACCCGCCGACCTCGCGTCGATCGAAGCGGCCGGCGCCTCGTGGTGGCCGCTGGCGATGGCGCGCCAGCTCGACGACGCAATCCTGACGCTGCGCACCAACGAGCTCGAGCTCGGCACCTGGATCCTGAAGACCGAGGGCGACCCGGCCGCGGTGCTCGCCGCCGGAGCGACGCTGCTGGCCCATCAGGAGCACTGGTTCGTGCGCGAGACGATCGGCATGCTGCGCCGGACCTTCGCGCGGCTCGACGTCTCGTCGCGCAGCCTGTTCGCCCTGATCGAGCCCGGCTCGTGCTTCGCCGGTCTTCTTGCCGAGCTGGCCTTCGCCGCCGACCGCACCTACATGCTGGCCTTGCCCGACGACCCGGCGCGGGCGCCGTCACTGCAGCTCGACGCCTGCAACTTCGGCCCGTTGCCGATGGTCAACGGGCAGTCGCGTCTGCAACGCCGCTTCTACGGCGAGGCCGCGCCGCTCGCCGCGGCTCACGCCGTCGCCGCCGATGCCGCGCGTGGCATCGCCAGCCGTGGGCTCGATGCCGATGCGGCGATGCAGTTCGGCCTCGTTACCGCGGCACCCGACGACATCGACTGGGCCGACGAAATCCGGATCGCCCTGGAAGAGCGCGCCGCGATGTCGCCCGACGCGCTGACCGGGCTCGAGGCGAACCTGCGCTTCGGCCCGGGCGAGAACATGGCGACCCGCATCTTCGGCCGGCTCACCGCATGGCAGAACTGGATCTTCCAGCGCCCGAACGCCGTCGGCGAAAAGGGCGCGCTCAAGGTCTACGGCACCGGCGAGAAGGCCGGCTTCGACTTCACCAGAGTCTGAATCCTCTCTCTCCCGCGGGGCGGGAGAGAGAGCCATCAAGGAACACCATGTCCATCGACTACAGCCAGAAAATCCCGAACAACGTCAACCTCGCCGACGATCGCACGCTGCAGCGCGCGCTCGAGCAATGGCAGCCCAACTTCGTGAACTGGTGGGACGACGTCGGCCCCGACGGCTCGACCAACCACGACGTCTATCTGCGCACCGCCACCAGCGTCGACCCACAGGGCTGGGCCCACTTCGACTACGTGAAGATGCGCGACTACCGCTGGGGCATCTTCCTGCAGCCGGGCGACAGCGAACGCGTGGTGCAGTTCGGCGATCACAAGGGCGAGAAGGCCTGGCAGGACGTGCCCGGCGAGCACCGGGCCAACCTGCGCCGCATCATCGTCACGCAGGGCGACACCGAGCCGGCCTCGGTCGAGCAGCAGCGCCATCTCGGCCTCACCGCGCCGAGCCTGTACGACTTGCGAAACCTCTACCAGATCAACGTCGAGGAAGGCCGCCACCTCTGGGCGATGGTCTATCTGCTGCAGAAGTTCTTCGGCCGCGACGGCCGCGAGGAAGCGGGTGCGCTCCTCGAGCGGACCTCGGGCGACGCCGACAACCCGCGCATCCTCGGTGCCTTCAACGAGAGGACGCCCGACTGGCTGGCCTTCTTCATGTTCACCTACTTCACCGACCGCGACGGCAAGTTCCAGCTCGCGGCGCTGGCCGAGAGCGCGTTCGATCCGCTGGCGCGGACCACCAGGTTCATGCTCACCGAAGAAGCGCACCACATGTTCGTCGGCGAGAGCGGCGTCTCCCGCGTTCTGCAGCGGACGGCTAAGGTGATGAACGAGCTGCAGAGCGACGATGCGGGCCTGGTGCGCGCCGCCGGCGCGATCGACCTCGGAACGGTTCAGCGCTACCTCAACTTCCACTACTCGGTGACGATCGACTTGTTCGGCGCCGACCAGTCGAGCAACGCCGCCACCTTCTACAGCACCGGCCTGAAGGGCCGCTACGAGGAAGGCAAGAGGGTCGACGATCACGTCTTGAAGGGGCAGACCTACAAGGTGCTGGAAGTGCAGAACGGCCAGCTCGTCGAGAAGGAAGTGCCGATGCTCAATGCCCTGAACGAGGTGCTGCGCGACGACTTCATCAAGGACAGCGTGGCCGGCGTCGGCCGCTGGAACAAGGTCCTCGAAAAGGCCGGCGTCACCGCGCGGCTGGCGGTGCCGCACAAGGCCTTCAACCGAAAGATCGGCGCGCTTGCCGGGATCCGCCTGTCGCCGGAAGGGCGCGTCGTCAGCCAGGAGGAATGGCAGGCGAAGGAGAAGGACTGGCTGCCGAGCCCGGCCGACTTCGCCTTCGTCGCCTCGCTGATGGGGCCGGTGCTCGAGCCCGGCAAGTTCGCCGGCTGGATCGCGCCACCGGCCATGGGCATCAACAAGAACCCGGTCGATTTCGACTACGTGCGCTTTGGCTGATGATGCGCAGATGGAGACGGCGACCGACGCAGGGTTGATCAGGCAGCATCTGATCGACCCTGAGATCTGCATCCGCTGCAACACCTGCGAGGCGACCTGTCCGGTCGGCGCGATCACGCACGACGACCGCAACTACGTGGTTCGCGCCGACGTCTGCAACCTCTGCATGGCGTGCATCGCGCCGTGCCCGACCGGCTCGATCGACAACTGGCGCACGGTGCCGAAGGCGGCGGCCTACGCCATCTCCGACCAGCTCACCTGGGATGAATTGCCGGCCGAGCTCACGCCCGAACAGCTCGCTGCCGAAGGCGTCGCCGCCGACGCGACGGCAGCGCTGCGCAGCGAGCCGGTGCTTGCGTTCAAGCCCGAGGCTGCCGCCGGCGAAGCGCCATTCAATTCGGCCGCCTTCGGCTCGACGGTGCCGCCGCGGTCGGCGGAGAAGCCGCTCACCAATCTCTTCACGCCGAAGCGCCCTGCCACCGCCGTCGTCGCCGGCAACGTCGACTGCACCGAAGCCGGCTTCGCCAGCCACACGCACCACATCGTGCTCGACTTGGGCAGCGTCCCGTTCCCGGTGCTGGAGGGCCAGTCGATCGGCATCGTCCCGCCGGGACTCGACCCGCAAGGCCGCGCGCACATGCCGCGCCAGTATTCGGTGGCCAGCCCGCGCAACGGCGAGCGGCCCGGCTACAACAACCTCTCGCTGACGGTCAAGCGCGTCACCGAGGACCACCAGGGCCGGCCCTTCCGCGGCGTTGCGTCGAACTACGTCTGCGACCTGAAGGTGGGCGACCAGGTGCAGGTCGTGGGCCCGTTCGGCCAGAGCTTTCTCATGCCGAACCATCCGAAATCGCACATCGTCATGATCTGCACCGGCACCGGCAGCGCGCCGATGCGGGCGATGACCGAGTGGCGTCGAAGGCAACGCAAGACCGGCACCTTCGAGGGCGGCAAGCTGATGCTCTTCTTCGGCGCGCGGACGCGCGAAGAGCTGCCCTACTTCGGGCCTCTGACGAGCCTGCCGAAGGACTTCATCGACATCAACCTCGCCTTCTCGCGCACGCCGGGAAAGCCGAGGCGCTACGTGCAGGACGCCATCCACGACCGGGCCGTCGATCTGACGCCGCTGCTGGCCGACCCGGACGCCCACATCTACGTGTGCGGCCTGAAGGCGATGGAAGAAGGCGTGCTGCTGGCGCTGCGCGATGTGGCGGCCGGGGCCGGCCTCGACTGGGACGGCGCGATCGGGCCGACCCTGAAGCGCGAAGGCCGGCTGCATCTCGAGACGTACTGACGGTGCTGTCGGACGGGCAGTCGCGCCCGTTCCCTTGTCGGCGCTACTCAGTCTTCTTCGGCAGCAGATCGCGCCCGCGGGCCGCATCGACCGCGTCGCTTCGGGAGGCGGCGCCGAGCTTGGCGAGGATCGACTCGACGTGGTGCTCCACCGTCCGCCGCGAGCGCGACAGGCGCGCCGCGATCTCCGAGTTGCGCCGGCCTTCGGCCAGGAGGCCGAGCACCTCGAGCTCGCGGCGGGTCAGGCCGGCTTCGTTGCCGCGCGTGTGGGCGATCGCGCCACGCGGGATCGAGCGGGCCCCGGCCCGGCGCAGCGACTGGCGAAGCTGGTCGGCGAGCGGCCGGGCACCCAGCCCTTCGAGCAGGGCAAGTGCGGCGAGGCGAGCGGCCTCATCGCCATCGGCAAGCGCGAGGGCCTCCTCGTAGGGACAGCCCAGCGCCCGCCACGCGGCGGCCGCCTGCTGCCACTCGCCGTTCATCTGCAATCGGTACGGCTCGGCGCAGGATGACGGCGACACGAACGACACGCTGACCGATGCCGCGCTGGCAGAAGGCGCACTGGCAGATGCAGCACTGGCAGATGCAGCACTGGCAGATGCCGCACCTGCAGGAGGCGCACCGGCCGCCGACGGGTCGGTCGACTGCGCACGCGCCGCCTGCCAGCGCCAGAACGCAAGCTCGCCGAGCAGCCATGGATGCCGCTTCGCCGCAGCGAGGTCGAAGGCGCGGGCGGCCTCGCTTTCCGCGCCGGCCATGTCGCCGGC
>JALYXU010000026.1 GCA_030946925.1 Pseudomonadota bacterium
TCGGCTCATCTCATCCTGGGGCTGTAGCCGGTCCCAAGGGTATGGCTGTTCGCCATTTAAAGAGGTACGTGAGCTGGGTTTAAAACGTCGTGAGACAGTTTGGTCCCTATCTTCCGTGGGCGCTGCAAGATTGAGAGAGCCTGCTCCTAGTACGAGAGGACCGGAGTGGACGCACCTCTGGTGTATCGGTTGTCACGCCAGTGGCATCGCCGAGTAGCTATGTGCGGAAGAGATAACCGCTGAAAGCATCTAAGCGGGAAACTCGTCTCGAGATAAGTCTTGCCGGGGCCTTGAGCCCCCTGAAGAGTCGTTCTAGACCAGGACGTTGATAGGATGGGTGTGGAAGCTGGGTAACCAGTTAAGCTAACCATTACTAATTGCTCGTGCGGCTTGACCCTATAACTTTGACGCATAGTCAAAGCGGGTGAGCGCGTTGCCGTTCTTCTGGACAGAAGGACGTGATCAAGTATCTGATTTTCACCGCCCTCATCCCGAGGTGGCGGTCGACTCTGCGAATTGGCCTAGCTGCCTCAGAGCAGCGGGCGACGGTTATGCCTGATGACCATAGCGAGGTGGTCCCACTCCTTCCCATCCCGAACAGGACCGTGAAACGCCTCAGCGCCGATGATAGTGCGGGTTCCCGTGTGAAAGTAGGACATCGTCAGGCTATTAACTAAGGCCCTTGTCATTCGTGACGAGGGCCTTTTCTTTTCCGACTAAACCTGCTGAATTAACTCCAGCGCTGCCGCCGGGGAAAGGTTCAGCATCCCCGCGATTTCACTGACGTCATCCGGGATCGCCGCGTCGTCCCAGCCGTGTCCGCTATGACGGGCCAGACGCGTCGCCAACTCGACGATTCTTGCGCTGGTGTCGCCGCTGGCGATGCTTGGACCCGTGACATCGGCGAATAGCGGGGGCAGCCTCCAGGCACGAGTGAGGGTGCGCTGCAGATCGGACAACTCCACGTTCAGAATCTCGATCTGAATTGCGCTGGACCGCAAGCGGGAATCGGCAAGCTGCGCTCCCTCAATGCGAAGTGCAAGATCGGGAGCGTGGCACCACAGGAGCATTTCCGCGAAATCGCGAAGCAGCGCCGACGCATGAATGACGGCAGCATCCGGATCGGTCCGATGGATGGCGAAGGCCAGCGCGAAGTCGGCGCCGCGATGGGCCCGCTTGAGGAGGTTCCGCAAGCCTGTCAGCGCTCCGGGTTGGGGCTCGAGCCAATCCTCCACGGCGGGCTGTTTGCCGAAGGCGCGAAAGAACGGCGGGATGCCCATCATCACCAAGGCCGATGTCACGGTCTCGGCCGGGGTGACGACTCTTCGGCCTCGGTGTCCGGACTCGTAGGCCAGGACCTTGAGCGTCATCAGCGGATCCACGGAGATCATTTCACCGATGCTGTTGGCGTCCGTCTGGTCCTCGTTGAGGCGAAGCGCTTCGAGCGAGTCGGCGGTGTCACGCAGGACCGGAATGTCGGCGGTGCTGAAGCACGCGGTCCAGGCGGCCAAATCTGCGAGGGGCCGAGTCAGATTCATTCCGCGTGATGCGGGAGCGCTCATCGTCGTGCCCTGCGACAGCCAGTCATCCCCAATATCGGCGAACGATCGAGAAAATTGAGAGTCCGGGCGAGACTTCGCCAGCCGCTACTGGAAGGCCACCTCGGCGAAGCTGCGAAGCTTGCGGCTGTGCAGCTGATCGACCCCGGCATCGCGCAGCAACTCGATGGCTCGAACCCCGATCCGCAAATGCTGGTCGACCCGTTCGCGGTAGAAGTGGTTGGCCATGCCAGGAAGCTTGATCTCGCCATGGAGCGGCTTGTCGCTCACGCAAAGCAGGGTTCCGTAAGGTACGCGAAAGCGGAATCCGTTCGCCGCGATGGTCGCGCTCTCCATATCAAGCGCGATCGCCCGGCTTTGACTGAATCGGCGTTCCGGCGTGCTGAGCGCATGGTGCGAAGGCAGCAGCTCCCAGTTGCGGTTGTCCGTGCTGGCGACGGTGCCGGTGCGCATGATCCGCTTCAACTCGTAGCCCTTCAATTGCGTGACCTCGGCCACCGCCGCCTCGAGTGCGACCTGCACTTCGGCCAGCGCAGGGATCGGCACCCAGAGCGGCAGATCCTCGTCGAGCACGTGGTCCTCGCGCACGTAACCATGCGCCAGTACGTAGTCGCCCAATTGCTGTGTCGTCCGCAGGCCCGCGCAGTGGCCGAGCATGACCCACGCGTGCGGCCGCAGCACCGCGATGTGGTCGGTGATCGTTTTCGCGTTTGCGGGGCCGACACCGATGTTGACCATGGTGATGCCGCTGCCGTCTTCGCGCACCAGGTGGTAGGCGGGCATCTGCGGCAGCCGTGGGGGCGACGCGCCAAGCTCGTCGCCGGGCCGCGCTGCCGAGCCCTTGCGCCGCTCGATCACGTTGCCGGGCTCGACGAAGGCGTCGTACGCGGAGCTGCCACCGCCCGCCATTGCCTCATGTCCCAGTCTAACGAACTCGTCGATGTAGAACTGATAGTTGGTGAAGAGGACGAAATTCTGGAAGTGCTCCGGATCGGTTCCCGTGTAGTGACGCAGCCGATGCAACGAGTAGTCGACCCGGGGCGCGGTGAACAGCGCCAGCGGGTGCGGGTCGCCGGCTGCCGCGACGAAGGTGCCGTTCGCAATGCCGTCGTCCATCGCGCCGAGGTCGGGCAGATCGAACACATCGCGAAGCAGCAGCCTGCGCTCACGCGTCAGGCTGCCTTCGATGTGATCGTGCTCGGCGAACGAGAAATGAACAGGGATCGGCTGAACACTGGTACCGATCTCGAGATCGACACCGTGATTCTCGAGCAGCAAGCGAAACTGCTCGAGGTAATAGCCGGCGAAGAGGTCAGGCCGGGTCAGGGTCGTTTCATAGGTTCCGGGGCCGGCAACGAAGCCGTAGCTGAGCCGAGAATCAGCCCGCGCCACGGTGTCGGTGTGGACGCGGACGAACGGATAGCAGGCCCGAACATGGGCTTCCGGTGCCTGACCGCTGACGAATGCCTGCAATGCCGCGCGCAGGTGATCGACGCTGCCGCCGTAGATCGCCTGGACGCGGTCCAGCGCCGCGCCGGCGTCGGCGAAGCGGGCGGGCGCGATGAAGGGTGGGGCAAAGGCCATCTCAACCGATCTGCGTGAGGTTCGTTGCCTCGCTAGGTGTCGCGTGCAAAATCGCTGCGAAGACGAATGATGCCGCACCACGCATGACGATTCCGTTTCGAGCCCGTGTGATTCCAGGGGCTCGGTGGCCGGTGCGCGACGAGGGGGGCGGCCGATGAAGGTGCTGGTTCTCGGTGCCGGAGTCATCGGTGTCACCGCCGCCTACGAGCTGGCCGGTGCCGGCCATGACGTGACCGTCGTCGATCGTCAGGCTGCACCGGGCCTCGAGACGAGCTTTGCCAATGCTGGCGAGGTTTCCCCCGGCTACTCTGCGCCTTGGGCCGGCCCCGGGGTTCCGCTGAAGGCGATCAAATGGCTGGCGATGCGGCATCGACCGCTCGTCCTTCGGCCGCACCTCGACGTCGCAATGCTCCGCTGGATCGCGGCGATGCTTCGCAACTGCACCTCGGCACGCTATGAGATCAACAAGGGCCGCATGGTCAGGCTGGCCGAGTACAGCCGCGATTGCCTGCGCGTGCTGCGCGCCGACACGGGCATCGCCTATGACGAGCGAATGCAAGGCACTTTGCAGCTGTTTCGCACGCAACGCCAGTTCGACGCCAGCGCCGCCGACATCCTTGTCTTGCGCAAGAGCGGTGTAGGGTTCCAGCTGCTCGACCGAGCCGGCTGCACCCGCCACGAGCCGGCGCTCGGCAACGTGCACGACAAGTTTGTCGGCGGCCTGCTGTTGCCCGGTGATGAGACCGGTGACTGCTTCAAGTTCACGCAGCGCCTCGCGGCCCTGGCGGCGGCGCGGGGCGTGACCTTCCGCTTCATGACGACAGTGCGTGGCCTTCGGCGCAGCGGGCTCCGTCTGGAGGGCGCCTCGGTCGAGCCCGCGGCCGGCCCGGGGCCCGAAACGTTGCTGGCTGACGCTTATCTCGTGGCCCTCGGCAGCTACGCCCCGCTGCTGCTGCGCCCGATCGACATCAGCCTTCCGATCTATCCAGTCAAGGGTTATTCGATCACGGTGCCGATCCTCAACATGTCCGCCGCTCCCCAGTCGACATTGATGGACGAGACCTACAAGGTCGCGGTGACACGGCTCGGCGAACGCATCCGGGTCGGCGGCACCGCAGAGCTGGCCGGCTACACCTTGAAGCTGCACGAGGCCCGGCTGCAGACTCTCAGCCACGTCTTGACCGACCTCTTTCCCGGTGCAGGCAAGCTCGATCAGGCGGAGTTCTGGTGCGGTCTCCGGCCGATGACGCCGGATGGCACGCCAGTCATCGGTGGCACGCCGGTCGAGAACCTCTTTCTTGCCACAGGACATGGAACGCTCGGCTGGACGATGGCCGCCGGCACCGGTCGCGTGCTGGCCGATCTGATCTCCGGTCGGAGCCCTGGAATCGATCTGGCGGGGCTGACGATCGCGCGCTACACCCGCGCCGTTCGTCGAAGAAGAGGCTGAAGATGAATTGCTCTAGCCATCGAAGGGCTTGGCCTTGGCAGGCGCTGCGCGTGCGCGATCAGCCGATGTCGTCGAAGCTGCTGCCGAGCGCATCGGGCCAATGAAGCGCCTGTAGGGCTGGATGCGCGGCCTCGTAGCCTAAGGGCATGAGATCGGTGCTTTCGCTGCCGCCAGTCGCCGCAGCCGTGGCCGCCCGGGCACCCGCCATCCAGCGCTTGACGTCTTCCACCCATTCGGCATCGTTGGTCATGTGTTCTTCCAGCGCGGCGAAACTGCGCCTGACGCCGGTCGACTGTCAGACGCTCCTCGTGCCTTGACTATCGGCGGAGCGGGTGCGCTGCGGTAGGACCGACCCTACGGGCGGTCGAACGGTCGCGCGTACTTTGTCGCGTGTGCCGCGCACGGGCGACGAACGGGAACTGGTTGTGAAGACTCTCGAGCAGTGAACAGCGGCGCTCCGACTTCTCGATGGAATACGATCGGCTGCATGCCCCACATCCAGTACGCGGCGGTTCGCCCATTCGCCTCTGACTGATGCTCGGGTCGGCGCCTTCCTGATGACCGCCGGGCGAATTCGCGTCGGCACCGGCGGGTGGAGCTTTCCGCCCTGGCGCGACAACTTCTATCCCGCGGGCCTGGGCCACGCGCGCGAGCTCGAGTACGCAAGCGCTCGACTCACCGCGATCGAGATCAACGCCACCTACTACCGGCTGCAAAAAGCGGAGAGCTTCGCGAAGTGGCGCGACGCGACGCCAGCCGACTTCGTCTTCAGCGTCAAGGCGCCGATGTATTCCACCAATCGGCGCGTCTTGGCCGAAGCGGGCGAGTCGATCCGGAAGTTCATGGCCAGCGGCCTCACGGAGCTTGGCGACAAGCTCGGCCCGATCGTCTGGCAGTTCATGCCGACGAAGGCATTCGAGCCCGCCGACTTCGCAGCGTTTCTACAGCTCTTGCCGGCCAGGCTTGGATCGAGACCGCTTCGCCACGCCTTGGAACTGCGACACCCCAGCTTCATGACGCCGGACTTTGTCGCCTTGGCGCGTCGGCATGACGTTGCCGCGGTCTTCGCTGACTCGGACGTCTATCCGTCCTTCGCCGATCCGACGGGAAGCTTTATCTACGCTCGACTGATGAATACCGAAGCCAAGCACGCAACCGGCTACACGCCCGAGCGGCTCGACTTCTGGGCCGACTGCGCCAAGACGTGGGCCAGCGGCCGGATTCCCGAGGCTCTGCCCCTGGTCGGCGCAAGCGAGTACAGCGTCACTTCTAGCCGCGACGTTTTCTTGTTCTACATCAGTGGCGCGAAGGAGCGAGCGCCTGCCGCGGCGCTTGCAACGCTGGCCCGTCTCGAAGCCGAGGCCGGGTAGCTCGACCTATAGACGACGATTGCGACCGAACAAGAACGACGCGATTGCGAGAATGATGAAGACCACGAAGAGGATCTTGGCGATGCCCGCGGCGCCGGCGGCAATGCCGCCGAAGCCGAACAGAGCCGCAATCAAGGCGATCACGAAAAATACGACGGCATAGTGAAGCATGTCAACTCCTGATCCGCGCAAAACAGTCCGGAAGATCCGTTGCTTGCGACTGACCGATGTTCGCGGCCCCATCGTCTCGCCAACGTAGGCGACGCAGCGGACGGGTTGTGGGGTGCCGATGTCAGGCGATGTCGGAGGGCTCCGACGCAGGACGCCGACCGGCTCGTGCCACACTCGATTCCCCGACGCAACGCGATCGTTTCCAGATGTCCGACGCCGCCGACTTCCCGGCACCTTCGCAAGCACCGCAACAGCACCGTCCACCGCGCTTCGCGGCGACGTTGGTCCTGGTCCGCGACGGAGCTTCCAGTATCGAGACCTTGCTCTCACGTCGAGCAGACGGGAGCGACCACACCAGTGGCGCATGGGTTTTTCCGGGCGGCATCGTCGATCCAGCCGACCGTCAGGCTCACGCCTTTTGCGCCGGCCTCGACGATGCAGAAGCCAGCCGCGGTCTCAACTTGCCGGAGGGCGGACTCGATTACTGGGTCGCCGCGATTCGCGAATGTTTCGAGGAATCAGGACTGCTGTTCGCCGTCGACGGCCGTGGTCTGCTCCTCGATGGCACGGCAACGAGCCGCCTCGCCGGCTGGCGAACCGTATTGCACCGCAGCGAGCATGACATGGCGTCGCTCTGCGCCAGCGAGGGCCTTCGCCTCGCTGCCGATCGGCTCATCTATCTCAGTCATTGGCTGACCCCGAGTGGTCGGGCCAAGCGCTACGACACCCGATTCTTCATCGCTGCCGCGCCGCCGACGCAGGTGGCCGCCGTCGATGGCACCGAACTGGTCGAGCAGCTGTGGATCTCGCCGGGCGATGCGCTAGCCAAGAAGACCGCGCTGAAGCTCCTGACCCCGACGCAGAAGACGCTCGAACTGCTGACTCGTTTCGACACCGCCGCAGCCGTCATGGCATGGGCCGCGGCGCCACGGACGGTCTCCCTGACGACGCCTCGGGTCGGCACGGGAAGCGAAGGACTTCGTCCGGTGCTGCCAGACGAACCGGCATGGGCCGAGCTGGGTCGGCTCGATCCCGCCGGTCACGGCAAGGCCGGCTATGAGCTGGTGCCGGGCCGCGCGGTGCGGCTGTCCGAGCGCCTCATCCGCGTGACCGCTGGCAACGGCAGCATGATGACGGGCCCGGGGACCAACACGTATCTCGTCGGCGGTCCGGGCAGCGACGACTGGGCGGTGATCGATCCTGGACCGGCGATCGAGACCCATGTCGACGCCGTGCTCGCTGCGGCCCCGGGGCCGATTCGCCGGATCTTCGTGACGCACACCCACACCGACCATTCGCCGGCCACCGTGCTCATGCAGCAGCGAACCGGCGCGACGGTTCATGGCCTCGTCGCCGTGCACCGTGAATGGCAGGATGCCAGCTTCGTGCCCGACGTCACGCTGCATGGCGGCGAGCACATCTCGATCGGCCAGGCGACCACGCTGCGCGTGATTCATACCCCTGGCCATGCGTCGAATCACCTCTGCTATCTGCTGGAAGAGGAACGCACCCTCTTCACTGGCGATCACGTGATGCAGGCATCGACCGTCGTCATCAATCCGCCCGACGGCGATATGCGGGCCTACATCGAATCGCTCAGATCCTTGCTCGATCTCGATCTCGAATGGCTGGCCCCAGGCCATGGCTTCCTCATGCCTCATCCGCGCGAGGCGATGGCGAAGATCATCGCCCACCGCCTGGCCCGCGAAGCCAAGGTTGTCGCCGCATTGCGCGGCATGGGGCCCGCGTCCGCGCAGACATTGCTGCCGGCCGTATACGCGGATGTGCCGGCGAAGCTGCAGCCGATGGCCCTGCGGTCGTTGACGGCGCACCTCTTGAAGTTGCGCGACGACGGCGCCGCGACGCAGGGCCTCGACGGCATCTGGTCGGAGGCTGAAGCAGCGCAGGTTTGAAACGCGTCTGCGCCATCGAAGCGCGCATCCGCCCCGGCACCCGATCGCTGCCGCGGCCGATCCGCCCGCAATGCGACATCGCTCAGTCTCGAAAGCCGACGCCCAGTTTCGCGAGCGCCTCGATGGAAGCTGGCGCGAGACCCCAATCGCGCAGGGCCGACCGGCCACCTTCGCCTCGCTGGGGCGGTGGCCGTCGCGCCATCCCCGGCGTGCGTGAAAAGCGCGGCGCGGGCGCCGGTTGGGCGATGCCGGCCAGCGCGATGTCGGCGCCTCGCGCCCGCCGCTGCGCATGGTCGCGAGCCTCGGTGAAGCTGAGCACGGGCGCAAAACATCCGTCCGATCCTTCGAAGCGCGCGCACCACTCGTCGCGGCTGTGCGAGGCGAAGCGCCCGGCGATCCGCAACCGCAGCGCCGGCCAACCGGCACGGTCGTTCTGGGCCGCGATCTCCGACGGGCCGAGACCCAGACGGTCGATCAGGTCGGCGAAGAACCTGGGCTCGATCGCGCCGATCGCCACATGCTTGCCGTCGCTGGTTTCGTAGGTGTCGTACCAGGGCGCACCCGAATCCAGGACGTTTGCGCCCCGTTCTTCACTCCACTGACCGGCCGCAAGCAGGCCGGAGAACATCGTGGTGAGCAGCGAGGCGCCCTCGACCATGGCCGCATCGACGACCTGGCCGCGGCCGCTGCTGCGGGCTTCGACGAGACCGCAGGCGATGCCGAACGCCAGCAGCATGCCGCCACCGCCGAAGTCGCCGACAAGGTTGAGCGGCGGCACCGGCGCGGTTCCGGCGCGTCCGATCGCATGCAGCGCTCCGGAAAGTGCGATGTAGTTGATGTCGTGACCGGCGCGCTGCGCCATCGGCCCGTCCTGGCCCCAACCGGTCATCCGGCCATAGACCAGACGCGCATTGCGTGCGAGCACGACCTCCGGACCGAGCCCGAGCCGTTCCATCACGCCGGGGCGAAACCCCTCGATCAGCGCGTCGGCGTTGTCGGCGAGGCGCAACGCCGCTTCGGCGCCGTCTTCGCTCTTCAGGTCGATGGTGACCGAACGGCGGCCGCGCAGCATGACGTCGAAGCGACGGTCGCGGCCGAAGCCGAGTTGGCCGTCGCTCGGGCGATCGACGAGCAGCACGTCTGCCCCCATGTCGGCCAGCATCATGCCGGCGAAAGGTCCCGGGCCGATGGCCTCGAACTCGAGGATGCGGAGGCCCGCGAGCGGTCCCATCGCGGTCACGATCGGCTGGCGGCTACATGCTCCGCCGGTATTGACCGCCGACTGCGAACAGCGCGTCGGTGATCTGGCCGAGCGAGCAGACGCGGACGGCAGCCACCAGCACCTCGAAGACGTTGGCGTTGGCGATCACGGCATCCTGCAGGCGCTTCAGCATCGCCGGGGCGGCATCGACGTGGCGATCATGGAACGCGGCCAGACGCCGCAGCTGGCTCTGCTTCTCGGCATCGGTCGAGCGTTGCAGCGCGACGTGCGGGGGCGCCGCGTCGCCGTGCGGGTTGCGAAAGGTGTTGACGCCGACGATCGGGTACTCGCCCGAGTGCTTGAGCATCTCGTAGTGCATCGACTCTTCCTGGATCTTGCCGCGCTGGTAGCCGGTCTCCATCGCGCCGAGCACGCCGCCGCGCTCGGCGATCTTCTCGAACTCGGCGAGCACCGCCTCCTCGACCAGCTCGGTTAGCTCGTCGATGATGAAGGCGCCCTGGCTCGGGTTCTCGTTCTTCGCCAGGCCCCACTCGCGGTTGATGATCAGCTGGATCGCCATGGCGCGGCGCACCGAGTCCTCGGTCGGGGTCGTGATCGCCTCGTCGAAGGCATTGGTGTGCAGCGAGTTGCAGTTGTCGTAGATCGCGATCAGCGCCTGCAGCGTGGTGCGGATGTCGTTGAACTGCACCTCCTGCGCGTGCAGGCTGCGACCGCTCGTCTGGACGTGGTACTTGAGCTTCTGGCTGCGCTCGTTGGCGCCGTAGCGGTCGCGCATCGCCACCGCCCAGATGCGCCTGGCGACCCGCCCCATCACCGTGTATTCCGGGTCCATGCCGTTCGAGAAGAAGAACGACAGGTTGGGCGCGAAGTCGTCGACCTTCATGCCGCGCGCCAGGTACGCCTCGACGAAGGTGAAGCCGTTCGAGAGCGTGAAGGCGAGCTGGCTGATCGGGTTCGCGCCGGCCTCGGCGATGTGATAGCCCGAGATGCTCACCGAGTAGAAGTTGCGCACCTGGTGCTGCACGAAGTACTCGGCAATGTCGCCCATCACCTTGAGCGAGAACTCGGTCGAGAAAATGCAGGTGTTCTGGCCCTGGTCTTCTTTCAGGATGTCGGCCTGTACGGTGCCGCGCACGTTCTGCTTGACCCAGGCGGCGATCTCGGCCGCTTCGCTCTCGTTCGGCTCGCGTTTCTTGTCGGCGCTAAAGGCCTCGAGCTTCTGGTCGATGGCGGTGTTCATGAACATCGCCAGGATCGTCGGCGCCGGGCCGTTGATGGTCATGCTCACCGAGGTGCTCGGGCTGGTCAGATCGAAGCCCGAATAGAGCACCTCCATGTCGTCGAGGGTGGCGATCGAGACGCCCGAGTTGCCGACCTTGCCGTAGATGTCGGGGCGCAGCGCCGGGTCGTTGCCGTAGAGCGTGACCGAATCGAACGCAGTCGAAAGGCGCTTGGCCGGCATGCCGGCCGAGAGCAGCTTGAAGCGGGTGTTGGTCTTGAAGGCGTCGCCTTCGCCGGCGAACATGCGGGTCGGGTCTTCGCCTTCGCGCTTGAATGCGAAGGTGCCGGCGCTGTAGGGGAACGAGCCGGGCACGTTGTCGAGCAGCAGCCACTTCAGGATCTCGCCGTCGTCCTCGTAAGTCGGCAGCGCGACCTTCCTGATCTTGTTGCCGGAGAGCGTCGTGTGGACCAGCGCGGTGCGGACCTCCTTGCCGCGCACGCTGACGACGTACTCGTCACCGGCGTAGGCGCGCTGCAGGGCCGGCCAATCGGCAAGCAGGCCGCGCGCGCGCCCATCGAGACGCGCTTCACGCGCGTCGGCGAGCTCGCTGACGGCGCCGACCGCGTTGGTCTTGTCGGGATTGGCCTCGGCGAGCATGCGCGCGCTCGCGCGCAGTTGCTGGATCTCGCGCGCCAGGCGGGCCTGGGCCAGCGCTTCGCGCTTGTAGCTGCGCACCGCGTCGGCGATGTCGGCGAGGTAGCGCGCACGTGCGCCGGGAACGATCGGCACTTGGTGCGTGCTGTGGCGCGTGGCGACCTTCGGCAGCGCGCCGGGCGCGAGGGCCAGGCCGAGCTCGGCGAGACGCGGCAGCATCGCCTGGTACAGCGCGGTGACGCCATCGTCGTTGAATCGACTGGCCATCGTGCCGAACACCGGCATCTCGCCGGGCTGCTTGGCGAAGGCCTCGCGGTTTCGCTGCACCTGCTTGGCGACATCGCGCAGCGCGTCGGCGGCGCCCTTGCGGTCGAACTTGTTGATGGCGATGAACTCGGCGAAGTCGAGCATGTCGATCTTCTCGAGCTGGCTGGCGGCGCCGAACTCGGGCGTCATGACGTAGACCGGCATGTCGACCAGCGGCACGATCGCCGCGTCGCCCTGGCCGATGCCCGAGGTTTCGACGATCACCAGATCGAAGCCGGCGACCTTCACCGCCGCCAGCACGTCGGGCAGGGCGGCGCCGATCTCGGAGCCGAAGTCGCGCGTCGCCAGCGAGCGCATGAAGACCCGCGGCTCGGCGGCGTCGGCCGCGCCGGGACGACTCCAGGGCGCGATCGCGTTCATGCGGATGCGGTCGCCGAGCAGCGCGCCGCCGCTCTTCCTGCGCGACGGATCGATGCTGATGACGGCGATCTGCAGCGCGTCGTCCTGGTCGAGGCGCAGGCGCCGGATCAGCTCGTCGGTGAGGCTCGACTTGCCGGCGCCGCCGGTGCCCGTGATGCCGATCACCGGCGTCTTGACAGCCCTCGCCGCCGCCCGCACCTCTTCACGCAGATCGTTCGTCGCCGCGCCGCTCTCGAGCGCCGTGATGAGCTGCGCGAGCGCGCGCCGCGCCGGCCCGCCCGGGCCGCGGATCGGTGCGAGCGAGGTCGGCGCGAAGCGGGCGAGGTCGACGTCGCAGCGCATCATCATCTCGCCGATCATTCCGGCCAGGCCCATGCGCTGGCCGTCTTCGGGGCTGTAGATGCGCTCGATGCCGTAGCTCTGCAGCTCGGCGATCTCGCTTGGCACGATCACGCCGCCGCCACCGCCGAAGACGCGGATGGCGTCGCCGCCCCGCGCCTTTAGCAGGTCGACCATGTACTTGAAGAACTCGACGTGGCCGCCCTGGTACGAGCTGATGGCGATGCCCTGCACATCTTCCTGCAACGCCGCCGTGACGATCTCCTCGACCGAGCGGTTGTGGCCGAGATGGACCACTTCGGCCCCCATTCCTTGCAGGATGCGTCGCATGACGTTGATCGCGGCATCGTGGCCGTCGAACAGGCTGGCCGCGGTGACGAAGCGAACCTTGTGCACCGGCCGGTAGCCGGCCAGCGCCTTGTAATCAGAGGACAGCTCGGTCATCGCTTCATGTCACCTTGATCTTGGCCAGTGCCGGATCGCCTCGCGGATAGCGAAGCTTCAGCCGGAGCATTGCCGCCTTGACCGCGAGCGCGATCATCAGGTTGCGCTGCGTCTTCGAATCGGCCGGCACGACCACCCACGGCGCCCAGACGGTGCCGGTGGCGGCGATGGCCGCACTGTAGGCTGCCTGGTAGGCATCCCACGATTTGCGCGCATCGAGATCGCCGACCACGAACTTCCAGTGCTTGACCGGATCGTCGAGGCGGTCCTGCAGGCGGGCGCGCTGCTCGTCCTTGGAGATGTGCAGGAAAAACTTCAGGACGATCGTTCCGGATTCGCTCAGCAAGCGCTCGAAGTCGTTGATCTGGGCGAAGCGTTGCGCGGTTTCTTCCTTGCCGATCGCACCCTTGACGACCGGAACGAGCACGTCTTCGTAGTGGCTGCGGTTGAAGAGCACGACCTCGCCGGCAGCCGGCACCTTTTGGTGGATGCGCCAGAGGAAATCGTGCGTCAGCTCTTCGCCGGAAGGCGCCTTCCAGGCCGCAGTCCGCACGCCGAGCGCGCTCATCTCACCGAATACGCCGCGAATCGTGCCGTCCTTGCCGCTGGTGTCGGTGCCTTGCAGGACGACGAGCAGCTTGAAGCGCCGATCGGCGTAGAACAGATCCTGCAGCTTGTCGAGCTCGACCGCGAGCTCGGCGACCCGTGCCTTGTCGACGCTCTTGTCGCCGCTGGAAAAAGGTCGATCCGCCGGATCGAATCGAGCCAGGTCGAAGGAGCTGGCTGAACCGCCTTTGCCGCTTGCGGCCGGTTGACTCGGCACGACGACGCCCGCGTACCGATAGTCGGCAAGACGCGCGCTGGCTTTCCGTTTCGCCAAGTGACCTCCGGCTGCGGCTCCGAGTCCGGCAGACGCTTCCGCCGGTTGACGTATACGTCAATTCGAAGTGTAGCGTCGGGCCCTACGGCATGAACGCAGGCGCGCCGGGCAACCGGCGGCGCCCGGCAGCGCGGCCCTCATCCGAAGGGATAGCGGGCCTAGCGCCGAACCCAGGCCCCACCTTGCAGGTGCCAGCGGTTGTCGCGCTGCTCCCAATGGTGCGGCCGCCATTCGTAGCCGGGGCGGGGCGCTTCGTAGCGGCCATGAACCCACTCATGCCGTCCGCCGCGCCAGCCCCAGTAGCCGCCCAGCCAGACGGCGCCTCCGAACGGCGGGGCCGGCACGACTTCGACATAAGGCGCCGGGGGCGGGACGTCGGCGTAGATGACCTCGCCGGCTGGTACCGCGTATCCATAAGGCCGGGCCGGCGCCACGACACACGCCGAAAGAGAGGCGACAGACAGCGCCACGATGGCAAGTAACTTGGACATGGAGGATCTCCAGGACTGAGGAGGCGAGCATGCCGATGCGGCTCGCGATTCCCTCCTAACCGGTCCTGCGCAGCTGGCGATGACACGTGGCGCCGGCTTTACAGTTATTTGCGACCGCACGGCCGCGATCCAAACGCTGCATCATCCGGCTCTGCCCCGGTTTTTCAGGATTCGAGGACCTTCATGAATCGCTTCGGCCATGCCGTCCTCAGCGTCGCCTTCCTGGCCTCGACAGCCTTGCTCCCGGTCCGAGGGGCTCACGCCGCGGAAGTGGCTGCGGAAGACGCCAAGGCCGTCCACGCCGTGGTCGCGGCGCAGTTGGCGGCGTTTGCAGCCGACGACGCACCGCGGGCCTTCTCCTATGCCGCTCCAGCGATCCGCGAGATGTTCGGCACGGCCGACAGATTCCTCGCCATGGTGCGCGCGAGCTATCCGGTCGTCTATCGACCGTCGACGCTGATCTTCCTCACCCCGCAATGGGTCCAGGGACAGCTGGTGCAGGGTGTCCATCTGACCGATGCCGGCGGCGCCCTGTGGCTGGCCGTCTACCGCCTCGATCGCCAACCCGACCACACCTGGCGCATCAGCGGCTGCGACGTGCAGCGAACTGCCGGCAAGCTCACCTGACTCGCCACAGCGAATGACCTTCCTCGCGATCGACGTCGGCAACACCCGCCTCAAGTGGGCGCTCTACAGCGCGCCGAAGCCCGGCGCCGCGCTGCTCGACCATGGCGCCGTCTTCCTCGAGGCCATCGACGAGCTTGCCGACGGCGGCTGGCACAAGCTGCCGGCGCCTTCGAGCATGTTCGGCAGCATCGTCGCCGGCGAGGGCGTCCGGCGAAGGACCGAGGCCCAGCTCGAGATCTGGGACGTCGAGCCGCGCTGGGCGGTCAGCACGGCCTCGGCCTGCGGCGTCATCAATGGCTACGACCACCCGACGCGACTCGGCGTCGACCGCTGGGTCGCCCTGATCGGCGCCCGCCAACGCGTCCTGGCGCGCGGCGCGCCGGTCCCTGCGCTGGTCGTCATGGTCGGCACCGCCGTCACGGTCGACGCGCTCGACGCCACCGGCCACTTTCTCGGCGGCCTGATCCTGCCCGGCTTCGGCCTGATGCTGCGCGCGCTTGAGATGGGGACGGCCGGGCTCAAGGCGCCGACCGGCGAGGCGGTCGCTTTCCCGACCAACACGAGCGACGCCCTGATGAGCGGCGGCGCCGACGCGATCGCCGGCGCGGTCGACCGCATGCACAGGAAGCTGGGGCGCCGCACCGGTCAAGCGCCGGTGCTCTTCATGAGCGGCGGCGCCGCGTCCAAGCTCGCGCCGATGACGGATCTGCCGGTCGAGATGGTGGAGACCCTGATCTTCGACGGCCTGCTGCAGCTGCAGTCGAAGCGGCTCGCCCTCTAGACTGCGGTTGCCGCCTGCGTCGCGGCGACCGGGAGATCGAGCGTGGCCCACTACACCGCCGAAACGATCTGGTCACGCGGCCAGACCAGCCGCGATGACTACCTCGCCAACCGCTACCACCGCCGTCACCTGCTGCGCTTCGACGGCGGTGCCGAAGTGAAGGGCTCGTCGTCGCCGTCGGTCGTGCCGCTGCCGCATTCGGACCCGGCCGCCGTGGATCCGGAAGAAGCGTTCGTCTCGGCCCTCTCCGCCTGTCACATGCTCTGGTTTCTGTCGCTTGCGGCGGCGCGAGGCTTTTGCGTCGACCGCTACATCGACCGAGCCACCGGCGTGATGCAAAAGAACGGCATGGGCCAGCTGGCGATGACGGTCGTGACGCTGCACCCGCTGGTCGAATTCTCCGGTGTCCCGATGCCGAGCCGGGCCGAGCTGGAATCGCTGCACCACGAGGCGCACGATGCCTGCTACCTGGCCAGATCGGTCAGGACCGAGGTGCGATGCGAGCCGGCGTGGCTGGAGGCGCGCGGCTAGCGCCGGCAAATCCCAGGCTCACAGGATGTAGCGCGACAGATCGACGTCCTCGGCCAGTTCGGCGAGCTTCGCGTCGACTGCGGCGGCGTCGATCTGCACGGTCTGACCGCCGCGGTGCGGCGCATCGAAGCTCACCTCGTCGAGCAGCTTTTCCATCACCGTCGAAAGCCGCCGGGCACCGATGTTTTCGGTTCGCTCGTTGACGTCGTAGGCGATCTGGGCGATCCGCCGAATCGCCTCGGGCGCGATCTCGAGCGTGACGCCCTCGGTCGCCAGCAACAGCCGGTACTGCTTGACCAGGCTGGCATGGGTCTGGGTGAGGATCGCCTCGAAGTCGTCGACCGACAGCGAGCCGAGCTCGACGCGGATCGGAAAGCGCCCCTGCAGCTCGGGGATCAGGTCGCTCGGCTTGGCCAGGTGGAAGGCACCCGAGGCGATGAAGAGGATGTGGTCTGTCTTGACCATGCCGTACTTGGTGTTGACCGTGGTGCCTTCGACGAGCGGCAGCAGATCGCGCTGCACGCCTTGGCGCGAGACGTCGGCACCCTGCGTCTCCGAGCGGGAAGCGACCTTGTCGATCTCGTCGATGAAGACGATGCCGTTCTGTTCGGCGTTGGCCATCGCACTGGTCTTGACGTCGTCGTCGTTGACCAGCTTGGCGGCTTCCTCGTCGACCAGCAGCTTCCGCGCGTCGCCGATGCGGAGCTTGCGCGGCTTTTTCTTCACGCCGCCGATGTTGGCGAACATGCCGCGCAACTGCTCGGTCATTTCTTCCATGCCGGCCGGACCCATGATCTCCATCGACGGCTTCGCCTCTGCCACCTCGATCTCGATCTCCTTGTCGTCGAGCGAGCCCTCGCGCAAGCGCTTTCGCATGACCTGGCGCGCCGTGTTGTCGGCCGAAGGCGAGGGCGCCAGGCCGAACTCGCTGCGCGCGCCGGGGACGATGATCTCGAGGATGCGCTCCTCGGCGGCGTCCTCGGCGCGCGTCCGGTGCTGCTTCATGGCTTGCTCGCGGGCCTGCTTGACGGCCATGTCGACGAGGTCGCGAATGATCGAGTCGACGTCCTTGCCGACGTAGCCGACCTCGGTGAACTTGGTCGCCTCGACCTTGATGAAGGGCGCGTCGGCCAGGCGGGCCAGCCGGCGTGCGATCTCGGTCTTGCCGACGCCGGTCGGGCCGATCATCAGGATGTTCTTCGGCGTGATCTCGCCGCGCATCGATTCGTCGACCTGCTGGCGTCGCCAGCGATTGCGCAAGGCGATCGCCACCGCGCGCTTTGCGCCGGACTGGCCGACGATGTGGCGGTCGAGCTCGGAGACGATCTCCTGCGGCGTCATGCTCGACTTCATGGTGCCCCCACGCTTGCGGCTGCCGCCGCGGCGCTGCCCCCCGAGGGAGCGCGGCCGGGCTTGGGGCGGCCCGGCGCCCGGCCGGCCCTCGGTTTCGACGTCATTCCAGAGTCTCGATGGTGTGGTTCTGGTTGGTGTAGATGCAGAGGTCGCCGGCAATCTCGAGCGAGCGCTTGACGATGTCCTTGGGCGCCATCTCGGTGTGCTGCAGCAGCGCCCGGGCGGCGGCGCTGGCGTAGGCGCCGCCCGAGCCGATCGACACGATCCCGAACTCCGGCTCGAGGACATCGCCGTTGCCGGTGATGACGAGGGACGACTCGCGGTCGGCGACCGCCAGCATCGCTTCGAGCCGGCGCAGCACGCGGTCGGTGCGCCAGTCCTTCGTGAGCTCGATCGCCGAGCGGACCAGATTGCCCTGGTGCTTCTCGAGCTTCGCCTCGAAGCGCTCGAACAGGGTGAAGGCGTCTGCCGTGGCTCCCGCGAATCCGGCCAGCACGCGGTTGTGGTGCAGGGTCCGGATCTTTCGCGCGGTGGCCTTGACGACGATGTTGCCGAGCGTCACCTGGCCGTCGCCGCCGAGCGCCACGCTGTTGCCTCGCCGCACGCTCACGATCGTCGTGCCGTGATAACTTTCCATCATCGCGAGATTGTGACGCGGACCGCGCGCCTCACGCCGCGGCCGCGACGCTCAGATCGTTCTGACCTTGACCGTGGCGTGCTCGTTGATTCCCATGGCGCCGAAGAACAGGGCGACCATGCGGTGCGCGTCGACGAAGTTGACGGTCCGGTTCTCGGTCCGTCGCGCCAGCACCCAGTTCAGCAGATCGCCGGCGGCAATGAAATCGACGCGGATCAGCCGGGCGCACGAGACGTTGACGATCGACGCCTTGCCGAGCTCGCCGTCCATCTTGTGCAGCGTGGCGCCGATATCGCCGACCAGCTGGCCGGAAAGCTCGACCGTGGCGACCTCGACCAGCGCCAGCTCGTCGTTGAGCTGCGACTCCTGAAAGCTGGTCGACACGTCGCTCACCAGGGACAACGGCGGCACCGTGGTGCTCAGGTTCGAGCCGCTGATGTGAACCACGCAGCGCGCCGCCTCCCACGAAGGCGGCGACACTTCGTAGGTGACGCAGTAGTCGATGGCGGCCTCGTCGAACTGATCGGGCCGATTCGTCATGCGCAGCGCATCGAGGCGGAGCTGCCAGAAGGCCGGGTCGGCATCGCGCACGCCGGTGGGCGCGGCGTCCTGAATGACGGCAAACAGCCGGTCGCCCGACAGCCAGCGCATGTCCAGATCCTGGGGAATCCAGCTGCGGAACAATTCGGAGAGCCGGCCGCTCGCTTCGGCGTCGATGGTCTCCAGAGCGCCCCAGTCGAAGACCCATGGCAGCGGCATCTGCAGCGAGATCGACGCCAGCTTCGCCACGGCATCGGCGTCGAGATAGTCTGGACAGACCCAACCGACCTGGCCGTCGATCCGGGCGCTGCTCGGCCGCTCGTCGCCGACCGCCTCGGCAACCAGCTTCGGCATCGAGAACCACTGCGGCGCCGACCAGCCGAACTGCTGGGCGTAATCGAGCGCCAGACTCTCGAACTTGTGCTGCTGGCCGGTGGCCCGATAGAGGTCGAACAGGACCAGCCAGGTCTCGGCATGTTGGGCCCGAACGCCAGCTCGGCCTGTCAGGGAGGCGAGCGCTTGCTCGCATTGTTCGAAATCGGCGTTGGCAAAAGCGATCACCGCCTCGTCGAGGTCCGGGTCGTGGGTGACCTCGGCGTTGGTGGCTGAAAAGGCCTTGCCGAAATCGCCCGGGGGCGTCAGGTCGAGCCGGATCGGCGCGATCGAGGTCGACCTCTGCACGGGCGGCGGCGAGACCGCGGCCTTGGCGTGGGTGATCGGTGCCGCGACGAAGTCTTCGACCCGGCCGCCCTGCGTCGCCATCTGCAGCGGCGCCGACGCACTCGGACGGCTGGCGCCGCCGTCGATTGGCACCGGTTGCGTCGGCGCGTTGTAGAACTCCGGTCCGCGGCGCTGCGTGGTGGCGTAGTTGTCGCCCACCATCTGCTGCTCGATCTCGTCGATCTTGGCCTTGACGCCGGCGTCCTGGCGGACCGGCTGGTCGGAGATGCGCGGCTGCGAATCGTCGAGCCGCGACGACCCGAGTGCCGCGAGCTGCTCGCTGGAAAGGCCTTCGCGGCGGACCTTGCGCAGCATGTCGAACTCGCGCTTGCGGACGAAGTCGTTGCGGCGCTTGCGCTCGATCATCGCCTTGAGCTCGCCCTTGGCGTAGTCGCTCTCTCGCGTGTCTTCGGTGGGCGCGTCGAGCTCGGCCCACTCCGTGGCAGGGTTCGCCACGAATTTGACGACCTTGCGAAAGAAGCTCGTCGAGTCTTTTTGTTCGGCCATCGGGAGGATCAGGGTACAGCCGCAAGCGCGCTCCGCGGCATCGCCAGCCTGCTAGTCGCCGAACATTTTTTGCTTCAGTTCGCGCCGCTGCTGGGCCTCGAGGGACAGTGTAGCGGTCGGTCGTGCCATCAGCCTGCCGAGGCCGATGGGTTCGCCGGTTTCGTCACAGAAACCGTACTCCCCCGATTCCAGGCGCGTCAGCGACTGCGAGATCTTCTTCAGCAGCTTGCGCTCGCGGTCCCGCGTGCGCAGCTCGAGCGCGTGCTCCTCCTCGATCGTCGCCCGGTCGGCCGGGTCCGGGACGATCGACGTGTCTTCGCGGAGATGCTCGGTCGTCTCGCCGGCATTGCTCAGCAGATCGTCCTTCAAGCCGATCAATTTGGCACGAAAGAACTCGATCTGCTTGTCGTTCATGTATTCGGCGTCAGGCATCGCCAGCACTTCCGCATCGCTCAGCTCCTTGCCGGGCTTGCTCTTCCAGGCATTGGCCAGCTTCGGATCCGACTTGTGGCGCTCGCGCGGCGCGTTGTCGTCCTGCTGATTCATCTGCCGGGTCGGCGGCCGAGGCGGGGCGAACCGGTCGGCGAACCGGGATGTCGGCGGTGGCAGAGGCGCCTGGACCTGGGCCACGAAATACTTCGGCGTACCGCGACCGGGTTTGCGCGGCACCACGCCGGGCGGCACCGGAAACGCGGGGGCCGGCGCCCGGGCCGGCACGGGTACTGCAGCCTTGGCGGCAGTGCCTGATTTGGCCGGCCCGCTCGGCGCCGTCGCGCTGGCCGGGCCCGGCTTGGCCGGATGGGCTCCGTTCGGCTTGGCCCCCTTGGCCGGCGGCGCCGACTTGACCGAGCCTGCCTTGGCGACAGCTGACTTGACGGGGGCTGCCTTGGCAGTCTTGGCGGCAGGTGCTTTGGGTTCGGGGGCGGATTTCACTGAGACTTTCTTGCTCACTTGCGGCTTGGTCTTTGCTGCAGGCCTGACGCTATGCGCGGTTTTCGTCGCCGCACCATGGTTTGCCTTGACAGGCGCCTTCGTCGCGCTGGATTTCTTGGCAGGCTCGGGGCGCCTGGCCACGGCCGGGGCTTTCGTCGTGGTCTTTTTCTTGCCGGCTGATGTGCTCAAGGTTCCTCCTCGCAACGTGGCTCGACCCGCATCGCAAGGTGGCTGTGCGGGATCGGGCCGGTTCAAGCGCCGCGGATTGTAGTCACCAGCTTCGTTCCAAACCGTCACTTCGTTGCAAAGCGCAACAAGCGGGCTCCGGCGCGGCGAGCCCGCCGCGAAATGCCCGCTCTCAGCTCAGGCGATGCACTGCTTCAAGCCCTGCTCGAGGATGTCTTTGGGCAGATCGATGCCGATGAACACCATCTTGCTGAGCTTCTTTTCGCCGGCCGCCCATTTCGGCCCCAGGTCGCTGCCCATCAGCTGGTGCACGCCTTGAAAAATCACCTTTCGTTCTGCGCCCTTCATGTGCAGAACGCCCTTGTAGCGGAGCAGCTTCGGGCCGTAGACCTGGACGATCGCGCCGAGAAAATCTTCCAGCTTGCCGGCATCCAGCGGCTTGTCGGCGCGAAAAACAAATGACTTGACGTCGTCGTCGTGGGCGTGGTGGTGCGGGTGGTCGCAGTGTTCGCCCTCCGCATGGTCATGGTCATGGTCGGCGTGCCCGTGCTCGTGCTCGTGGTCGGCGGCCTTCAGGAATTCGGGGTCGATCTCGAGCTTGGCGTTGAGGTTGAAGCCCTTCAGGTCGAAGACGTCGGCGATCGCCACGTCGCCGAAATTGACCTTGCTCTGCTTGGCGCGCGGGTTCATGTGCCTGATCCGGTGGATCAAGGCCTCGACGGTCGGGTCGTCGACAAGATCGGTCTTGCTGATGAAGATCTGGTCCGCGAAGCCCACCTGGCGGCGCGCTTCCTGGCGTTCGTCGAGCTGCTTGTCGCCGTGCTTGGCGTCGACGAGGGTGAGGATCGAGTCGAGCAGGTAGCTCTCGGCGATCTCGTCGTCCATGAAAAACGTCTGGGCGACCGGGCCCGGGTCGGCGAGGCCGGTCGTCTCGATGACCACCCGGTCGAAATCGAGCTCGCCCTTGCGCTTTTTCTCGGCCAGATCGGCGAGCGTCGTGCGCAGGTCTTCCCGGATCGAGCAGCAGACGCAGCCGTTGTTCAGCTGGATGATCTGCTCCTTGCTGTCCTGGACCAGGATCTCGTTGTCGATGTTTTCGTCGCCGAACTCGTTTTCGATGACCGCGATCTTCTGGCCGTGCGCCTCGCTCAGCACCCGCTTGAGCAGCGTCGTCTTGCCGGAGCCGAGGAAGCCGGTGAGGATGGTGGCGGGAATGAGGCTCATGCTGTGGTTCGACCCTGTGGTGGCGATTGGCGCAACGGCGAAGCGCCAAGATGGTGCCAGAGCCGAACCCTTCAAGGCGGTGAACTTGTCAAGCTGCCTGCGGCAACCGGCCCTGCGCCTTGGGTTAAGCTCCCTGCTCAGCGATTTTCGGCGACGCACTTCACGCCGCGCCAGCCTTGCAATGTTAGAAGCACCCGCTGCCCGATCGCCGCGCAGCGCCGACAAGGCCGCCGCAATGGCCGAGAAGCGCTCGGTTTTCAGGA
>JALYXU010000039.1 GCA_030946925.1 Pseudomonadota bacterium
CGCATCAGTTCTTGGGCGCTCGCCGCACCGATGCCGCGCACCAGCTGCACCGCCCGGAGCGCGGCGCGCTGACCGCGCGGGTTGGCCGCGAAGCGAAGGATCGCGAGCACGTCCTTGACATGCGCCGCATCGAGGAACTTGAGTCCGCCGTATTTGACGAACGGGATGTTGCGACGCGCCAGCTCGAGCTCGAGTGCGTTGCTGTGCTGGGCGGTCCGGAACAGGACGGCCTGGCTGCGCAACGACAACCCGGCCTCGCGCAGGCTCAGCACCTTCGACGCGACCCACGACGCCTGCTCGCTTTCGTCGGCAACCCAGACGATCTGGGCGCGCTCGTCTGCGGCGCGGTCGCTCCACAGCGCCTTCGCATGGCGCTCGCTCGCCAGCGCGATCACCGCGTTGGAGGCCGCGAGCAGCGGCATCGTCGCCCGGTAGTTGCGCTCGAGGGTAACGACGCGGGCGGGCGGCTCGAAGCGCCGCGCGAAATCGAGAATGTTGCGGACTTCGGCGGCGCGAAACGAGTAGATCGACTGGGCGTCGTCGCCGACCACGGTCAGGCCGCGGCCCTCGGGCCGGAGCGCGAAGACGATTTCGGCCTGGAGCCGGTTGCTGTCCTGATATTCGTCGACGAGGACGTGATCGAAGCGCGCGGCGATGGCCGGGCCGACCTGCGGGTCGGTCATTGCCGCCGCCCACCAGAGCAGCAGGTCGTCGAAATCGAGGACGCGCTGGCTTTGCTTCTCGCTCACGTAGGCATCGAACAGCACGCCGAGCTCGGCCGCCCATTCGGCGCACCACGGAAAGCGCTGGGCCAAGGCATCGGCAAGCGTCTCGCGGGCGTTGACCACCCGCGAGTAGATCGCCAGGCAGGTCGACTTCTGCGGAAAACGGCGCCGCGTCGCAGCCAGACCGAGGCGTTGCCGAAGGAGATGCAAAAGCTCTTCCGAATCGCTGCGATCGTCGACGGTGAAGCTGGCGTCGAGGCCGAGCTGCTCGGCATGGCTGCGGAGCAGCCGCGCACCGACGCTGTGAAAGGTGCCACTCCAGGCCAGGCGCGATGCAGCGCCGGAGGCCGGAAGGTCGAGCGCCTCGTGAACGACGCGGCCGACCCGTCGCTCCATCTCGGCGGCGGCGCGGCGGGAAAACGTCAGCAGCAGAATCCGCGTCGGATCGGCGCCGGCCACGATCAGCCGCGCCACCCGCGCCGCCAGCGTCAAGGTCTTGCCCGAGCCGGCCCCGGCAACGATCAGCAGCGGGCCATGCCCGAGCAGGGCGTCGAGTCCGTGCTCCGCGGCGCTTCGCTGTTCCGCGTTGAGACTGGCGAGCGCACTGACGGTGGGGCGACGAAGGATCGGTGGCGGATGCAGCATGGGCGGGCCGGTACGGGACTGTAATTCCATCCAGCCCGCAGCGGAACGCCGAATGCGGCCATGTCGCGGTGTCGATGCGCCTGCGGCCGTGCAATGCGACCTTCATTTCGCAGCCGCTTGGCCGAAGAATCGCGCATGGCCTGCGTCTCGAGTACCGCCCGGTTGCTCGCGCCGGTCCTTCTGCCATGACGATGGATTCGGTCAGCGCGATCCTGGACTCGAGCCTGCTTGTGGCTCCCGTGCCGGCGCCGCCGCCGCGGGCTCGGCCGGCCCGACCGGCGCTGTCGCGCCATTTCGCTGCGGAGTGGCTGGCGTTGTCGGCGGCCCTGGTCGTCGTCGGCGCCATGACCGGCTACGCGCTGCTGAACATGCGGCACGCGGTCGACGCGACCGAGCGCGATCGCCTGCAGGTCCAGGGGCGGGTCGTCGACGACAACATCGGCCAGCAGCTCGCCGGCATGAACCGGGCCCTCGCCAGCGTCCGAGACGACGCTCTCGCGGCGCAATCGCCCGCGGGCGCCGCTTCGTTGTCGTTGCGCATGAAGGCGCTCAGCGATGCGATCCCCGGGGTTCGTTCGATGGCCGTGGTCGATGCCGACGGGATCGTGCTCGCGTCGAGTGTCCACACCTTGCTCGGGCGCAATTTCAGCGGTCGCGAATACTTTCACGCCGCGCGCTCGGGTCGGGATCCCGCGGTGCTCTACCTCGCCTCGCCGTTCAAGACTTCGCTCGGCAGCTACACGATCGTCTTCAGCCGCGCCGTCGTCACGCCAAACGGCGCATTCGCAGGCGCGATCATCGCCGCCCTCGAGCCCGAATATTTCGAGGTCCTGCTGCGCTCGGTCCTGTACGCGCCGGACATGTGGGTGTCGCTCGGCGACAGCGACGGCAAGACCTTCGTCGCCATGCCGCACGGTGCCATCCGTGCCGACGCCGACTGGCGAGGGGCGGTGCCGCTGGCCCGCGATCCCGCAGATGCCTCGGCTTCCCGGGTGGTGCTGGGCGCCATCGGCGGCAGTGGCGAGCAGCGCATGACGGCGCTGCGCAATCTGTCGCCGCCGGCATTGCATATGGACAGGCCGCTGCTCGTTGCGGTGAGCCGCTCCGAGCCCGAGGTCTATCGTCAGTGGCGCCGCGAAGCGCTCGAATATGCGATCTTCCTGAGCGTGCTGGCTGCAGCAGGCGCAGTCGCCTTGCGCCAGGGCCAGCGCCGCCGCCAGGCCGTCGCCAGGCTCGAAGCCGAAGCGATGCGCGAGCGCCAGCAAAGCACCGAGCGCCTGCAGCTTGCCCTGCAGGGTGCCGACATGGGGCTGTGGGACTGGGACCTGCGCGAGGACCGCT
>JALYXU010000067.1 GCA_030946925.1 Pseudomonadota bacterium
CGCGGCGCGAAAGGCCTCGATCTGGGCCGCGGTCGAGGCCGGCCCGACCAGCATGCCGTAGCCGCCGGCGCCGTGCACTTCCTTGACCACCAGCTCGCCGAGGTGGGCGAGGATGAAGGACAGCTCGCCCGGATCGCGGCCGACATAGGTCGGCACATTGGCCAGGATCGGTGCTTCGCCCAGATAGAACTCGATCATCTTCGGCACATAGGGATAGATCGACTTGTCGTCGGCGACGCCGGTGCCGATCGCGTTCGAGAGCGTGACGTTGCCGGCGCGAAAGGCGCCGAGCAGGCCGGCGCAACCGATCGTCGAGTCGGCGCGAAACGAGAGCGGGTCGAGGAAGTCGTCGTCGAGCCGGCGGTAGATCACGTCGACCCGCTTCGGTCCCTGCGTCGTCCGCATGTAGACGAAGTTGGCGTCGACGAAGAGGTCCTGGCCTTCGACCAGCTCGATGCCCATCTGCTGGGCCAGGAAGGCATGCTCGAAATAGGCGCTGTTGTACATGCCCGGCGTCAGCAAGACGACGACCGGATCGTTGACGCTCGCCGGCGCCACCGAGCGCAGGGTCTCGAGCAAGAGGTCGGGGTAATGCGCGACCGGCTCGACCCGATGCCGGCTGAACAGCTCGGGAAAGAGGCGCATCATCATCTTCCGGTTCTCGAGCATGTAGCTGACGCCGCTCGGCACCCGCAGGTTGTCCTCGAGGACGTAGTAGCTGCCGCTGCCGTCGGGGTTGGCGGCGCGCACGATGTCGATGCCGGCGATGTGCGAGTAGATGCCGCCGGGAACCTCGACGCCCTTCATCTCCGGGCGGTACTGCGTGTTGTTGAGGATCTGCTCGGCAGGCACCAGCCCGGCCTTGAGCATCTCCTGGCCATGGTAGACGTCGTGGATGAAACGGTTCAGCGCGGTGACGCGCTGGCGCAGGCCGCGCTCCAGCAGCTGCCATTCGTCTGCCGGGATGACACGCGGGATCAGGTCGAACGGGATCAGGCGCTCGGTGCCGTCGCCGTCCTCGTCCTTGGCGCCATAGACCGCGAAGGTGATGCCGACGCGGCGAAAGATGACCTCGGCTTCCTCGCGCCGCGAGCGCATTACATGGGGCGCCTGCTCCGAGAGCCAGCGGTCGTAGCCGCGGTAGTGCTCGCGAATGCTGTCGCCGCTTGCCCGCATCTCGTCGAACCCGACCGTCATTGCAACGCCTCCGGGTACGAGGGTAGCAAAGTCCGCGCCATGCGGGCCGAGCCCGGGCCCTGTTCGGGACCCTAATCGGCGACGACCGGGTCGACGTGGCGCCAATACCGGCGCTGGCTGTCGCGCTCGCAGGTTCCGGCCGGCGGGCCGTCGGCCAGCCACTGCCAGGCACCGCAGGCCGGGCTGCCGACGAGCGCCGCGCCACGCACGCGGTAGCGCTCGACCACGTCCGCCGCCGGATGGCCGAACCGGTTGCGGTAGCCGGCCTGGAAGACGGCGATCGTCGGCCGCACCGCATCGAGGAACGGCGCGGTCGACGAGGTCCGGCTGCCGTGATGCGGCGCGATCAGCACGTCGCTGCGCAAGCCGTCGCCGTGTTCGGCGACCAGCAGCGCTTCCTGCTCGCGTTCGATGTCGCCCGTGAGCAAGGCGCTGCGGCCACCGCCGGAAACCCGCAGCACGCAAGACATGGCGTTTGCCTTCTGCTTGCGCAGGTAGTCCTCGGCGCCCGGCCGCAGGACCGCGAAGTCGACGCCGTCCCAACGCCATCGCTGACCGGCCTGGCAATGCGAGCTTTTTCTCGCGGCGGCGACGATCGCGTTGCCGGCGACGAGCGAGCTCGACAGCGCGTCGACGTCGAGTCCGGCCAGCACCGCCCTGGCGCCGCCGACGTGGTCGAGGTCGCTGTGACTGAGCATCAGCAGATCGAGGTGGCTGTCGCCGCGCGAGCGGAGCAGCGGCACCAGGACGCGCTGGCCGGCATCGCTCTCGCGCGAGTACTGCGGGCCGGCGTCGAACAGCAGCGCGTGATGCCGGGTCCGCACCAGCACCGCCGTGCCCTGGCCGATGTCGGCAGCGACCAGGTCGAACTGGCCGTCGGCGGGCAAGGTCCGCGGCGGCAGCAGCAGCGCCAACGCCAATGGCGCGCCGAGCAGGCGCAGCCGCCACGGCAGCGGCATGACGATCAAGGCGGCGCCGAGCAGTCCGGCGAGCTGGGCCCAGTGCGGCGCCGCCGGCACGACCCAGACCGCGCCGGGAATCGCGGCCAGCCAGGCCAGCATCGTGTTCAGCGCCCGCACCACCAGCGCGCCGAGCAGCCAGAGCGGCGCGATGGCGATGCCGAGCAAGGCCAGCGGCGTGATGAGAAGCGTGACCGCCGGGATGGCGACGAGGTTGGCGACGAAGCCGACCAGCGACACCTGCTGAAAGAAGACCAGCGTCAACGGCGTCAGGCCGAGCGTGGCGATGACCTGGGTCCGCAGATCGGCACGCAGGTGCGAGCCCAGCCGACGCGGCCAGCCACGCCAGCCCGGCGTGGCCGCGGCTGCGGCCGGCTCGTCGTCGGCGGTCGCCGGCGACGACGCCATCAGCAAGCCGACCGCCATGAACGACAGCCAGAAGCCCGGCTGCAGCAATGCCCACGGGTCGATGGCGGTGACGACCACCGCGGCGGCGGCGAGGACGAGCAGCCATGGCCAGCGGACACCGGAGACCTGGAGCAGCGTCACGGTGGCAAGCATCCAGACCGTGCGTTGCGACGGCACGCCCCAGCCCGAGAAGACGGCGTAGGCCCAGGCCGCCGCGACACCGCCGCAACGCGCCGCGAGCTGTGCCGGTATCGCCAGCGTCGCCCGACCGCTGCGCCGCCACGCCGCAGCGACCAGCAGGCCGGCCAGCCACGCGAACATCGTCACGTGCAGGCCGCTGATCGACATCAGATGGGCGACGCCGGTGTTGCGAAACAGGTCCCAGTCGTCGCGCTCGATCGCGCCCTGATCGCCGACCGCGAGCGCCGCCAGGACGCCCGCGGCGCGACGATCGGCGACGCTGGCTTCGATGCCGTTGCGGACGCGCTGGCGCAGCCGCTCGACGGTGTAGCCGCCGCTCTCGCCGACCAGCACCGGCGCCGGTGAATCGCGGACATAACCGGTCGCGCGCACGCCCTGCTCGAACAACTGCAGCTCGTAGTCGAAGCCGTTCGGATTGAGATTGCCGTGCGGCCGGCGCAGACGCACCGTGAATTGCCAGCGTTGCCCGGCGCTCAGTTCCTTTTGCGGTTGCGACAGCGCCGCATCCTCATGGAAGCCGGCGTACCAGCCGAGGGCGATCCGCTGCGGCAGCGCCGCGCCGTCACGACGACGCGAGGCCGCGTCGAGATCGAAGCTGAAGCGCAAGCCGCTCGAGCCTTTTTGCGGCAGGCTGGCGACAACGCCTGTCAGCACGAGGTCGCGCCCTTCGAGCTCGGGCGCAAGGGCATCGGCGAGCCGCAGGCCGGCCTGCCCGCCGCTGACCGCAAAGCCCGCGAGCAGCGCGCTGCTCGCGGCCAGCAGCGTGGCCAGGATGGGCCGGCGGCGCACGCGCACAGCAATGGCAACGCCGAGCATTGCGACCGCGACGCCGCCGCCATAAAAGGCGGTCGGATAGAGCGAGCGCTCGAGCAACTGGATGGCGACGCCCGAGAGCCAGGCGACCATGAGCGCGGCAAGCCACGTGACGGCCATCGGCGAGGTCCCTGAGCAGCGGTGGCGGAGTATGCCCGCGCAACCCGCGGTGTACGATTTATGTCCGCTTCGCGCCGAATGCCGCCATGCCCTCGATCTACGACCGCCTCACCGATCTCGACATCTCGCTGCCCGCGCTTTCCGTGCCGGCAGGTGCCTACGTTCCGTTCGTTCGCAGCGGCAACCTGATCTTCGTTTCCGGCCACATCGCCAAGCGCGAGGGCAAGGCCTGGATCGGCCAGCTCGGCCGCGACATGACGACCGCCACCGGCAAGAAGGCAGCGCGCGCCGTCGCCATCGATCTGCTCGGCACCTTGCACGCAGCGATCGGCGACCTCGACCGGATCGAGCGCATCGTCCGCATCACCAGCCTGGTCAACAGCACCGCCGATTTCATCGAGCACCATCTCGTGACCAACGGTTGCTCGGAGCTGTTCGGCGAGGTCTTCGCGGAAAAGGGCGCGCATGCGCGGAGCGCCTATGGCGTCGCCCAGCTGCCGCTCGGTGCCTGCGTCGAGATCGAGCTGATCGCCGAGGCGAGCGACGCTTCGCCCGGCTCTTGAGCTTCCCGGTGCTGAGGTCTTCGCGACGATCGTCGTCGTTCTCCAGCGTCGCGCGGTCGAGCGCGCCCTGGCCGTTCGCCTTGATCGCCGTCGCCGCATTCGGTGGCGTGGTCGCGGCGCTGGTCTCGCAGCACGTCTATGGCATGGAGCCGTGCGCCTGGTGCGTCCTGCAACGGCTCATCTTTCTTCTGATCGGCCTGGTCTCACTGCTCGGCCTGGCCTGGCGCCGCCCCGCCGTCGCCCGGCTCGCGGGCGCCGCGGTGCTGCTGCTGGCGCTGGCCGGAGTCGGCTCGGCGCTGTGGCAGCACATCGTCGCGTCGAAGTCGGCTTCCTGCAACCTGACGCTGGCCGATCGGATCGTTTCCGGCGCCGGCCTCGACCGTCTGCTGCCGCCGGTCTTCGAAGCCCGCGCGAGCTGTGCCGACGCCGCGGTGAGCGTGCTGGGCGTGTCGTACGCGCTCTGGGCGGCGCTGCTGTTCCTGCTGTGCGCGATCGCCGCCGTCGGCGCAATGCGACGCACGGCCTAATCGGCCGGCAGGCGTTCGCCGCGGAGCTTGCGGAACGCCATGCGGTTCGTCGACCTGCCCGAGTCTCATCACCCGTTGGTCTCCCTGCGGCCGATCGTCGACGCGGATCTTCCTGTCTGGTACGACTACCTCTCCTTGTCGCTCGTCTTCGAGCACACCAGCTGGAATCTCTCGTCGTGGCAAGACCTCGCGCCGTACGTGTGGTCGGCCGACGCGCGCACCGAATCGTCTCTGCTGCGCCTGGCCATCGCGCTTCGCTCGAGCGGGCAATTGGTGGGGACCATCGGTTTTCACAGCGTCTCGCCGCAGAACCGGTCGGCGGAGCTTGCTTACGACCTGTCGCCGAGCCTCTGGGGCAGAGGCATCGCCACCGACGCTTGCCGGACGATGGTCGACTGGGGCCACGCCAGCGCGGGCCTGCTGCGGATTCAGGCGACGGCGCTGGAGTCGAACTGGCGCTCTGCGGCGGTGTTGCAGCGATGCGGTTTCGTCCGCGAAGGCTTGCTGCGCAGCTACCGGATGGTGCGCGGCCGAGCCGGCGACTTTCATATGTTTGCGCATGTCGTGGAGCAACTCGACAAGCAACCCGCCGGAGCACAATGCGTCGACTCGAAAACAATGGGGACGACATGAGACGACCGGTGGTTGGTGGAGCGCTTTTTCTCGTGGCCGCATTCGTGGTGCAAGGCTGCGCATTGCAGCCATCCGGGCAGACCGAGGCCGGATGGACGACGCTCGTCGACGGCGCCAAGGGGCTGGACGGGTTCACCCAGATCGGGACTGCCAATTGGACCGCCGTCGACGGCGCCATCCAGGCCGACAAAGGCGGCAAGGACCCTGCCTATCTGGTCTCGAAGGCGTCCTATCGCGACTTCATGCTGCACGCCGAGTTCTGGGCCAGCGACGACGCCAACAGCGGCGTCTTCCTGCGCTGTGCCGATCCGGGCAAGCTCGATGCCGTGAGCTGCTACGAGGTGAACATCTACGACCAACGCCCCGATCCGAGCTACGGCACCGCGGCAATCGTCAACGTCGCCAAGGTGGTGCCGATGCCCAAGGCGGGCGGCCGCTGGAACACCTTCGACATCACAGCCCAGGGCCCCCATCTGGTGGTGGTCTTCAACGGCCAGAAGACGGTCGACGTTCAGGACAGCGCTCGGGCCAGCGGCCCGATCGGCCTGCAGTGGGGGAGCGGCACGATCAAGTTCAGGAAAGTCCAGATCAAGCCGCTTTGACAGGTCGGCCGTCGGCCGCCAGTTCACGCATCGGAGCATCGAAACAATGAAAACAGAACTCGCCTACCTCACCTACGTGACCGTCTTCACGGCGCTGCTCTGGGTGCCCTACATCCTCGATCGCATCGCCACCCGCGGCCTGCTCGACGCGGTGGGCTATCCCGAAAATCCGAAACCGCAGTCGCCCTGGGCACGGCGGCTGATGAAGGCACACGCGAACGCCATCGAGAACCTCGTGGTGTTCGCTGTGCTGGTGCTGGTGGCCGTGGCCGCGGGTGTCTCGAATTCGGTCATTGCCGGCGCCGCGGTCGTGTATTTCTGGGCCCGCGTCGTCCACGCTGTCGCCTACACCGCGGCTGTTCCGTGGGTTCGCACGCTGGCGTTCGCGGTCGGCGTCGCTGCCGAGCTTGCCATCGCCTGGCAGCTGTTGATCCGCTGAGCCGGCGGCACGGCCGTCTTTCGACTCGTCGATGCAGCGTCACCTCCGGATCGCCCGGCCCGTCAGCAATCTGCAGCGCTCCGCGCGGATGTATTGCAGTGGGCTTGGCCTTTCGGTTGTCGGCCATTTCGAAGACCACGAGGGCTTCGACGGCATCATGCTTGGCGATCCCGGCGCATGCTTTCACTTCGAGTTCACGCGCTGCCACGACCATCCGATCGCGCCTTCGCCGACCGCCGAGGATCTGACCGTCTTCTACTGTCCGGACACCGCCGAGTGGCAGCAAGCCTGCGCGTCGATGCGCGCTGCCGGCTTCCTCGATGTCGCGCCCTTCAATCCATTCTGGAAGGGCAACGGCTGCACCTTCGAGGATCCGGATCGGTATAGAGTCGTTCTGCAGCACGGCGCATGGCGCCGGCATCCGGAGTCGCCATGACGAGCTGGTTGAAACAGAACCGTGGATTCCTCATCTTCCTGATCTGCTTCGGTTTCCTGCGCACCGCGATGGCCGACTGGAACCCGATCCCGTCGGGATCGATGCATCCGACCCTGCTCGAAGGCGACGTGGTTCTCGTGAATCGCCTTGCCTAAGACTTCAAGATCCCGTTGATGGACATCTCGGTCGTGTCGCTCGGCGAACCCAAGCGCGGCGACGTCGTCACCTTCACTTCGCCGAGCGACGGGACGCGTCTCATCAAGAGGCTCGTCGCAGTCCCCGGCGACATCGTCGAGATGCGCGACGAGCAGCTGCGCATCAACGGTGCCGCTGCCGAATATGCGGACGTCGGCAGTGGCGAGGAACAGCTGGGCTGGGGCGTGACCGTGCCCAGCGTCAAGGAGATCGAGCGCATCGCCGGCCACGAGCGAACGATTCAATACCTTCCGGGCGTGGCTGCCAGGCGCAGCTTCGCCGCGGTCGAGGTGCCCAAGGACAGCTATTTCTTCCTTGGCGACAACCGCGACAACAGCGCCGACTCACGCTATATCGGCGTCGTCGCCCGCCATCTGCTGATCGGCCGGGCCCACCATGTGCTCGTCTCGGCCGATATCCAGGGACATTGGCTGCCACGCTTCGAGCGCTTCGGCGAGCGAATTCAATAGCCGCCGAAGCCGGCCTGCCCTTGCATCACACCGAGCCGAGGGGTTGCGCATGAGCTTCGAATCGCGTGGCCTGAAAGTCGGCCGTGCGATCAGTCCCGAGCAGTTCGAGGCGCTGACCGACGCAGAGCTCGTTCGCCTCGTCCCCAAGGCATACCGTGAGTATTTCCCAGGCAAGGAAGACTGCGCGAACGGCGCCTTCTATCTGCACGACGGCACCGCCTGGAGTTTCTTCAAGGCGGCCCTGCTCGATGAGTAGCCCTCTGTCGGCGAGCCGATGGACGAGTTCCTGAAGACCGCCTGGGCCGAGCACGCCGACCTGCCGCAAGAGGTTGCCGACCGACTCGCATCGTCCTTGCCCGCGCCGCAGCCGGCGACCCTGTCGGCAGAAGCATTGCCGCCCTGCGCTACGCCGGCGGCGACGGTGCCGCGTTGGCCGCACTCTGTACGACGGGCCGTGTCTGCGTGCTGGCAACCGTCGCTTCCGCGCTGGCAGCGAGGAACGACATGGGCCGGGCAATCGCCGCGTTGACCGAGGCACTCGAGCTCGGCGAGGCCGGTCTGCCGGCCGACTCGGCAGCGATCCGTGCGCTGGCGGTCGCCGGCAACAACCTTGCCGTTGCTCTCGAAGAACGGGCTGTGCGCAGCGCGTTCGAGACTAGGGCGATGATCGTTGCTGCCGAGGCCGGCCTTCCGTACTGGACCCAGGCCGGCGCGTGGCTCGAGGCAGAGCGGGCCGAGTACAGGCTGGCGCGAAGCCTCCTCCAATCTGGCCAGGCGCAGGCGGCGACCTCGCACGCTCGACGTTGCCTCGACCTGTGCGAGCAACACAGCGCCGCGCCATTCGAGCGCTTCTTCGGCCACGCCGTTTTGGCGCTGGCGCACCGGGCGCTGGGCTGCAACGCCGATTTCGAGATGCATCGCCAGAGCGCAATCCGCCAGCTCGCGCGGGTCGAGGAAGCGGACAGGGCAGCATGCGACACGACACAGGCGGAGCTTGCTGATTAGCCGCCGAAAGCAGCCGTTTGAAGCCCATGCTCTGCGCAAGAAGGCCCGTATTTGGTTTGGGTGAACCTCGCCCCGCCCCATCCGCGGCATGCCGATGCAGACAGCCGGATCAAAGCCTTCGTCGACGGCCGCGATCGCCTGTGCTGGCTCGGAAGGCGCCTTCCTCTTCATGCGAGCGCGACCGCTCGGCGTCACGGCCGCGCTCGTGCGACGGGCCCTCGAGGACCGCGAACCGGCAGCCCAGCACCGACTGCGAACGCTGCTCCGCAAGCCATTCAAGGACGTGCCGGCTTTCGACGGGGTGGTGGCCTACAGCGAGCGCGGCGCCCCATCGCTGCTGGCCTTGCCGATGACCGGGCGCGTGCGTTCCAAAGCGCTGCGCAGCGCGACCGGTGAAGACGCCTGGGGAGCGACCTTTTGCCGCGTGATGCCGCCGATCAGCCGGCTGCCATAGCGTTGCGCCGCCGAAGGCATACTTGGTGCGCAGACCTGCAGACCCATAGGAGCTTCCATGCGCCACGACATGACGACCTTCAGCCTTGCCCTCGCGGTCGCTTTTTGCGCCGGGGTGATCGCATCGCCTCTCGCACGCCACGCCATCTCGGAGGCGCACGCCGAATCGGCGCCGCTCGCGCCGACGATGATCGATCTGGTGGCACTGAAGCACGCCGACCTGCCGACGACGCCGAACGCCGAGATGAACGCCAAGGGCCTCGTCACCACCGACAACGCGACGATCGGCATCCAGTCGGGCAATGTCGCGAAGCACATGCATCCGAAGACCGACGAGATCCAATACATCATCGAAGGCAGCGGGGCGATGTGGCTCGGCGGCGAGCGCAAGGAATTCAAGCCCGGAACCCTGATCGTCATTCCGAAGGGAACGGCGCACGGCGGCACGCTGGTGACGAGCGGCCCGGTCAAGGCCATCGCGATCAAGATTCCGCCACAGCCCAAGGACGACACCACGTTCCTCAATTGATGCCGGCGCGCGCGAAGCAGGTGTCCAATGGCGCGTCGTCACCGAACCGAACAGCGGGTCACTCCATGCGCATCTTCACCCTCGTCGCCATTGCGGCACTCGTCGCTGCTGGCCCGGTCGAGGCCAGCGTCTTCGACGCCAAGGTGCTTGCCAAATACGACTTGAGCTACGTCAAGTGCGAGGCGCGTTTCCCGCCGATGCTCGGCCATCGCGACGAGGCGTACCTGAGCCTCTACCGGATCAAGGCCGACGCCAAGTCGCTCGCCCGCCTGGCCAAGATCCGCAGCAGCAGCGACTACGCGGCCGAGACGAAGCGAGCGGCGGCGGTCATGGCGAAAAGCCCGGCGGTCCCGGCGTCCGCAGCCGATTCGATCGAACGCGAATGCCAGGCCCTCTGGGGCGAGAGCCAGCGCCAACCGAAGTGACCGGGTAAAGTGGCGCACCTTGAAAGAGACCACACGATGAGCCTCCGCCGCACCCGAGCCACCCGATCTCTCTCCAGCAAAGCCGCCGAGCTCGCCGTCGCGGTGCCGCAGGTCATGGCGCATCGGCTGACCCGGCTGGCGATGGCGGGGCCGGCGCCCTCGCCGCGCGACCGCAAGGAGTTCGCGCGCATGGTGGCGGAAAAGGAGAAGGCCTTTGTCGAAGGCTGGCAGGCGATGGCCCTGCACACGCTGCATGCCAACCAGGCCCTCGCGGTGACGCTGTCGCAGTCGTTCTGGACGCCGGCGTTTCCTGGCAACAGGTCGGCCAGCGCCGTCGCTGCCAAGCTGCACAACGCCACCTTCGGCGTCGTCGCCACCGGCTTCGCGCCGATGCACCGGACGGCGGTTGCCAACGCCAAGCGACTGGCCCGGACCAAGCTGCGCTGAGGCGCGGCCGATGCGTCGGATCGCCGGCCCCTCGGTATTCCGCTCGCGCTGCCCGGGCAGCTGATCGCTGCCCGCCGGTTCGTGGCTCAGGGCGCGAGCCGGCCCTGGACCAGGTGAAGCGTCCGGTCACAACGCACCGCCAGGCTGTCGTCGTGCGTCACCAGCACGAAAGCCATGCCCCGTTCCCGCGCGAGTCGCAACAGCAGGGCGAAAACCGCATCGGCGGTAACGCGATCGAGGTTGCCGGTCGGCTCGTCGGCCAGCACGCAATCGGGTGAGCCGGCGATCGCGCGGGCGATCGCCACGCGCTGTCGTTCGCCACCCGACAGTTGCGACGGCCGGTGCAGCAGTCGCTCGGCCAGAC
>JALYXU010000078.1 GCA_030946925.1 Pseudomonadota bacterium
GGTTGAGCGGGTCGGTCAACGCCTCGAGGATCTCGTTCGAGGAGATCGTGAAGCTGCGCGGCACGCCTTCGGAAAGGTTGCGGCCCTTGACTTCGATCTCCTTGACCTCGGAGCCGGGGAAGGCCGAGCCGATGTTCTTCTTGATGCCCTCGGCCGTCGGCTCGCCGATCAGCATGCCGTAGTTGCGGCGGATGTAGTTGATGATGGCCTCGTCGAACTTGTCGCCACCGACGCGAACCGAACCTTTGAAGACCATGCCGCCGAGCGAGATCACGCCCACCTCGGTCGTGCCGCCGCCGATGTCGACCACCATCGAGCCGCTCGCCTCGCTCACCGGCAGGCCGGCGCCGATCGCCGCGGCCATGGGCTCTTCGATCAGGTAGACGTCGCTGGCACCGGCGCCGAGCGCCGATTCGCGAATGGCGCGCCGCTCGACCTGGGTCGAGCCGCAGGGCACGCAGATGATGATGCGCGGGCTCGGCCTCAGGACCGACCGCGGATGGACCATCTTGATGAATTGCTTGAGCATCTGCTCGGTGACGGTGAAGTCGGCGATGACGCCGTCCTTCATCGGCCGGATCGCCTCGATGTTGCCGGGCACCTTGCCGAGCATGGCCTTGGCTTCGGTGCCGACGGCCTGGATTGTTTTCTTGCCGTTGGGACCGCCCTCGTGGCGGATGGCGACAACGGACGGCTCGTCGAGAACGATGCCCTTGCCACGAACGTAGATCAGCGTGTTCGCGGTGCCGAGATCGATGGCCAGGTCCGTCGAGAAGTAGCGACGAAAGGATCCGAACATGTTCTGAATTTGGTGGCGTCTGAGAAGGGCGCGGCCTGTCTCGGGCGGCGAGCAAGGACGACTGACGCCGAGCCCTTCGCAGCGGCGACGAGGGCTGTGAATTAAGCGCGGATAATACTCCAAGCCCCTCGTAAATCAGAGCCTGGCAAGCCCGTTTTCCCGCCACTTGCGGCAGCATGCCGCGATCTCCTCATCCGCGATGGCCCTGACCTCTTTCGACGTGCGCCGGATCGCCGAGTTGGCCCGCCTCGACCTCGGCAGCGACGACGAGGCCCTCATGCTGGCCCAATTGAACAGCTTCTTCGGCATCGTCGCGCAGATGAGTGCGGTGGACACCAGCGGCGTCGAGCCGCTCTATACGCCGCTCGCCGCGATCGCCGATGCGCACCTGCGCCTGCGTGAGGATGCCGTCACCGAAGTCGACGAGCGCGCTTCCAACCAGGCCAGTGCACCGGCCCTCGCCGACGGCCTGTATCTGGTGCCCCAGGTCATCGAGTGAGCGGCGATCTGCACGTGCTCGGCGTCGCCGAGCTCGGTCGCGCTTTGCGTGACGGGCGCACCTCGTCGGTCGAAGTCACGGCGCATCTCCTCGCGCGCCTGACCGCGCATGCCGACCTCGGTGTGATGCTCGCGAGCGACCCCGAGCAAGCGCTCGAAGCCGCGCGCGCCGCCGATCTGCGCCGGTCCCGCGGCGATCACGGCGCGCTGGTCGGCGTGCCGATCGCGCACAAGGACATCTTCGTCACCCGCGGCCTGCCGACCACCGCCGGCTCGCGCATGCTGGCCGACTACCGCAGCCCGTTCGACGCGACGGTGGTGGCCCGGCTCGGCGAGGCCGGTGCCGTCACGCTGGCGAAGTTGAACTGCGACGAGTTCGCGATGGGCTCGAGCAACGAGAACTCGGCCTGGAAGGTGGTCAGGAACCCGTGGGATCGAAGCCGGGTGCCTGGCGGGTCGTCGGGCGGTTCGGCGGCGGCGGTGGCCGCGCGTCTGCTGCCCGGCGCCACCGGCACCGACACCGGCGGCTCGATCCGGCAGCCGGCCAGCTTCTGCGGCATCACCGGCATCAAGCCGACCTACGGCACCTGCTCGCGCTACGGCATGATCGCCTTCGCCTCCAGCCTCGATCAGGCCGGACCACTGGCGCGCAGCGCCGAAGATTGCGCGATCCTGCTGTCGGCGATGAGCGGCCACGACCCCCGCGACTCGACCAGTGCCGAGCGGCCGGCGCAAGATTTCACCGCTGCGCTCGCCACGGTTCGCAGCGGCGCCACGGCAGCGCGACCGTTGCTCGGCTTGCGCGTCGGCGTGCCGCGCGAGTTCTTCCCGAACGGCCTGGCCGACGACGTCGAGGCGGCTCTGCGTGCCGCGCTGGCCGAGCTGGAGGCCCTCGGGGCGACGCTGGTCGACGTCAGCCTGCCGCGCACCGAGCTGGCGATCCCCGTGTACTACCTGATCGCGCCGGCCGAGGCGTCGTCGAACCTTTCGCGTTTCGACGGCGTGCGCTACGGCCACCGCGCCGAGCATTACAGCGGCCTGCAAGCGATGTACAAGACCAGCCGCAGCGAAGGCTTCGGCGCCGAGGTGAAGCGGCGGATCATGATCGGCACCTACGTCCTTTCGCACGGCTATTACGACGCCTATTACCTGCAGGCGCAAAAGCTCCGGCGCATGATCGCCGACGATTTCCAGGCCTGCTTTCGCCAGTGCGATCTGATCGCCGGCCCGGTTGCGCCGACGGTCGCCTGGCGGCTCGGCGACAAGACCGACGACCCGGTCGCCAGCTACCTCGCCGACATCTTCACCCTGCCCGCGAGCCTGGCCGGGCTGCCGGGAATGAGCGTGCCGGCCGGCTTCGGCGCCGACGCCATGCCGGTCGGACTGCAGCTGATCGGCAACTACTTCGAGGAGGGCGCGCTGCTGCATGCAGCGCATGCCTTCCAGCAGGCGACGGAGTGGCATCTCCGGCAGCCCTCACCCCAGCCCTCTCCCGCATGACCACCGCCCTCGTGCGCGGCTTCGAGGTGGTGATCGGCATCGAGACCCACACCCAGCTGTCGAC
>JALYXU010000096.1 GCA_030946925.1 Pseudomonadota bacterium
GAAAGAACCCGGCGTCGGCTGCGACCGCGGCGGTCCCGACCTTGCCGCCGACGCCGCCGTCGATCGCCACCGTGCCGCCGCTGATGCCTGCGGCGGTCGACCCGCTCGGACCGAGTCCGGGCCTCGGCAGCAGGCCGCCGACTGCGGCGAGCAGCGCGGCTCCAGCGTTCGCGGCGGCCAGCAACCCATCGCCGTCGACCCTGCGCCCTCCGCCGATCTTTCCAGCCGGCACGGGCAGCGACCCGTTTTATTACTTCGTCCAGGCTGGCGCCTTCGAGCGCAGCGAAGACGCCGAGCAGCAGCGCGCCAGGCTCGCGATGCTCGGCGTCGAGAGCAAGCTCACCGAGCGCGAGCAAGGCGGCAGGACCGTCTATCGGGTTCGGGTCGGCCCGTTCGACAAGAAAGACGACGCCGATGCCGCCAAGAACAAGCTGGTCGACTCCGGTGTCGACTCGGCCTTGGTCCGGGTTCAGAAATAGGGCGCGGCCGCAGCGACTGCTCTTCCTTGGCACTCGGCGCGTGGCGCCCGCCGGGGCAACTTGCCGGCGCCAGACCCGGCGATTCGTGAGATCTGTGTGACGTCGCGCGCGGCCCGGCACTGGCCCTCCGCTAGAATCCATGCAAGTTTTGTGCCGTATGCGGATTCCTGACTCTTTCCACTTTCTCGTGTCGCTTCGATTTCCCCGTCTCGCTGCCGCGCTGGCGCCGGCGTTGGCATTTGCCCTGCTCGGCAGTGCGGCCCAGGCCGAGCGAGCCGACCGGAGCAAGCCGCTCAATATCGAATCGGAGCTGCCCGGCAAGATCGATCTGCTCAACCAGTTCGTCGTCTTCAATGGCAACGTCGTCGTCACCAAGGGGACGATGATGATCCGGGCGGCCCGCATCGAGCTGCGTGAAACCGCCGACGGCTACCGCACTGCCATCGCGGTCGGCTCGGCCGGCCAGCACGCCACCTTCCGGCAGAAACGCGACGCACCCGACGAATGGATCGAAGGCGACGCGCAGCGGCTCGAATACGACGGCAAGTCCGACGTCATCCGTTTCGTCGGCAACGCCTCGGTCCGGCACCTGCGCGGCAGCACCATGGCCAACGAGCTGACCGGCAACCTCGTCACTTACGACAGCAGCACCGAGGTGTTCAACGTCTCCGGCGGCGCACCCTCGACCGCCGCCAACCCCGGCGGCAGGGTCCGGGCCATCCTGATGCCCAAGGAAGGCACCGCCGCTGCCGCCGAGGCTGCGGCGCTGGCGGCCAGCGCTGCAGCCTCCGGCGCGGCGCCGCTGCGCTCGACACCGATGCTCGGAAGCAAGCCGTGACGGCGGTCGCTCAGGGCGCGCACCGCCTCGAAGCGCATGGTCTGCGCAAGTCGTACGGGTCGCGCACCGTCGTCGACGATGTGAGGCTTGCCGTCAGGAGCGGCGAGGTGGTCGGTCTGCTCGGACCGAACGGAGCCGGCAAGACGACCAGCTTCTACATCATCGTCGGCCTGATTCGAGCCGACGGCGGCGAGATCACCATCGAAGGCCGCCGGGTCGAGCGGATGCCGATCCACCAGCGCTCGCGCCTCGGCCTGTCCTATCTGCCGCAGGAGCCGTCGATCTTTCGCCGCCTCAACGTCGAGGAAAACATACGCGCCGTGCTCGAGCTGCAGGTCGGCCCCGACGGAAAGTCGCTGACGCCGGCGGCGATCGACGAGACGCTCGACGGATTGCTGCGCGATCTTTCGATCGAGAAGCTGCGCAGCTCGCCGGCGCCGGCGCTGTCCGGCGGTGAGCGCCGCCGCGTCGAGATTGCCCGGGCGCTGGCGACGCAGCCGCGCTTCATCCTGCTCGACGAGCCGTTCGCCGGCATCGATCCGATTGCGGTGATCGAGATCCAACGCATCATCGGATTCCTGAAGAGTCGCGGCATCGGTGTGCTGATCACCGATCACAACGTGCGCGAGACGCTCGGCATCTGCGACCGCGCCTACATCATCAGCGAGGGCCGGGTGCTGGCCGAAGGCACTCCCGCCGAAATCGTCGCCAACGCCGATGTCCGCAAGGTCTATCTCGGCGAAAACTTCCGGATGTGACTTGAAGGCCCCCACGCTCACTGCGTTCGCTGCCCCCCGGGGGGGCGCGGCCGGCCTTGGGGCGGCCCGGCGGCCGGCCGGCACGGCAGCGAGCACCTCTCCCAACGTCCGGTTACGCGATGCTCGTATGGGGGCAGCCTGGCGGCCGGCCGGCACGGCAGCGGGTGTCAGCTCCATGAAGCCGTTGCGAAAACATTGTCTCGCGGAGACCACCGCGTGAAGGCGTCGCTGCAGGTTCGGCTCTCGCAGCATCTGGCGCTGACGCCGCAGCTGCAGCAATCGATTCGGCTGCTGCAGCTCTCGACGCTGGAGCTGCACCAGGAAGTCGAGCAGATGCTCGAGCAGAACCCTTTTCTCGAGACCGAGGAAGAGGCGGCGCCGGCGTTCGAGCCGATGGTCGAGCGGACCTCGGTCGCCGAGCATGCCGGCGAGCGGGAGAGCGAGCGGGCCGGCGAGTCGGGCGGCGATGGCGTCGGCGACGATGCGCCGGCGGCGATCGACGGCGCTGCCGAGTTCGGCGGCGCCGAGCGCGACGACTGGGAGAACGGCACCGAGCGTGAGGACTTCGACGGCATCCGCGAAACGCCGGGCAAGACGCGCACGCAGAACGATGCCGACGAGTTCACCGACCACGACCGCGACGCGCCGACCGTCAGCCTGCAGGATCATTTGCGCAGCCAGCTCTCGAGCATGCGCTTGTCGCCGGCCGATGCCGCAGCGGTGCTGGTGCTGATCGATTCGCTCGACGAGAACGGCTACCTCGCCGATCCGCTGGAAGAGATCGCCGAGCGCCTGCGCGAAGGCGGGCTCGAATTCGAGCGCGCCGAGGCCGATGCGTGTGCCGACGAAGACGACGAGTCGACCGATCCGATCCTGGCCCAGCTGCGCTGCGGCCTGCGCTATCTGCAGAGCATGGAGCCGACCGGTGTCGGTGCCCGCGACCTGGCCGACTGCCTGACCCTGCAGCTGCGGACCAGGCCGCGTGGCGAAGCCCAGGCAATTGCCATCATCGTCTGCAAGCACCACCTGCCGCTGCTGGCCCGCCGCGACATGAAAAAGCTGATGGCCGTGACCGGCGCCGACGAGCATCTGCTGCGCGAAGCGCAAGCCCTGATCGTCGGCCTCGAGCCGAAGCCGGCGCGGCCGTTCGCGCGCGCCGAGGCCAACATCGTCATCCCCGACGTGGTGGTGCAGAAGGCAGGCCGCGGCTGGAAAGTGCTGCTCAATCCCGATGTGATGCCGAAGCTGCGCATCAACGATCTCTACGCCAATGCGATCCGCCAGCAGCGCGGCCCGGGCAGCCGCAGCGCTGCCAATCTGAACGGCGCCGCGGCCGGCCTCACTTCGCGGCTCCAGGAGGCGCGCTGGTTCGTCAAGAACATCCTGCAGCGCTTCGACACGATCCAGCGCGTCTCGCAGGCGATCGTCGAGCGGCAGAAGAGTTTCTTCACGCACGGCGCGATCGCCATGAAGCCGCTGGTCCTGCGCGAGATCGCCGATGAGCTCGGCCTGCACGAATCGACGATCTCCCGCGTCACCACCGCCAAGTACATGGCGACGCCGTTCGGCACCTTCGAGCTGAAGTACTTCTTCGGCTCGTCGCTGGCGACCGAGGCCGGCGGCAACGCCTCGAGCACCGCGGTGCGGGCCCTGATCCGGCAGATCGTCGCCGCCGAAGACGTGGTCAAGCCGCTCTCCGACAGCCAGGTCTCGCAGATGCTCGAGGAGCAAGGCATCCACGTGGCGCGGCGCACCGTCGCCAAGTACCGGGACGCGTTGAAGATCGCGCCGGCGCAGCTGCGCAAGGCGATGTAGGCAACGCCGGCAGTCGACGCGCGATGCCGTTGCCGCTGTTCCTGCCCTGTGCCGCCGGTGTCGAGGCGTTGCTCGGCGCCGAGGTCCGGGCGCTGCTGCCGCGGGCGCAGGTCGAGACGCAGCGCGGCGGCGTCGCACTCGACGCCGAGCTGCGCGATGTCATGCTGCTCAATCTCGAATCTCGGCTGGCGCAGCGCGTCCTGATCGAAGTGGCCGCCGGCGACTATCGCAACGAGGACGACCTCTACGCGCTGGCGCGCAGTGTCGAGTGGGACGAGTGGATCGGGCCGCAGCAGACGCTGCGGGTCGACAGCACGGCGCAGAAGAGCCCGCTGCGAAGCCTCAATTTCGCCGCGCTGCGGGTCAAGGACGCCGTCTGCGACCGGATGCGCGAGAGCAGCGGCGAGCGGCCGAGCGTCGACACCGCGCATCCCGACCTGCAGGTGCTGCTGCACGTCGGCGCGCAACGCGCGTCGGTCTACGTGGACAGCTCCGGCGACGCCCTCTTCAAGCGCGGCTGGCGCGCCGATACCGGCGATGCACCTCTCAAGGAAACGCTGGCCGCGGCGATGCTCGGCGCCGCCGGCTGGCGCGGCAACGCCGGCAGCGGCGGCGCCTTGCACGATCCGTGCTGCGGCTCGGGAACGATTGCCATCGAAGCGGCGCAGATCGCCTGCGGCATCGCCGCGGGCAGCCTGCGTCGCTTCGGCTTCGAGAAGCTGCGGCCCTTTGCCGATGCCGACGCCCGCGCCGAGCTGCAGCGCCTGCGTAGCCATGCCAAGGCGCGGGTCCGGGCCCCGGAAGTGCCGATCTTCGCCAGCGACATCTCGTTTCGGATGATCGACTTCGCGCGTCGCAATGCCGAACGCGCCGGCGTCGGCCACGCCATCGTCTTCAACGGCGGCGATGCGCTGGAGCGGCCGCCGCCGAGCTTGCCGAGCGATCTGCATGGCACGCTGCTGATGAACCCGCCCTATGGCGAGCGGATCGAGGTCGCGGGCAAGGCAGCGCGTGGCGCCTCGCGCGAATCGGCCGAAGACCGGGCCACGCCGAGCGACTTCTTCAGCCGCCTCGCGGCCCACTGGAAGCGCGCCTACACCAGCCATCCGGGCGGCTGGACCGCCTGGATCCTGAGCCCCGATCCGCGCCTGCCGAGCGCGATGCGCCTGAAGGAATCGCGCCGGGTGCCGATGTGGAATGGGCCGATCGAGTGCCGGCTGTTTCGCTTCGATCTGATCGCCGGCTCGGCGCGGCGCGAGCGGCCGAACACTGCGGCCAGCCAGGCCTGATCGTCAAGCCCCAAGCCTGATCGTCAGGCCGAGCCATGCCAGGAGCGCCAGCGGCGCCGTGTCGGCACGAAGCACACGCGCTCCGAGGGACACGCGCAGGAAGCCCGCTGCGACGGCCCGTTCTTCTTCGGCCGGGGCCAAGCCGCCTTCCGGACCGCTCAGGACCAGCCACGTCGAGCCTGACCCACAGGGGTGCGCCATCAGCACCGCGGCGGGTGGCTGCGCCGAACGATCGAAGCTCAGGACGAGCCGGCTTTGCGCCGCGGACGACGTCGTTGCAGGAAGACTCTGCAGCCACGCGTCGAGCTTCAGGGGCGAGCCGATCGAGGGAACGCGAACCCGCCCCGACTGCTCGCTCGCCGACGCCGCCACCGCACTCCAGTGCAGTCGCCGCGCGTCGGCGCGGTCGCCGGCGAGCCGAACCACCGAACGCTCGCAGATCAGTGGCTGGATGGCGGCGACGCCGAGCTCGGTCGCCTTCTCGACCAGTGAGTCCATGCGCTCGTTGGCGGGCACGCCGAGGGCCAGCGTCACCTGCATCGGCAATTCCCGATCGAGCGGAACAGGGGCGGCATCGCCGGCGTTGGCGTCGCCGATGCGAAGGTCGACCGATTGGCGGTCGATACGGATGATCCGGGCTGGCCACTCCAGGCCGTCGTCGCCGTTGAAGAGAACGATCGTGTCGCCGGGTTGCAGGCGCAGCACTTGGACGTGGCGCGACTGGCCCTTCGGCAAGCTGAAAACGGTGCCCGCGGCGAGAGGCATCGGCACGAAGATGCGCGCCGCCATGTTGCCGACCGGTTCGAACCCGACAGGCCGCGGCGCTTGCCGCGGTCAGGCGCCGTACAGCGTCTTGCGGGCCTCGGCGGCGACCGTCTCGCCTTTGCGTTCGCGGATGTGTTCGATGGTTCGCGTTGCGACGTCGCGCAACTCCTCGATCGTTCCCGCCTTCTCGACCGCGAGCGTTAAGGTGAAGCCGCGCAGGCCGAGATTGGCGGAGATCAGCTTCGTCAGCGCGGCGGTGAATTGGGGATAGTCGAGCGGCGACACCGCAAGCGGCAACGGAATGGTCGGCTGACTCGGGTTGCCGGCCGAGCCGCGCCCGGAACTGCCGACCGTGACCGCACCGGTAGCGGGAGCAATCAGATCGAGCTTGCGCAGCTCCTGGATGTCGAGCGCAGTGATGCCGGCAAGATTGCCGAGCAGCATTTCTTCGGACTTGGTGCCGTCGATGAGCAGCAACAGATTACGGCGCGCCCGATCCTTGACGAGCGAGCGAGTTTGCATTTCGGCGCGTCCCGCGTCGGTCTTGACCCAGATCACCGTGATGGCCCCGTTCCCGTCATGCAGGCGCCCGTGGCGCTGCCTCCGACAGGGCGAAATGTATCAGCACCGATGCCGGACCCGGGCAGGGAATCTCATCCGAATCTCACGCTTTGTCGCGCAATTCCCGACGCAGGATCTTGCCGACCGGCGACTTCGGCAAATCGGTGCGGAATTCGACCACCTTCGGCCGCTTGTAGCCGGTGAGGTTGGCCTCGCAATAGGCACGCACCATCGCCTCCGTGACGGCCGGATCCTTGCGGACGATGACCAGCTTGACCGCCTCGCCGGCCTTGGCATCGGCGACGCCGACCACTGCGCACTCCAGAATGCCCGGCATCTGCGTGACGACGTCTTCGACCTCGTTCGGGTAGACGTTGAAGCCGCTGATGAGAATCATGTCCTTCTTGCGGTCGACGATCTTGAAATAGCCGCGCGCGTCGACGATGCCGATGTCGCCGCTGCGAAAGTAGCCGTCGGCGGTCATCGCCTTGGCCGTCTCGTCGGGCCGCTGCCAATAGCCGGCCATCACCTGGGGGCCGCGGATGGCGATCTCGCCGGCCGTTCCGATCGGCACTTCGTTGCCGTCGTCGTCGAGCAGCGTCATTTCGGTGCTCGGCATCGGCAGGCCGATGTTGCCGCTGAAGGCGGTGCTGTCGACCGGGTTGCAGGACGCCGACGGACTGGTCTCGGAGAGGCCATAACCCTCGACGATCGGACAGCCCGTCTTCTCGAGCCAGAGCTTGGCAGTGGCGCTCTGCACCGCCATGCCGCCACCGATGGAAATGACCAGCGAGCTCCAGTCGACGCTCGCGAATTCAGGGTGATGGGCGATCGCGTTGAAGAGCGTGTTGACGGCCGGAAAACTATGGAACTTCTCGCCGCGAAGCTGCTTGAACATGCCGGGCAGATCGCGTGGATTGGCGATCAGGATGTTGGCGCCGCCCATCCGGATCCCCAGCATCATGTTGGCGTTGAATCCGAAGATGTGATAGATCGGCAGGGCGCAGATCGTCACGATCTGCTCGCCGGTCGGGATCTTTTTCAGGGCCGGCTGGTACCAGGCCTCCGACTGCAGGATGTTGGCCACGAGCTGCTTATGCAGCAGCACCGCGCCCTTGCTGACGCCGGTGGTGCCGCCGGTGTACTGCAGGACGGCGATGTCGTCGGCGCCGACCCTGGCCGCGGCGAACGGCATCCGCCGGCCGGCCGACAGCGCGTCGTTGAAGCGAACGGCGCCGGCGATGTCGAACGCCGGCACCATCTTCTTCACCTTGCGCACGACATAGTTGACGAGCAGCGACTTCGGGAAGCCGAGCATGTCGCCCATCGACGCGAGCAGCACCTTCTTGCTCGGCACCGACGCCATCACCTGGGCCAGCACGCCGGCGAAGTTCTCGAGGACGACGATGGCCTTGGCGCCCGAGTCCTTGAGCTGGTGCTCGAGCTCGCGCGGCGTGTAGAGCGGATTGACGTTGACGACCACCAGGCCGGCTCGCAGGATGGCGGCGACCGCAACCGGATACTGCGGCACGTTCGGCATCATGACGGCGACGCGGTCGCCCTGGACCAGGCCCTGGCCCTGCAGCCATGCGGCCAATTTCAGCGAGGCCTGGTCGATCTCCCTGAAGCTGATCGAGCGGCCCATGAACTTGTAGGCGAGCCGATCGGCGTAGCGGCGAAAGCTGTCGTCGAGCAACGCGACCAGCGACGGGTAGAGCGTCGCGTCGATCTCCGCCGGCACGCCGGTGGGATATTGCTTCAGCCAGATCTTTTCCATCGGACGACGCTCGCACTCCCGCGATGAGCCGGCATTCTGGGGGCGCGCCTCGAGGCGGACCCTAAGGTTTTTCGATAGATGCTTCCGCGAGCCGCGGCCGCAGGCCCGGGGACGCGCTCCCCGCGCTCACTTGGCGCTGTCGCCGCGCACCGAGCTGTTCGTTTCGACGGCGGCGGCGCTGTCCCAGCCACCACCCAGCGCCTGGATCAGCGAGACCGCCGCGATCTGCCGATTGACGGCCACTTGCACGAGCGCGCGCCGCGCCGAGAGCGCCGAGGCCTGCGCCGTCACCACGTCGGTGTAGCCGAGCTGGCCGGCGCGGTAGCGATTGAGGATCTGCTGCTCGGTGAGGTCGGCGGCGTCGGACGCCTGCTGCTGCAGCTCGGCCTGCTCGGCGTCGGCACGCGCATTGGTGAGCTGGTCTTCGACCGCCTGGAACGCGGCCAGCACGGTCTGCCTGTAGCGCGCCACTGCGATGTCGCGCGCTGCTTCGGCGGCCGAGACCCGGGCCGCGATCGCGCCGGCATCGAAGAGCGTTTGCGCGACCGATGCGCCGACCGACCAGAGCGCGTTCGAGACCTTGAACAGGTCGCCGATGCGCGAGCCGGCATTGCCGAGCGAAGCGTTCAGCGTCAGGCTCGGAAAATAGGCCGAGCGCTGGACCCCGATCTGGGCATTGGCGGCGGCGACCTGGCGCTCGGCCGAGGCGATGTCGGGTCGGCGTTGCAGCAGCGCCGACGGCACGCCGAGCGGTATCGCCGGCACGACGGCGTTCCATCGCCCGGCGGCGATGGCGAAGTCGCCCGCCGGCTTGCCGGTGAGGAGGGCGATCGCGTGCTCCAGCCGAGCCCGGTTGGCGCGCACGGTGGAGAGCGCCGAGCGCGTCGTCGCCAGCTGCGTCTGTGCCTGCAGCACATCGGTCTTGGCGACAACGCCGGCGTTGTATCGGTTCTGGGTGATCGTCAGCGCCCGGTCGTAGCCGTCGATGCTCTTTTGCAGAAGCTCGGCCTCGAAGTCGGCTTCGCGAAGCGAGAAGTAGTCGATCGCCATCGCCGCTTGAGCCGAGAGGCGGGCTGCGGCGAGGTCGGCGGTGCTCGCCTGCACGCCGGCTCGCGCGCCTTCGACATTGCGGCTGACATGGCCCCAGAAGTCCGGCGCCCAGTCGCCGTTGAGGGAAGCCGAGTACGCGGTCCCGGCCGATCCGGATCTGCCGGTGCTGGTCGCAGCGGCGACGTCGCGACCGCCGCCGCTGCGACTGGCGCCGATGCCCAGGCCGAGGCTCGGGAAATACGCCGCCCGCGCCTCGCGCACCAGCGCTTCGGCCTGCCGGTAGGAGGCGAGCGCGCCGGCAACCGTCTGGTTGGCAGCATCGACGTCGCGGGCCAGCCGATCCAGCTCGCTGTCGTCGAAGCGTCGCCACCAGTCGCCGCGGTCGAGCGCATCGGCGGGGGCCGCGGCGATCCAGTCCGCACCGCCGACCGGCGCTTCCTTGTAGCGGCTCGAGACCGGAGCGCTCGGCCGCTGATAGTCCGGACCGACCGCGCAAGCGCTCAACAGGGCGAGCCCGAGCGACGCGGCGAGCCGCCGGGCCGCGGGCCCGTTGCCGCAGATCCGCGGGCGCGGCGATCGGGCTGGACGCGGAACACGGAAGACCGACTTCATTTCGGGCTTTCGGTCGCGAGACGAGGCGGTAACGGCACAGGGTCCTGCGCGCGCGCCTTGCGATGTCGCAGCTTGTCGAGAACGACGTAGACCACCGGCGTCGTCAGCAAGGTGAGGACCTGGCTGGCGAGCAGGCCGCCGATGATGGCCACGCCGAGCGGCTGGCGCAGCTCCGCGCCCTCGCCGAAACCGATCGCCAGGGGCAGTGCGCCCAGCGCCGCGGCCAGTGTCGTCATCAGGATCGGCCGGAACCGCAGCAGGCACGCCTCGCGCACTGCCTCGACGGCGCCGAGGCCGCGCGTCCTCTCCGCCTCGAGCGCGAAATCGATGATCAGGATGGCGTTCTTCTTGACGATGCCGATCAGCAGGAAGACGCCGATCAGGGCAATGATCGAGAAATCCATCCGGAACAACAGCAACGCCAGCACCGCGCCGACCCCCGCCGACGGCAGCGTCGACAGCACCGTCACCGGATGGACCAGGCTTTCGTAGAGCATGCCGAGGACGATGTAGATCACGGCGATGGCGGCCAGGATCAGCATCGCCTGCTGGCCCTGCGACTGCTGCGCCGCGAGCGCCGTGCCCTGGAAGGACCCGCGCACGTTGTTGGGCATGCCGATCTGGGCCTCGGCCTGCTTGATCGCCGCGGTCGCGTCGCCGAGGGTCTTGGCCTCGGCCAGGTTGAAGGAGATGGTCGTCGCCAGTTGGCTGTCCTGATGGTTGATGGCCGTCGGCGTCGAGCCTTCGACGAAGCCGGCGATGGCACTCAGCGGCACCATCGGCGTGGCGCTGTTGGCGAGCGCGTTGCCGGACGACGAATCGCGCGCGCCGGGGTTGGCCGCGACCGTCGGCGTGGTCCCGGCCGTCGTCGCCGTCGTTGCCGTCCCCGAGGTCGGCGAGCCGGCCGCGACACCCTTGGCCGGCACGTAGACGTCGGCCAGAGCGTTCGGTCCTTTGGTGTAGTCGGGCGCCCACTCCATGATGACGTGGTATTGATTCAGCTCGTCGTAGATGGTCGCGACCTGGCGCTGGCCGAACGCGTCGTAGAGCGCCGCATCGATCGCCGCCGACGAAATGCCCAGGCGGGCGGCGCTGTCGCGATTGACCTCGACCCGCGTCTCGACGCCGTTGTCTTGCTGGTCGGTGTCGACGTCGGTCATCTCGGCGTGCTGCTTCATCGCGTCGGCGAGCCGCGTCGCCCACTTGCGCAGGTCGCCGAGGTTGTCGCTCTTCAGCGTGTACTGGTACGTCGAATTGCTCTGCCGGCCGCCGGCGCGCACATCCTGCACCGGGTTCAGGAAGATCTGCAGGCCGGTCACCTGGGCCAGCTGCGGCCGCAGCCTTTGAATGACGGCCTGGCCGCTGTCGCTGCGTTGCGACGCCGGCTTCAGATTGACGAACATGAAGCCGCCGCCGGCGCGGCTGCCGCCGGTGAAGCCGACCACCGTCGCCACCGCCGGATCACGATGGACGATGCCGACCACCTGGCGCAGCTTGCTCGCCATCGCCTGCGACGAGATGCTCTGGTCGGCGCGCATGCCGCCGCTGAGCTGGCCGGTGTCCTGCTGCGGGAAGAAGCCCTTCGGCGCGGCAGCGAAGAGATAGACGTTGAGGCCGATCACCGCGGCCAGGATGAAGAGGACCAGCCAGACGCTCGCCAGGGCCCAGTCAAGGCTGGCCTCGTACCACGACAGCACCTTGGCGAAGCCGCGCTCGGCCGAATCGGCAAGCCGCCACGTCTTGCCCCCTCTCCCGCCCGCGGGAGAGGGCCGGGGTGAGGGCGCGGGTGCGGGCGGCTTCAGCAGCCAGGCGCACATCATCGGCGTCGTCGTCAGCGAGATGACGAGCGAGATCAGCACCGCTGCCGACAGCGTCACCGCGAATTCGCGGAATAGCCGGCCGACCTGGCCCTGCATGAAGAGCAGCGGGATGAACACCGCCACCAGCGAGACGCTGATCGACAGCACCGTGAAGCCGACCTCCTTGGCGCCGAGCAGCGCCGCCTGCATGCGGTCCATGCCGGCTTCGATGTGCCGGCTGGTGTTCTCGAGAACGACGATGGCGTCGTCGACAACGAAGCCGGTCGCCACCGTCAGGGCCATCAGGCTGAGGTTGTTGAGCGAAAAGCCGAGCAGCGACATCACGCCGAAGGTGCCGAGCAGCGAGACGATGGTGGCCACCGCCGGGACGATGGTGGCGCGCCAGCTGCGCAGGAAGACGCTGACGACCAGCACCACCAGCACGATCGACACCAGCAGCGTCAGCTCGATCTCGCGCAGCGATGCGCGGATCGAATTGGTGCTGTCGGAGGCGACATCGAGCTGGACCTCGGCCGGCAATTGCGCGCGCAGCTCAGGCAGCAGGGCCCGGACCCCGTCGACGGTCTTGATGACGTTGGCGCCGGGCTGACGCGTGATCAGGACGACGACGGCCGGGTCGCCGTTGAACAGGCCGAGGGTGCGTGTGTTCTCGACGCCGTCGATGACGTTGGCGACGTCGCCGAGGCGCACCGCCGAATTGTTGCGCCAGGCCACCACCATCGGCGCGTAATCGGCGGCCTTGCGCGCCGGCGTCTGGGTGTAGATCTGCAGGCGTCGGCCTTCGCCTTCGACCGCGCCCTTGGGCCGGTTCGCGTTCGAGGCCTGGATCGCGGCGCGCACGTCTTCGCCGCTGACACCGTAGCGGTTGAGGGCGAACGGCAGCAGCTCGACCCGCACCGCCGGCAGGGTGCTGCCGCCGAGCTCGACGTCGCCGACGCCGTCGACCCGGGCGATGCGCTGGCTGACGATGTTCGAGACGGCGTTGTAGATCTGCCCGGTCGACATCGTCTTCGAGGTCAGGGCCAGGATCAGGATCGGCGCGTCGGCGGGGTTGGCCTTGCGATAGGTCGGATTGCTGCGCAGGGTGGCCGGCAGATCGACCCGCGAGGCGTTGATCGCCGCCTGGACCTCGCGGGCGGCGCCGTCGATGTTGCGGCTGAGATCGAACTGCAGCGTGATGCGCGCGGTCCCGACCTGGCTCGACGAGGTGATCTCGCTGACGCCGGCGATCGAGCCGAGATGCCGCTCGAGCGGCGTCGCCACGCTGCTCGCCATCGTGTCGGGGCTGCCGCCGGGCAGCGACGCCGAGACCGAGATGGTCGGAAAGTCGACCTGCGGCAGCGGCGCCACCGGCAGCGCGAAGAAACCGCCGATGCCGGCGAGCGCGACGCCCGCGGTCAGCAGGACCGTGCCGATCGGGCGACGCACGAAGGGTGCGGAGAGGTTCATCGGCGCGTGCCCCTCACCTAGCCCTCTCCCCGCGGGCGGGGCGAGGGAACGGACCGAGCTACACCATGCGCTCCCTTTCCCGTTGCAAGGGCGAGGGAAGAACTGCTGCGACTCCCTCTCTCGCTTGCGGGAGAGGGCTGGGGTGAGCGGTCTTTCCGTCCCGCGAACCGACGCCCGAGCTTGTCGAACGCCAGATAGATCACCGGCGTGGTGAACAAGGTCAGCATCTGGCTGACGATCAGACCGCCGAAGATGGCCAGGCCGAGCGGGCGGCGGAGCTCGTGGCCTTCGCCCCAGCCGAGCATCAGCGGCAGCGCTGCGAACAAGGCCGCCAGCGTCGTCATCAGGATCGGCCGGAAGCGCAGCATCGCCGCCTGATGGATGGCCTCCCGGGCCGGTTTCCTGCCGTCGCGCTCGGCCTGGATCGCGAAGTCGATCATCATGATCGCGTTCTTCTTGACGATGCCGATCAGAAGGATGATGCCGATGATGCCGATCACGCCGAGGCTGTTGCCGGTGACGAGCAGGGCGAGCAAGGCGCCGACTCCCGCCGACGGCAGGGTCGAGAGGATCGTCAGCGGATGGATGTAGCTCTCGTACAGCACGCCGAGCACGATGTAGACGCAGATGACCGCGGCCAGGATCAGCCAGAGCTGGTTCGAGAGCGACTTCTCGTAGGCGCCCGAGGCGCCGAGAAAGGTCAGCTGCACCGACGACGGCAGGCCGATCGCCTTGGCAGCCGCGCGAATCGAGCCGACCGCGGCACCGAGCGCGACGCCGGGCGCGGTGTCGAAGCCGATCGTCGACGCCGGGTACTGGGCGACGTGCGTGATCTGCAGCGGCGCCGCTTGCTCGGTGATGGTGGCGATCGCATCGAGCGGCGTCGGCTCGCCGGAGGCGGTGCGCAGATTGAGCTTGCCGACCGACTGGGCCGTGCCGAGCAGGGCGGGCTGGGCCTCGAGGATGACGCGGTACTGGTTGGTCTCGGTGAAGATGGTCGAGACGATGCGCTGGCCAAAGGCGCTGTAGAGCGCGTCGTCGACGGCGCTGGCGGTGACGCCGAGCCGCGCCGCGGTGTCGCGATCGACCTTGATGTAGGCGGCAATGCCGGTGGCGCCGGCGTCGCTGATGACGTTGCGCAACTGCGTCTGCTCGCGCATCTGCGCCACCAGCTTGTCGACCCACCGCGTGACGGTGGCGGTGTCGGCGCCTTCGAGCGAGATGCGGAACTGGGTCGGGCCGCTCTCGGCATCGATCGTCAGGTCCTGGGTCGGCTGCAGGTACAGCGTGACGCCTGCCACCGCGCCGACCCGGCGCTGCAGACTGGCCATCACATCGGCCTGGTCGCCGTGGTCGGGCTTCAGGTCGATCAGCATGCTGCCGGTGTGGAGCATCGTGTTGTTGGCCGCGTCGACGCCGATCAGCGAGCTCAGGTTGGCAACTGCCGGGTCCTCGAGGATGGCCCGCGCCGCCGCCTGCTGCAGCTCGGACATGCGGGCATAGGAGACATCGTCCGCGGTCTGGATCCGCGCCTGCAGCTGGCCGGTGTCCTGGGTCGGGAACAGGCCCTTCGGAATGAACAGGTAGAGCAGCACGGTCAGCGCCAGCGTCAGCACCGCAACCGTCAGGGTCAGCACGTCGTGATCGATGACCCACGTCAGCGAGCGGTCGTAGCGCTGCATCACCGAGGCGAAGAAGCGGCGGAAGCGGCCTGCCAGCCTGCCCGTCTCTTTCTTCTCCTCGTCGAGGTGCAGCCAGCGTGCCGACATCATCGGCACCAGCGTCAGCGAGACCACCGCGGAGATGAGGATCGTGATCGCCAGCGTCACCGCGAACTCGCGGAACAGGCGGCCGACGACGTCGCCCATGAAGAGCAGCGGGATCAGCACCGCGATCAGCGAGACCGTCAGCGAGATGATGGTGAAGCCGATCTCGGACGCGCCCGCGAGCGCCGCCTCGACGACCCGGCGCTGCCGTCCCTTCGGCAGTGACTCGGCCTCGGCGCCGGCCAGCGCCGCCTCGTCCAGCACCGCCGCACCGTCCTGCCGGTCGCCGTGGGCCTTGCCCGCGCTCTCCTTCGACATCTCGAGATGGCGCGAGATGTTCTCGATCATGACGATGGCGTCGTCGACGACGAAGCCGACGGCGATCGTCAACGCCATTAGTGTTAGATTGTTGAGGCTATAGCCGGCCAGGAACATGACCGCGAAGGTTCCGACGAGGGCGAGCGGCACGGTGACGC
>JALYXU010000139.1 GCA_030946925.1 Pseudomonadota bacterium
CAGATCGTGCTTGCCTGCGGCGCCGAGCCGGTGGCGCTGAATGTCGCAGGGGAAGAGCACCTCGTCGACAACGAGGGGTTCCTCAGCCTCGCTTCGATGCCGCGCCGTGTCGTCTTCGTGGGCGGCGGCTACATCGCCGCCGAGTTCTCCAACATCGCCTCGCTGGCGGGAGCCGAGGTCACGATCTTGCAGAGCGGCGAAAGAATGCTCGAAGCGTTCGATGCCGACCTGGTCGGCTGGCTGATGGAAAAGTTCGTCACTTTCGGCATCGACGTTCGCACCGGTACGTCGGTCGTGGCCGTCGAGAAGATCGGCGGCGGCTACCGCGTCTCGGCGCGTCAGGGCGGGATGATGACGAGCGTCGACGCCGACCTCGTCGTTCATGCCGCCGGGCGGGCACCGCCCCTCGCGCAGCTTCGCCTCGAAGTCGCAGGAATCGAGGTCAACAAGGGCAAGCTCGTCCTCAACGAGTTTCTGCAGAGCGTGTCGAACCCTGCTGTCTACGCGGCCGGCGACGCGGCGGGCAAGGGACCGCCGTTGACGCCGGTGGCAAGCCACGATGCCGAGGTCGTCGCTGCCAACCTGCTCCAGGGTAACCACACGAAGCCTGACTATCGTGGTGTTCCCAGCGTCGTCTTTTCACTGCCGCCGATCGCATCGGTGGGGTTGACCGAAGCAGAGGCGCGCGGACAAGGCCTGCAATTTCACATCACATGCCAGAAGGCGGGTACGTGGTTCACTGCGCGTCAGGCGGCCGAACCCGTCTACGGCTTCAAAGTAATGATCGAGAAGAAAACAGGGCGCGTGCTCGGCGCGCATCTCGTCGGCCCGCATGTCGACGACAACATCAACCTTTTCGCTCTGGCGATTCGCCACGGGATCACGGCCGACGCCCTGAAAGCAACGATGTTCGCCTACCCCACTAGTGCCTCGGACATCGGGCATATGCTGTGACCCGCGCACGGTGTGGGCGATGCATGTGGCCACGCAATGGTGATGTTGATCATGCCTCCGTTCTGACCCTCCCCCAACCCACACGCTGATGGTCGATCTTCACAGCCTTTGACCGGGACGAGCAGCACCCTCGACGGCACCCTCCTCCTTCGATCTGTTCAGTAGCTTCAGGCCGGATCGCACGAGCTGTGGCCACCTAGGCCAAACCCCTGATCGCGTAGCTCATGCTCGCCACGAGCTGAATTCCCTTCAAAAGCGATTTCAGGTCGGGGTGGTCGTACTTTTCGTGCATGTATGGACCCGACGCCTTTTGCAAGCTCTACTTGATGATGGGGAAGTGGTCTGCATGCATGTATCCGGCTTGCTTGGAGGGCAGCCTTCGCATGCCCCGCAGCCTCGATGAGATTCGCGCATCTCGTCCTCAGCAGATTGGCGGCTCGATTGCTCAGCCGGCACGAAAAGCAGGATCCCGAGATGCTGCTCTGACCGGTTTCGTCATCACTGTCGTAGTGCTACGCAACCTGCGCTGGGTGTGGTCGGTGGACTTCTCCTTTCAAGACGGTCTTGTTTCGCTTCGACGCTGCTCAGGCGGCGCCTGGCCGCTCGTAGGCGCGGTCGCTGCTGAGAAGCGCCTGGATCACACGCGCGTTCTTGTTCGCCACCGCTACCGCCGCGCGGTGTAGCCTCGTCGCTCGATGAGCTCGCGCAGCCATCTGCTCTGGACGTCGGTCTTGCCCGCGACATAGCGCAGCACGGAACGCGCGCCATGGATGAGCAAGGTTCGAAGGTAGGTATCGCCGCGCTTTCTGATGCCGTAGAGCTTGGACTTGCCGCCGGACGAATGCTGCCGCGGCACCAAGCCTAGCCAGGCCGCAAGGTGACGGCCGTTCTTGAACTCGCTGGCGTCGCCGACTGCAGCGACGATGGCCGTGGCCGTCAGCGGCCCAACGCCGTCGATGGCGCTGATTCGCCTGCAGGCCTCCGAGCTGGCCATGACCGTCTTCACCCTGGCGTCACAGCTGCCGATGCGCTCTTCCAGTGACTTCAGATGCCCGAGCAACTCGATAATCAGGCCTCGGCAGAACTGCGAGAGCTCGTCGTTCGGGCTGGCCAGGATCTCGGGCATGGCCCGATGGAACGCCGCCGGCGACTGCGCGACAACGATGCCGCACTCGGCCAGCACGCCCCGCACTTGGTTGGATGATGGCCGTTCGTTGATGGACCAGCAGCTGGCGCAGCCGATGCAGCGCCTGAAGATCCTGCTGGATGGTCTTGATCGTCACGAAGCGCATCGCAGGCCGACTCGAGGCTTCGACAATCGCCTCGGCGTCGTTGAGATCGTTCTTGTTGGTCTTCACGAACGGCACCACGTACTGAGGGCTGATCAGACGCACGTCGATGCCGTGCCCTTGCAATCGACGAGCCCAGTGGTGAGCCGAGCTGCAGGCTTCCATCACGACGAGTTTCGGACTCAGTCGAGTGATCGCTTCGAACAACGCAGGGCGGCTGACCTTGGAGCGATGAACGAGAACGCCAGTCCGCGTTGCGCCGTGCAACTGGAATACACGCTTGGCCAGATCGATACCGAGAGCGTCGATTTCCATGATGGGCCTCCATGCCGATCGTTGAAGAACGAGCAGGTAGT
>JALYXU010000120.1 GCA_030946925.1 Pseudomonadota bacterium
TCTTGTAGTCACTAGCTCCCCCGACGCCTTCAGGCAGCGGCCTTGACGACGGCGACAAGCTGGCCGACAAACGTTCGAGGCGCGTGTCGAACAGGTCGCGGTTCGGCAACCCGGTGGCCGGATCGTGCATCGCCTGTTGCCTCGCCTCCTTCTCGGCCTCCTTGGCCGACGCCAATTCCTCTTGGTCTCCGCCAGGTCCGCCTGCGCCTCGGAGAGCACGTCCTCGGTCCGTTGCAACTCGGCGACTCCTTGCGCAAGCGTCCTCGTGACCTCCTGGAGATCGGTGGCGCACTCCTGGACCGTGCCTTCGACTTCCTTGCCGGTCGCAAGCGCCTTGTGCGCCGACAGAAGGTTGACGCCCCGGCAAATAAACGAGCATCTCAAGAGAGTCCTGGCCGGCGCGAGCCTGCTCGCCGCCGCTGGCGCTCTCGTCGCGCAGAGCCCGGCACTGACGCGAACGATGGTCACCAGGGCCGACGTGTCGGTGCCCGCGCGCGAAGCCGTCGTCGCCCGCGTCGAGGTCGCACCAGGCGGGGTGGCAGGGTGGCACGCCCACCCGGGCGACGAGATCAGCTATGTGATGGACGGCGAAGCGACTCTGCTGGTGGCGGGGCAAGCGCCACGCAAGGTCGCAGCCGGCGAAGGTTCGTCATTCCCGCGGGCGTCGTGCACAACGCAAAAAAACGACGCGGCCGTACCGGTGGCGCTCGTCGCGGTCTACGTGGTGGAGAAGGGGAAGCCTCTCGCATCTCCGGCACTGCGCCGGCGCAATAGCAGGCTACTTCCGGGTCGCGATCTTCTTGCGGATCGCGGCTTGCGTCTGCTCCACCGTGTCCTTGAAAGGGCCGCCGAGGGCGACCGCTTCCTCGAGCAGGACGAGCGCTTCCTGGTCGCGGTTCTGGTCGGCCACGGCCTGTGCGAGATTGTTCAGTGCCACGACCGAGTCCGGATGGCGCTTCACTGCATCGCGCAAGACAGATTCCGCGCCCTGCAGATCGCCCTGTGCGTAGTCGACATTCGCCAGGCCGATGGCGCCATTGAGGCTCGCCGGCCAACGGCGCAGCACGGCGCGGTAGGCCGTGTGTGCCGCGGCGCGGTCCGCCACCCGCTCCATGGCGACCACCGCCTGCAGCCAACTCGCCTCGTCCGCGGTCACCGGAATGCGATCGGGCGGCATGGCGACCATTGCCCAGTAGCCGCTTCCCTTCCACGTGTATTCGAGCACCGAGAACGGAATCTCGAGCCGGCGCTTTTCACCTGAGCGCAGCACTGCCTTGCCGGTTTCCCGATCGAACCCGACGACCACGGCGTAGTGCCAATAGTGAAACCGCCAGACGCCATAGTCCTGCATCGCGATGACAGGGCTCCCCGCGAGGACTTCGCGCAGGAGATCGTCGAACCTGGGCGCGAGCCGCCACGACACGAGGCCGTACGCGCGCGGTGCGGCCAGCATCTCGAGCTGCAGGCTGCCCTCTCGATGCGGCAGGTAGACCTTCGCCACCAGATCGTCGGGCGTGACGGCAACGCCGTCGTAGGCGATCGCCGTCGCGAGGGACGCGGGCCCGCATTGATAGTCCTCTTGCGGGAAGAACGGCACGCTGTCGAGCTCGACGCGCTGGCCCAGATCGGCCGGCCACTCGTTCCGCATCGCCTCGGACTGCGGCAGCAGCCAGGCACACCCAGCGGACGACAGCGGCAGGGCGAGGATCAACGCCCAGCGAAAAACGCCCGCGCGAAGGCGGGCGTTCATCAGGAGGCTGCGAGCGCAGCCGCGGATCATTACTTCCAGTAGGCCCACACGACCAGGGCCGCGACGACCGCGACGATACCGGCGATGGCCCAGCCGCTGACGTGCGCACCCGCGGGCAGCGAATTGATCTGGCCCACCACCGTCGTCACTTCCTGGTCGGTCATCGAGGCGACGCGCAGCTTGGCCGCCTCGGGATCGACGCCCTGGGCCTGGAGCTGGCTCGCCACGTCGCTGCGGCTCAAGGCGCCGAGCAGCGCGGCGCGATCGGCCTGCGGGGTGACCGCGGCCACCGCCTGATCGGTGCCGATCATGCCGGCCATGGCGGGTTGAAACGACATCGCGAAGATCGAGGCGATGAGAAGACGGCAGATCATCCTGAAGGCGGTTGATTTCATGGTCACTCCGGTTTTTTCGGTGGGTCCCGAGCCTCGCACAGGCGCGGGGAAACCAACCTTAGCGCATTGACCGGCCGCATGGAAGAGCCCGGCGGCCGCAGTCAGCAACAACGCAACGCCTTTGGCCACGCGGGAGGACTCGGCTCATCCGGAAACTCCCGCTTGACACCGCGTCCATGAGGCTCGCCAAATGGATGCAGCGCCAGTGTCGATGGCGCCGATCGCTGCAAACCAAATCCTTTTCGTCATGCACATGGAACAGCACATTCTTGCCCAGCAGACGTGGCTCTTTCTGCCCGCAGTGGCGCTCGCCGCGGGCCTTGTGGGCTGTGGCGGCGATGACAACTTCACGGCTGTCGACGCTGCTTGCACGCAGGTCACGAGCACCGGCGCCGTGGTGGTCGGCTCCGGCATTCCCGGCGATCCGGCGATCCCCGAGCCGGCTTCCGGCTACAAGCTCGGCGCGAAGCCGGTCTATGCCAGGAACTACATGGTGGTCACGGCCAACCCGCTCGCCTCGCAGGCAGGGTGCGACATCCTGAAGCAGGGCGGCAGCGCCGTCGACGCGGCGGTGGCGGTGCAGGCCGTGCTCGGGCTGGTGGAGCCGCAGTCGTCGGGCTTGGGCGGGGGTGCATTCATGGTGCACTACAACGCCAAGAGCAAGGTGGTGCAGGCCTACGACGGCCGCGAACAGGCGCCGGCGGCGGCCACGCAGGATTACCTGCGCTACATCGGTCCTACCAATCTCGCCTATCCGCTGCCGACGTCGCCGGGAACGTCGAGCGACGCTGCCGCATTCAATGGCGTCCGGGCCAGCGGGCGCTCGGTGGGTACACCTGGAGCCGTTCGAATGCTCGAGCTGGCCTACCAGGACAACGGCAAGCTGCCGTGGAGCGGCTTGTTCGCTTCAGGAATCAAGCTTGCAACGGATGGCTTCAAGATCAGTGGGCGGCTCGCCGACGCGATCGCGTTGAACAGGGCGAGCCTCCTGGTGGATGCCGAGGCGACCGCCTATTTCTACGGCCCCGCTCCCGACTACGCTCCGAAGTCGCTGGGGACGCTTCTGAAAAATCCGGCTTATGCGGACACCCTGAATTCGATCGCCACCGGCGGCGCCAACGCCCTCTACACCGGCGCTCTCGCGCAGGCCATCGTCGACAAGATCAAGGCACCCGTCGGCACCGGCCCGACAGCGATCGCGCTGACTCCGGGCCTGACGGAACTGAGCGATCTGGCCGCCTACAAGCCGGTCCGGCGCACGGCCGTGTGCACGACCTATCGCATCTACTGGGTCTGCGGCATGCCGCCGCCTTCGTCGGGTGGCATCGCCATCGCGCAGACCCTCGGCATCCTCGAGAACTACTACATGGCCGGGTTTCGCCCGACCACGATCGACGCCGAGGGCGGGAAGCCCTCGGTCGTGGGCGTTCACCTGGTCAGCGAAGCCGAGCGGCTGGCCTATGCGGACCGGAACAAATACGTTGCCGACACCGACTTCGTTCCGCTTCCGGGGGGCAGTGCCGACGCGCTGCTGTCGAAGGACTACCTGCGCAGCCGCGCCAACCTGATTCGTTTCGACCGCAGCATCGGCACGGCCCCGGCGGGCGTCTTTCCCGGTTTCGTCCCGCAAGGAATCCACGACGGCGAAGGCCACGGGACGACGCACATGACGATCGTCGACCGGGACGGAAACGTGGTCGTGATGACGACGACCGTCGAAAGCTCGATGGGTTCGTTCCGCATGACGCACGGGTTCCTGCTCAACAACCAGTTGACCGACTTCTCGTTCTCGCCGAGCGACAGCTCCGGGCCCATCGCCAATCGGGTGGGGCCGGCCAAGCGCCCGCGCAGCTCGATGGCACCGACCCTGGTCTTCGCACAGACGGCCACTGGATCGCGCGGCGACTTCGTGATGGGAACCGGATCCCCAGGCGGCTCGACGATCATCCAGTTCGTCACCAAGACGCTCGTCGGCGCGCTCGACTGGGGCCTCGACGCTCAGCAGGCCACGTCGATGATCAACTTCGGCGCCGCCAACAGTCCGACGACCAACGTCGGTGGCGAGCATCCCAACGTCGATGCAACGAACAACGGCGCCAACGATCCGCTGGTCGTCGGGCTGCGCGCGCTCGGGCACACCGTCAGCGTCGCCGCGCAGTCGAGCGGCACCGGCACGGTCATCAGCACCCAGGTGAACGGGATGCCGTCGCTGGTAGGAGGTGCAGATCCCAGGCGCGAAGGGCTGGTGCTGGGCGACAGCGTCGGGCCCTGAAGAAAGGAGCCCCGCTTCCCCGTTCGACGCCGGGGTGCCCCTCAGCCACGCTTGCGAAAGACGACGAGGTGCTGCATCGGCAGCGTGCCCACGCTGCGGTCCCACGTCAGTGCGTGCACAGCCGCTTCGCGCCTGATCTGGGCTTCGCTCATCTTGTGCAGCGCCTTGATCGGCACGCGCGGGTCTTCGGCCCGGTACTCGACGAAGACGAGCCGACCACCGGGCTTCAATGCGCGGACGATGCTCGCCAGCACCTCGTACGGGAAGGCGAGCTCGTGATAGACATCGACCATGATGGCCAGGTCGACGGAGGACGCGGGCAGCTTGACATCGTTGTCGGCGCCGAGCAGCGGCTGGATCTGTGTCAGGCCGCCTTGCCGCACCATGCTCTGCAGCAGGGCCACCATTTGCGGCTGCACGTCGACGGCGAGCACCTTGCCGCTCGGCGTGACGGCCGAAGCCATGCGCCTGGACAGGTAGCCGGTGCCGGCGCCGATGTCGGCGACGACCATTCCGGGCTTCAGCTCGAGCGCCGCCAATAGAAGGTCGGTGCGCTCCTCGCGCTCGCGTTCTTCACGCTCGAGCCAGGCGGCGCCCTGCCAGCCCATGACACCGGCGATCTGGCGACCCATGTAGCGCTTGCCGATGCCGTCGGCGCTGGCGGAGATACGCTCGTAGCGCTCGGCAGAGTCGGGTCCGTCGGCGCGCGCCGGCGTTGCGCCGCACAGCAGCCAGCCGGCGACCGCGGCGGCAAGGAGGCGCTGCGCGAATCGATTCATGAGCCATCCATTTTCCGTAAAACGCGGATCTCGGCGCTGCTCGCGAGCGGCTTGCCCGCATGCCGATGAATCTTTGCCTGCAAGTGGCTAATATCGCGAAACACCAACCGTTTCGAAAGGGTCCGCATGAAATTCTCGCTCGTTCTTGCGGCCGGCCTGGCCGCCGCCACGGTGGCTCACGCCGCTCCGCAGACGCTCACGACGACGCTCTCGGGCGCTGCCGAATCGCCAGCGAATGCGTCACCCGGCACCGGCATCGGCAAGGTCATCTTCGACTCGGCAGCGCATTCGCTGATCGTTTCCGAGACCTTCAGCGGGTTGTCGTCGCCCACGACCGCATCGCACATCCACTGTTGCACGACCTTGCCCGGTGTCGGCAATGCAGGTGTCGCGACGATGACACCGACCTTCTCCGGTTTTCCCACAGGCGTGACGAGCGGGACGTTCAGCCAGACATTCGACACGACGCTCGCCTCGACCTACAACCCGGCCTTCGTCAGCCTTTTTGCCGGCTCCTTGAGCGCAGCCGAGTCGGCACTCTTCGCCGGGCTGCAGCTCGGTGAGACGTACCTGAACATCCATACGACCGCGTTCGGTGGCGGGGAGATCCGAGGATTTCTCGTCCTCGCGCCGGTGCCCGAACCGGAGACTTTCGCGCTGATGCTCGCAGGCCTCGGCGCGCTTGGGCTGGCACGGCGGCGCGCTGCGGGCGTGCTCACGAAGGCCAAGGCCCGAGGTGCCTCCGCTGCGTAATTTCATCGGACCGGTATTCAGCAAGTTCTGGAGCTGGCTCGCACCGCGGCGCTCGTGGTCGTTCTCGTGCTGCATCTTTTGTTCTCGGCTCCCGATCCGCTTGTCTCGATCTTGCTCGTCTTCGTGGCCGGAATCGTCGGCGTGATCAGAGAGTCGAGAAAGTCCAGCGGCACTGCAATAAGCCAGACGCCAGCGAACTGACAAGGTAGCCCGGTGGACCGCTGCGCTCGCGGTGCGATCCTCTTCCGCGCCGATCGCCGCCTTGTCGACGCGCGGCGATTTTCCGTCCCCGCTCCGAAAGCGATATCGCTGACCGGTGACGTCGGCGACTCGGGAAAGATGGCGGCCGTGAAGTACAAAATGTGGCCGTCTTGGAGGATCGCCTGGCCGCCCTGGTCGATATCGGCGCGGGTGAATCGGGTGCCGAGCAGGTTGAAATCCAGTGCCGTCAATGTCACGAAGTCCTGGCCGATGCCGGGCGCTCCGGAAGGATCGAAGGCGAAGGACCCGCCGAAGCGCGTGCCCTGCAAGGCACCGGTGTCGAGCGTCGCGGTGAATCCGTAGGTGAGGGAACTGGCCGCCGCTACCTTCACGGCGAACAGCAAGCCGACGAGTGCTGCCCGGAAAACTCGGGAACGACTAAGCATGACTTCGACCCTGGAACTCACTTGAAAAGGTCGAGGGCTAGGGGCGCAGAATGCTCGAGGCTGTCGCGGCGCCGGCACGCTCCCATGAGCCGCGTTTGCCTTGCAAGGAGATCAGCAACATGCGATTCCACTCCTCTGCGGCCGCGGCCGCTTTCTCGTGCGCACTCACCGGCGCTTCCCTCGCTCACGACGTCGACGAAGCCCAGGGGCGGCTCGGTCAGGTCACCTTCGCCAATTCCTGCGACGCAAAGGTGCAGAAGGAACTGCAGCGCGCGGTGGCGATGTTGCACTCGTTCTGGTTCACAGCGGGGGAAAAGGCGTTCCGCCATGTTCTCGAAGACGATCCGGGTTGCGGCGTGGCCACGTTCGGAATCG
>JALYXU010000130.1 GCA_030946925.1 Pseudomonadota bacterium
GGGCTAAGCAGCATGACCGTCTCCCGCCGACTCGCCGGTGAGCGCGGCGACGACCCGCTCCATGCGCATGAAGCGCGAGCCCTTGACGAGCACCGACACAGCGGCCGGGGCCTCGCCGAGCGCGGCCAGGAGGGCCTCGACATCGGCGAACGCGCGCGCGCCGGCGAACGGCGCCGCCGTGCTGGCGCTTTCCGCGCCCGCCGCCCAGAGCGACTCGATGCCGCGCTCGTGCGCGTAGGCACCGACCTCGCGGTGGAAGGCCGGCCCCTCGTCGCCGACCTCGCCCATGTCGCCAAGCACCAGCCAGCGCGGCGCCGGCAGCGTGGCGAGCACGTCGATGGCGGCGCGCACCGAATCGGGATTGGCGTTGTAGGTGTCGTCGACGAGCCCGCGATCGCTGCCTTGCCAGACGAAGCGGCGTGATTGCGAGCGGCCGCGGACCGGGCGAAAGGCCGACAGGCCGCGGCCGATCGCTTCGAGCGGACAGCCGGCCGCGAACGCCCCAGCGGTGGCAGCCAGGGCATTGCGGACGTTGTGCCGGCCCGGCGCCTGCAGCTCGAATTCGATGGTGCCTTGCGGCGTCCGGACGACGAGCGACCAGGCGGCACCGAGCGGCCGCGCCGTCGCGGTCACGTGGGTGTCGGGGTTGCCGCCAGCGGCACCGCCTTCGCCGCTGTTGGCGGACTGGCCGGCGGCGGCGGCCTCGCCGAAGGTCAGCGTGCGGCGTGCGCCGGCAAACGCCTGCCAGGTCGAGGCATGCGCGTCGTCGGCGGGAAAGATGGCGATGCCTTCCGGGCCGAGTGCCTCGATCACGGCGCCGTTTTCCCGCGCGACCGCCTCGACGCTGGTCATGAATTCGAGATGCTCGCGTTGCGCGTTGTTGACCAGGGCGATGGTCGGCCGGGCCATCGCCGCCAGACTGGCGATTTCGCCAGGATGGTTCATGCCGAGCTCGACGACCGCGGCGCGATGCGCGCGGCGCAGCCGCAACAGCGTCAGCGGCACGCCGATGTCGTTGTTGAAATTGCCCTCGGTGGCGAAGGCCGCATCGCCGTGCCAGGCGCGAAAGATCGACGCGATCATCTGCGTCACCGTGGTCTTGCCGTTGCTGCCGGCAACGGCCACCAGCGGCAGCACGAAACGGCGCCGCCAACTCGCTGCGAGCTCGCCGAGCGCGAGCCGCGCATCGGCCACCTCGATACCGGCAATGCCGGCGCTGGCGAGCCCGCTTTCGGCGAGCGCGGCGACGGCGCCTGCCGCGGTCGCCTGGCCGAGAAAACGGTGGCCGTCGAATCGTTCGCCGCGCAGGGCCACGAACAGGTCGCCGGCCCGCAGGCTGCGGCTGTCGCTATGAACGCGAGCGAAGCGGATGCCCGGGTCGCCGACGACGCATGCGCCGGCGATCGCTGCAGCGGCGCTGCCGAGATCGAGCATCGCAGCCGCTTCTTTGTCCTTGCTGTCGGTGTGCAGCCGCAGGCCAGCGGCGCGGCCGAGCAATGCGCTCGTCGCCTGCGCCGCGTCGGAAAACGGCAGTTTCTCGCCGCCGACGTCCTGATACGTTTCGTGGCCTTTGCCGGCGAGCAGGACCACGTCGTTCGGTGCTGCCGTAATCACGGCATGGCGAATCGCTTCGGCCCGGTTCTCGATCACGTCGACCTCGTCGTGGCCGACCGCGCCGGCGAGGATCTGCGACAGGATGAAGTCGGCCGACTCGAGACGCGGGTTGTCGCTGGTCAGGACGACACGGTCTGCGAGCCGGACGGCGATGGCGCCCATCAACGGCCGCTTGCCCGCATCGCGGTTGCCGCCGCAGCCGAACACGCACCAGAGGCGGCCGCCGCGCTCGACGGCGAGCGGCCGGAGCGCCGTCAAGGCCTTCTCCAGCGCATCGGGCGTGTGCGCGTAGTCGACCACGACCTCGGGCGCCCCAGCCGCCCCGGCGGCTGCACTGCGAGCGCCGACGCGCTGCATTCGTCCTGGCACCGGCGTCAATGCCGCGCACGCCTCGGTCGCTTCCGTGAGGCCCCGACCGAGCGCACGCAGCACCCCGATCACCGCCAGCAGATTGGCGACGTTGTAGTCGCCGATCAGCGGCGTCGCAATGCGCGCTCTGGCGTCGCCCTCCACGACCTCGAAGCGGAGGCCGTCGCGGCCGTGCCGGATGTCGACCGCCTGCAATCGGGCGGCGCTGCGCGTCGACATCGTCCACGTCTCGACCGCCGTCCCCGCCAGGGCGCCGGCCAGCTCGACGCCGCGGGCATCGTCGAGGTTGATCACCGCCGCCTGCAGACCGGGCCAGGCGAAGAGCTGCGCCTTCGCCTGCCAATAGGCGGTCATGGTGCCGTGATGGTCGAGATGGTCCTGCGTGAAGTTGCTGAACACGGCCACGGCGACCCGAGTGCCGGCCAGACGGTGCTCGACGATGCCGATCGAGGAGGCCTCGATCACGCAAGCCGCATCGCCGCGACCGACGAAATCGGCGAGCGCGGCCTGCAGCGCGACCGGATCCGGAGTCGTGAGGCCGGTCTCGACCATGCCCTCGCCCGGGTCGGCGAGCGCCGCGTCGGCGGGGCCACCGTCATTCGCCGAACGCGGCGGCACGCCGATGCCGAGCGTGCCGATCACCGCGGTCCGCCGGCCAAGCGCGCCGAGCGCCTGGGCGACCCACCAGGCAATCGAGGTCTTGCCATTGGTGCCGGTGACGGCAACGACAGCGAGCTTCTCGCTCGGCCGGCCATGAAAGCGGCTCGCCACTTCGCCGGCGGCTGCCTTCAGGCCGCGCAGTGCGGCGATTCGCGGCTCGCCGCCGAAGCCGAAGGCGTCGACACCGCTCGACTCGACGAGGCTCGCCACCGCGCCGGCCGCGAGCGCGTCGGCGACATGGCGCCGGCCATCGCCGACGTGGCCGGGCCAGGCGATGAAGGCATCGCCCGGAACGACCCGGCGGCTGTCGGCGACGAGGCGGCGCGCGCCGCGCAGCAGCAGCCAGGCGTGCGCGGCGCCGCTGGATTCGAGCATGGTCGGCCCGCTGACCGGCATCAGAAGCTTTCGTCTTCGGCCGGCATGTCGTGGGAGACGATCTGCGGCTTGACGTCGAGATCGGGCGGCTCGCCCATCATGCGCAAGGTCTTCTGCACGACCTCGCTGAAGACCGGCGCGGCGACGTCGCCGCCGAACCATTTGCCGGCGGTGGGCTCGTCGACCATCACGGCGACGATGATTCGCGGATGCGCGATCGGCGCCATGCCGACGAACCAGGCGCGGTACTTCTTCTGCGCGTAGCCCTTGCCTTCCTGCTTGTACGCGGTGCCGCTCTTGCCGCCGACCGAATAACCCATGACCTGCGCCTTCGGCGCGGTGCCACCCGGCAAGGTGACGAGATGGAGCATGTCGCGGACCGTCGCCGCGGTCTTCGGCGAGAGGATGCGCAGGCCCGAGATCGGCTGCGCCGGCGGGCCGCCGATCGGCCGGGTCAAGGTCAGCGGGATCAACTCGCCGTCGTGCGCGAACACGGTGTAGGCATGGGCGATCTGCAACAGCGACGCCGACAGGCCGTAGCCGTAGCTCATGGTCGCCTGCTCGATCGGCCGCCAGCTCTTGTAGGGCCGCAGCCTGCCCGTGACGACACCGGGAAAGCCGAGCTGCGGCTTCTGGCCGAAGCCGACCGAGCTGTAGAGCTCCCACATCTCGCGCGCCGAGAAAGTGAGGGCGATGCGCGCCGCGCCGACGTTGCTCGACTTCTGGATCACTTCCGTCACGGTCAGGTTGCCATGCGGGTGGGAGTCGGTGATGGTCGACCCCGTCACCATCATCTTGCCCGGCGCGGTCTGGATCACCGTCGAAGGCGTGACACGGCGGGTCTCGAGGGCCCAGCCGACGATGAAGGGCTTCATCGTCGAGCCCGGCTCGAAGGTGTCGGTGAGGGCCCGGTTGCGCAGCTGCGCGCCACTCAGATTCCTGCGGTCCGAGGGCGTGTAGCTCGGAAAGTTGGCGAGCGCCAGGACATCGCCGGTCTGGGCATCGAGGACGACGACGCTTCCGGCCTTGGCCTTGTTGGCGGCGACCGCGTCGCGGATCTTCTGGTAGGCGAAGAACTGGACGTTCGAATCGACACTCAGGCCGATGTCCTTGCCGTCGATCGGTGCAACGCTTTCGCCGACGTCCTCGACGACCCGGCCGAGCCGGTCCTTGATGACGTGGCGGGTGCCGTCGCGCCCGGCCAGATCCTTCTGAAAGGCGAGCTCGATGCCCTCCTGGCCGCGCTCCTCGACGTTGGTGAAGCCGACGACGTGCGCGGCAGCTTCGCCTTCCGGATACTTGCGCTTGTACTCGCGGACTTCGTGAATGCCCTTGATCGCCAGCGCACGGACGTTCTTGGCGACGCCGTCGTCGGCCTGCCGGCGCAGCCAGACGAAATTGGGGTTGTCGGCGAGCCGGCCTTCGAGCTCGACGCTCGTCATGTCGAGTGCCCGGGCCAGGCCGGCCCGGCTCGCGGCGTCGCCGTCGAGGTCCTTCGGGATGGCCCAGATCGACGGCGCCGGGACGCTCGATGCGAGCAGCAAGCCGTTGCGGTCGACGATCCGGCCGCGGCTGGCCGCCAGCTCGATGGTGTGGCCGTAGCGGGCTTCGCCTTGCCTGAGGAAGAACGGCGCGTCGACGATCTGCACGAAGACGGCGCGACCGAGCAGCACCGAGAAGCCGAGGCCGACCATGCCGACCAGCAGCTTCGAGCGCCATGGCGGCGTCGGCGTCGCCAGCAAGGGGCTGGTCGAGTAGTTGACGCTGCGCACGCTTGCGCTGGCGCGGGGCTTGGCGCCGCTCTTGCGGTTCATGGCACGCTCACGGCCGATGCCGATGCCGATGCCGATGCCGACGCGGGCAGCGCCACCGGCAGCTCGACGTACTGGGTCACCGCAGGCGTCGCGGTGCGCATGGCCAGACGGTCGTGGGCGACCCGTTCCACGCGCAGCGGCGTCGCCTGCGAACGCAGCTCGGTCTTCAGCCGCTCGGCGTCGGTATTGAGGGTGCGCTCCTCGTTGACGGCCCGGTCCAGGGCGGTAAACAGCCGACGCGACTCATAGGACACCCGAATCAGGTAGATGCTGCTGAGGATCAGCGCCAGCAGCAGCAGGATGTTGACGCGCATCACGCCCCGACTTGATCCTGCAGCGGCACGTCGGTGCGTTCGGCAACCCGCATCACCGCCGAGCGGGCGCGCGGGTTCGCACGCGTCTCGGCGTCGTCGGGCTTGATGCGTGCCACGGCCCTCAGCCGGTGCCGCCGGGGCTCGGCGAAGGGGGCGCGACGGTCGAACACGCTCTTGCTCTCCCTGGCGATGAAGGTCTTGACGATGCGGTCCTCGAGCGAATGAAAGCTCAGCACGACCAGCCGTCCGCCCGGGGCGAGCCATGCCAAGGCGCTGTTCAGGGCTTGCTCGAGCTCCTCAAGCTCGGCGTTGACGAAAATCCGAAGCGCTTGAAACGTGCGCGTTGCAGGGTTCTGGCCCGCCTCGCGGGTCCGCACCGCACCAGCCACGATGTCGGAAAGCTCGCGTGTGGTTCGAACAGGACACCCGCTCTCGCGCCGAGCAACAAGCGCCTTTGCAACCTGAACAGCAAACCGTTCTTCCCCATAGTCGCGCAGGACCTCCGCAATGTGGTGCGCGTCGGCGCGGGCTAGAAATTCGGCCGCGCTTTCGCCGCGGGTCGGGTCCATCCGCATGTCGAGCGGGCCGTCGAAGCGAAAGCTGAACCCGCGTGCCGGGTCGTCGATCTGCGGCGAGGAGACGCCGAGGTCGAGCAGGACGCCGTCGACCGAGGTGATGCCGTGCGCAGCCAGGGTCGCTGTCATCTGCGAGAAGCTGGTGTGGGCGATCGTGAAGCGGCTGTCGCGGGCCAGGTCGGCCGCCTCGGCGCTGTGCACGGCCTCGGGATCTCGATCGATCGCGAGCAGACGGCCCGCGGGCGAGAGACGGGCCAGGATGGCGCGGGCGTGGCCGCCACGGCCGAAAGTGCCGTCGACGTAGATGCCGTCGGCCGAGGCGACGAGCGCGTCGACGGCCTCGCCGAGGAGGACGCTGCGATGCCCCGTCGCGGCGCCAGGCGCGGTCATCAAAAGCTGAAGCTCTTGAGCGAATCGGGCATGGCCGACTGCATCACCGCAGCTTCGTGGCTGGCGTGGCGCTCGGCATCCCAGAGCTCGAAATGGCTGCCCATGCCGAGCAGCATCACGTCGCGGACCAGCCCCGCGGCACTGCGCAGTTCCGGCGCGATCAGCAGCCGCGACGAGCCGTCGATGTCGACATCCATCGCGTTGCCGAGGAAGACGCGCTTCCAGCCGCTCGAATCCATCGGCAGTGCCGCAACCTTGTCGCGAAAGGTCTCCCACGCCGGCCGTGGAAAAATCAGCAGCGAGCCTTCGGGGTGCTTGGTGACGGTGAGCTGGTTGACGCCCATCGCGGCCAGCAACTCGCGATGGCGGGCCGGCATCGCGATGCGGCCTTTGCCATCGAGCGTCAGCGCTGCGGGGCCTTGGAACACGACGCTCGCCACAAAACCCCACTAAAGTGCACTTAACTGCACTCTAACGGATGGCCTCGGACGGGTCAATCGCGGATCGCCACAAAAATCAATGGAATCAAGGACTTAACTTGCCCGTGTTTAGACTTGACTTCAGCGACAAATCCGTTCATAAATAAGCACTTGCAAGCGGGTGTGAAAGCCCAAGCTCAGGAACCCCCCAGCCGCGCGGTGGAGACACAGAGTTTGGCGAAGCCGGCAGTCCGTCACGACGTTGGGCAAGCCGCGATCAACCGAGGGGCGAGACCCCGATCACCCAGCGGTGTCCCCATGCAAGAAGCACGGCATAGGCGAGCAACCCGCCGATGACGGCGAACGCGTCGTTGCCAGTCCGGCCCGGCGCTGATGGCACTGCATGCGCGTCGGCCACCGACCGGTGCTTCAGCGAGATGCGATCGGCGACCGCCCAGGCCAAGAACGAGCTGAACAGCAGCACGTCGACGAGCGTGCCGTTGGCCAGCAGATGCGCGGTTGCCCAGAGCTTGACCGCGAGCAGCATCGGCTGCTTCGCAAGCCGGCTCAGCCGGCCCGGCAAATACGCGGCGAACAACAGCGGGAAGACGGGCAGCATCAACAGCAGTGCGGCATGACGCAGTGCGACCGGTGGCGTGTAGAGAACGACCGGGTGTCCACGAGCGAAACCGTAGCCGAGGATCAGCAATATCAGGCCAACCCCGGCCACGACCGAATAAAGAAGCTTCCAGCGGCGCTGACCGTACCGCGCGACCCGACTTGTGCGCCACGCCGGAGCGGCGATCGACACCGAGTGCACACCGATGAACACGATCAAGCCGGCGAGGAACAAGCTCATGCCGTCAATTGTTGCTCGGGCCAACTGAGGCTCAGGCGCGGCTTGACCCACAGCCACGCGAGCACGCCGATGCCCATCATCGCCAGCGACGTTGCCGCGAGGGCCCGTGTCGAATGCATCACCAGCGGCGCAATCACGCCGGCCACGAGTCCGTTTGCCGAGGCGGCGACGAACGCCTGCAGCGAAGATGCCATCCCGCGACGCTCCGGCACCAGATCGAGAACCAGCAAGGTGACGACCGGAACCATCATCGCCCAGCCGAATGAATACAAGCCGATCGGAATGAGCGCCCACCAGACGTTCGGCGTGAACAAGCAATTCAGCAGGAAATTGCCGATCGCAGCCGTGCCCATGATCAAAAAGCCATAGCGGATCTGCCGCGACGCCTTGATCGTGCCCGCCATCCGCCCGGACAAGAAGGCACCGCCCATGATCCCGCCGATGCTGAGCAGAAAAAGCCAGAAGAACTGAGCCGGCGCGAGGCCCAGGTGCTCGCCGAGGAAGACCGGCGACGCCAGGACATAGAGGAAAAAGCCGTTGAACGGAATGCCGCTGGCCAGCGCCAGCGTGAAGAATCGCGGGTCGCCGCCCAGCGCCCAATAGCCGCGGAGCAGATTGGCGGCATTGAAGGGTTGCCGGTGCGAGTCGTGCAGCGTCTCCGGAAGCAACCAGGCCACTGCGCTCAGCAAGACGATGCCGATGCCGCTCAGCAGCCAGAAGATGGAGTGCCAGCCGACGTGGGTGAACAGGTAGCCGCCGACCATCGGCGCGACGGCGGGCGCGACGCCGAAATAGATCGTCACCTGGGCCATCACCCGCTGCGCATCGGCAGGATGGAACATGTCGCGGATCACGGCCCGTGAGACGACGATGCCGGCGCCGGCCGACATGCCCTGGACGGCACGGAAGAAGACCAGCGTGCCGATGTGCTGCGACAGCGCGCAGCCCACCGACGCCAGCGTGAAGCAGACGATGCCGCCTAGAACCACCGGCCGGCGCCCGAAGCTGTCGGATAGGGCACCATGGAACAGATTCATCACCGCGAAGCCGAACAGATAGGCCGACAGGGTCTGCTGCATCTCGACCGGGCTGGCGCCGATCGCCTGGGCGATGCCTGTGAAGGCAGGCAGGTAGGTGTCGATGGCGAACGGCCCCAGCATGCCGAGGCACGCAAGCAGGACGGCGAGGCCCCAACTCGGGGCCTGCCACAACGTTCGTGCGTCGGGATTCATTGGTAGAAAAGTGTGAAGCGAGCCGATAGGCCGGATTCTGTGCAGCCGCAGCGCCTTGCGACGCCGCGGCCGTGGCCGCCATTCCTCTGGGCCGGACATCGCTGTCCGGCTCGTGCTACCTACCCGCCGGCTCGTGCGGAGCCACACTTCGAGCGCTGGCTTGCGCCCCCGCCCACGCCGGCCTATTTGGTATTGCTGCGCGTAGAGATTGCCCGTTTCACCCGACCCGCCGCCTGACGGCGGACAAATCGACTCGTCTCTGTTGCTCTGATCCTCACCTCGCGGTGGACAGCCGTTAGCTGCTACGCCGCCCTCTGCAGTCCGGACCTTCCTCCCGCGTCGCCCGAGGGCAGCGCAGGCGACGGCCTGGCTCGCTTCACCTGCCGATTATCGGCGAGCACCTCGGCGGCACCGACGCCCTTGTTAGAACGACATCTGCGCGCGGACCCCGACGAAGGTAAAATGCGCGCCGACAGGGCAGTCGGCCGCTCCGCAGCGCGTCAACCGATCGCCGGCCCCCGCGTTGTCATGTCAGGTCCCGCGGTGTCACCCCAACACCGGAGCGTCGAATCCGACAAGACGTCGCGAATCGACACCAGGGACTTGAGGACTTGCCCTTCGGTACTTTCTTTTCACCCCGATCCCAACGATTCAGGAGATAAACAATGCACACCAAACTCGCTCTGGGCGCCATTGCCGCCGCCGTCGCCGTGTTTTCCCAAGGCGCTTTCGCGCAAGCTTCCTCGCCGACCCGCGCTGAAGTCAAGGCCGAAGCCAAGACCGGTTCGCTCGCCCCGGCCGGCCAGGGCCCGATCGGATCCGCACCTTCCAGGACCTCGGACACCAGCCGCGCCGAGCGCAAGGCGACGACCAAGATGGCCCGCGATGCCGGAACGCTGAAGCCGGCCGGTGAAGGCGCCGAATTGAAGAACGACCTGGCCGACAAGAACAAGGGCAGCACCACGACCCGGGCCGACCGCAAGGCGATGACCAAGGCCGACATCAAGGCGGGCAAGACCCAGCCGGCCGGCGACACGCCACAGCCAGTCAGCGAAGCGCCGAAGAAGTAATCGCGCGCTGAGTTCACCGCCTGATCGGCGGTTCGAAGCGGCCCTGGTGGCCGCTTTTTCTTTGCTCAAGTCCGACTGGCGGCGCGGTATTGGACCGAGTTCGGCTGACCGGCGGGCAACAGAAGGAACAGTCCCGGATAGCGTTTGAAGAGGCGGGTCGACGACGCGTTGCGCGCCAACAAGCCGTCCTTGCGCAACGCTTCGGCGGCCTTGCGCAGTTCCACTGCCGCCCCCGAAGCAAGCCCTGGAACCGACGCCAGCCAGCCGAGCACGTCGGCAGGCAGAGCATCGATGTGCGGTGACCGTGGCCGGGGTGGGGGCGCTGGGGTCGGGGCCGAGGCCGACGACCGCGGCGCAGGCCGAGGCGCTGACCGAGGCGCCGCGGCGGCGGCTTTGACACCGGCGCGTTTTCTCGGCATCGGCACGTCAGCGAAATGATCGTATGCAAGATGCGACTCGGCACCGGTCTTTCCTTCCTGACCGACGCCTTCGACCCGACAGCCCAGCTCGCGCAGATGCAGGACCAGCGGCGCGAAGTCGGAGTCGGAGGCGACGATGACGACGACGCTCGGGCAGTGCTCCCCGCACAGCTGAACCGCATCGATCGCCAAGGCAATGTCCGTGCAATTTTTTCCGGCGGTGGCGTTGACCATCGGACGAATCGAATGCAGCTTCAGAAACGCCAGGTTCTTGACCGCGAAGTCGGCGCTGCAGTAGCACCTGCGGACATGCAGGGCGCCGTGCTCGAGCAGCTTCTGCTCGAGTGCCGCTTCGATCACGGCGACCGAGACGTTGTCGGCGTCGATCAGAAAGAACGTCCTGTCGCTGCTGCTCATGCGGTCCCCCCGTGGCTCTGCTCCGCAGTCACCGTCCAGGCCAGTGTTTCGCCGGCACGCAGGGGCTTCAGCTCGGCATCGCCGAAATGAAGAGTGTCGGGCACCCTCATCGGCTGGTGGCGCAGCGTCAAGGTACCGGCATTGCGCGGCAGGCCGTGGAACGCGGCGCCGTCGAAGCTGGCGAAGGCTTCGAGCTTGTCGAGGGCGCCGGCCGCGTCGAACGCCTCGGCGTAGAGCTCGAGTGCGCTGAAGGCGGTATAGCAGCCGGCGCAGCCGCTGGCGTGCTCCTTGAGGGCCGCTGCATGCGGCGCGCTGTCGGTGCCGAGAAAGAACCGGCCGCTGCCCGAGGTGGCCGCAGCCACCAGCGCACGTCGATGCGACTCCCGCTTCAGGACGGGCAGGCAATACCAGTGCGGCCGGAGACCGCCGAGGAACAAGGCGTTGCGGTTGTAGAGAAGATGGTGGGCAGTGATCGTCGCCGCGGTCCGCGGCCCGGCTTCGGCGATGTACTGCGCGCCCTCCCTGGTCGTGATGTGCTCGAGCACGATCTTCAAGCCCGGGAAGTCTCGGCGCAGCCGGATCAGGTGGCGCTCGATGAACACCGCCTCGCGATCGAAGACGTCGACATCGGCATCGGTGACCTCGCCGTGCACGAGCAGGGCGATGCCTTCGCGCTCGGCCGCGGCCAGAACGCCGGCGACCTTGGCCAGGTCGGTGACGCCGGCGTCGCTGTTGGTGGTCGCGCCGGCGGGATAGAGCTTGATCGCCACCACGCCGGCCTCGCGGGCTCGGCGCATCTCGGCGGCGGGGGTCGCATCGGTGAGATAGAGCGTCATCAGCGGCTCGAACGACAGCCCCGCCGGGACTGCCGCGCAGATCCGGTCGCGATAGGCCAGGGCTTGCTCGACCCGAACGACCGGTGGCCGCAGATTCGGCATGACGATGGCCCGAGCGAACTGGCGCGCGCTGTGCGGCACCACATCGCCCAACACGGCGCCGTCCCGCAGGTGCAGATGCATGTCGTCCGGCCGGACGATCGTCAGTTGATCGGGCATGAGGAATTGTTGCATCGACGCCGATGCCGACTCGCCGGGCCGGCGCTTGGCCGAGACCTCAGTGCTGAAGAATCTTCGAAAGGAAATCCTTGGCGCGCGGCGAGCGTGCCTCGGGATCGCCGAAGAACTCGTCCCGCGTGCAGTCCTCGACGATCTTGCCGGCGTCCATGAAGATGACGCGGTGCGCGACCTTGCGTGCGAAACCCATCTCGTGGGTGACGACCATCATCGTCATGCCTTCCTTGGCGAGCAGCACCATCACGTCGAGAACCTCGCCGACCATTTCCGGATCGAGCGCCGACGTCGGCTCGTCGAACAGCATGACGATCGGGTCCATGCTGAGGGCGCGGGCGATCGCGACGCGCTGCTGCTGACCACCGGACAACTGGCCGGGGAACTTGTCCTTGTGCAGCATCAGGCCAACCCGGTCGAGCATCTTCATGCCGCGCGCCAGCGCGTCGCTCTGCGAGCGCTTCAGCACCTGGATCTGCGCCAGCGTCAGGTTCTGCGTCACCGTCAGATGGGGAAACAGCTCGAAGTGCTGGAATACCATGCCGACCCGCGAGCGCAGCTTCGGCAGGTTGGTCTTCGGGTCGGCGATCGAGATGCCATCGACGACGACGTCCCCCTTCTGGAAGGGCTCGAGCGCATTGACGGTCTTGATCAGCGTCGACTTTCCGGAGCCCGAGGGGCCGCAGACGACGACGACCTCGCCTTTCTGGATCGCCGTGCTGCAGTCGGTCAGCACCTGGAAGCTGCCGTACCACTTGGAGATGTTCTTGATGTCGATCATGGTGCGGCTACCGGCCAGGCCTCAGCGAACGATGGCGATCTTCTTCTGCAGCTGGCGGACCAGCATCGACAGCGAGAAGCAGATGATGAAGTACACGACCGCCGCGACCAGATAGGTCTCGATCGGCCGGTTGTAGTTCTTGCCTGCCACCTCGAAGCCCTTGAGCAGGTCGTAGGCGCCGATCGCGTAGACCAGCGAGGTGTCCTGGAACAGGATGATGGTCTGCGTGAGGAGCACCGGCAGCATGTTGCGAAAGGCCTGCGGCAGAACGATCAGCTTCATGCACTGTGCGTAGGTCATGCCGACCGCGTAGCCTGCGTAGACCTGGCCCTTGGCCACCGACTGGATGCCGGCGCGCATGATCTCCGAATAGTAGGCGGCCTCGAACACGGTGAAGGTGATCAGGGCGGCGATCTCGGAGCGATAGCGGGTGCCGAGGCCACCGGGGATCGCCTGGTAGAACGACCCGGGGATCAGCAGGAAGAACCAGAGGATGACCATCACCAGCGGGATCGAGCGCAGGGTGTTGACGTAGACCGCGGCCGGCTTGACCAGCCAGGACTTGCCGGACAGCCGCATCAATGCGAGCAGCGTGCCGAGGGCGATGCCGCCGATCATCGCGACGATCGTCAGCTCGACCGAGAAGATCAGCCCCTTCAGGATGAAGCTGCTGACCAGCTGCCAGTTGAAGAAGCCGAAGTCGAGACGCATCACTTGGCCCCGATCATGCCGGGCACCTGGACCTTGCCCTCGATGACGTGGGCGACCCGGTTCACCGCGAACGCCGAGACGAAATAGAGCAGCGACACCGCGAGATAGACCTCGATGCCGCGCGAGGTTTCTTCCTGCGCCTGCATCGCGAACATCGTCAGCTCGGCAATGCTCACCGCGAACGCCACCGAGGTGTTCTTGATGATGTTCATCGACTCGCTCGTGAGCGGCGGGATGATGATCCGGAACGCCATCGGCAGCAGCACGTAGCGGTAGGTCTGGATGCGGGTCAGGCCGGTTGCCAGGCCGGCGTAGGTCTGGCCCTTGGGCAGCGACTGGATGCCGGCGCGCACCTGCTCGGAGATCCGCGCCGAGGTGAAGAAGCCGAGCGCGAAGACGACCAGCACGAAGCTCGGCACCACCCGTAGCGAGAGGAAGATCGACGGGATGACGTGGTACCAGAGAAAGATCTGCACCAGCAGCGGGATGTTGCGGAACAGCTCGGTCCAGACGTTGCCGATGAACACGAGCCCGCGGTTCGGCGCAGTGCGCAGGATGCCCATCAGGGAACCGACGATCAAGGCGATGACAAGCGAGAGAGCCGCCACCGCGAGCGTCCAGCCCCAGGCCGTCATGATCCAGTGCAGATAGGTTTCGCCGCCGCCGGTGTCCCTCAGGAAAAACGCGAAGTCCAGCTTGCTCATCTGCGCGACTGCCTCCGGCTTACGCCGCCCTGGTGGGCAGCAAAGAAAAAGCGCGACACGAATGGCTTCGCGCCGCGCTCTTCCGACTGTAAGCAAGCTCTGCGCCGCACCGCGCTAGGGCTTACCTCAGGCGCCGGACCGTTGCCGCCGACTCAAGGCTGGGCGTACTCCTCCAACGGCTTGTCGCTCGGGTTGGCCCAGGCGGCCTTGGTGGCATCGCTCGGCGGCAGGCCGACCGTCGTGTTGGACGGCGGGATCGGCTTCAGGAACCACTTGTCGTAGAGCCTGGCCGCTTCGCCGCTCTTGGCCATCGCCCGGACGCTGTCGTCGACCGCCTTCTTGAACGCGGGATCGTCCTTGCGGTACATGATCGCGATCGGCTCGACGCTGAGCGGCTCGCCGACGATCTTGAATTCGGCCGGGTTCTTCGATTTCGAGATCAGGCCGGCCAGGATCTGGCCATCCATGACGAACGCGTC
>JALYXU010000136.1 GCA_030946925.1 Pseudomonadota bacterium
CCCGCTGGGAGCGCGCCGTCGACGCGGCCGGCCTGCCGGTGCAGCGGATGCCGAGCGGCGCCGGGCACGACGCGATGAAGCTCGGCGAAGTGATGCCGCAAGCGATGCTGTTCGTCCGCGGCGAGAACGCCGGCATCAGCCACAACCCGCTCGAATCGTCGACGGCCGACGACATGCAGCTCGCGATCGAGGCCTTCATGCATGTCCTCGACGGCCTCGCCACAGAGCTCGCAGCGCCGGCCATGAAGGCGCCACGATGACAACGCGTCGCCCATGCCGGTGGTGGTCGCGATGACCGCAACGTCTGCGATGCCCGCCAAGCCCGCAACCTACGCTCGGCTCGACGCCTGGATCGACGCGCACTTCGACGAGGAGGTGGCATTCCTGCAGGCGCTGGTGCAGGTGCCGACCGACACGCCGCCCGGCGACAACGCGCCGCACGCCGAGCGCACCGCCGAGCTGCTCGAAGGCTTCGGCTTCGCCGTCGAGCGCCATCCGGTGCCGACACAGCTCGTGCACGCGGCCGGCCTCGAATCGATCACCAATCTGGTCGTGCGTCGGCCCTATGCCGCAACGCCCGGACATTGGCCGACGATCGGCCTCAATGCGCACGGCGACGTGGTGCCGCCCGGCGAGGGCTGGTCCCACGACCCGTACGCCGGCGCCATCGAAGGCGGCAAGCTCTACGGCCGGGCCGCGGCCGTCAGCAAGAGCGATTTCGCGACCTACACCTTCGCGGTTCGCGCCCTCGAGTCGCTCGCTGCGCGGCTCGCCGGCGGCGTCGAGCTGCACTTCACCTACGACGAGGAATTCGGCGGCGAGCTCGGCCCCGGCTGGCTGCTGAGGACGGGGATCGTCAAGCCCGACCTGCTCCTCGCCGCCGGCTTTTCGTATCAGGTCGTCACCGCGCACAACGGCTGCCTGCAGCTCGAGGTGACGGTGCACGGCCAGATGGCGCACGCGGCCATTCCCGACACCGGCATCGACGCGCTGCAGGGCGCAGTCGCGATCCTGCAGGCGCTCTACGCCCAGAACGACATCTATCGAGGCGTCACCTCCGGGGTCGCGGGCATCACCCATCCGTACCTCAACGTCGGCCGCATCGAGGGCGGCACCAACACCAACGTCGTCCCCGGCAAGGTCGTGATGAAGCTCGATCGCCGCATGATCCCGGAGGAAGACCCGGTGCAGGTCGAGGCGGCGATCCGGCAGCTCATCGCCGAGGCCGCCGCGTCGGTGCCCGGGATCCGCGTCGAGGTCCGCCGCCTGCTGCTGGCGCGCGCGCTGCGGCCGCTGCCCGGCAACGCCGCGCTCGTCGCCGCGCTGCGCAAGCACGGCGAGGCCGTCTTCGGCGAGCCGATCGCCGAATCGGGCTCGCCGCTCTACACCGACGTGCGGCTCTACGGCGAATGCGGCATCCCGGCGGCGATCTACGGCGCCGGGCCGCGGACCGTGCTGGAATCGAATGCCAAGCGGGCCGACGAGCATCTCGTCCTCGAGGATCTGCGGCGCGCCACCAAGGTCGTGGCAAGGACCCTGTTCGATTTGCTCGGCGGCGCGGAGGGAGTTCGATGAGCACGAGGAAGCCTGCGCGCCCTGTCGCGAGCACATCGCCGGCGATCGCGATGGCCACGCCGCCGCGGCTCGAGCCCAGCGAGACGCAGATCGTCGCCATGCTGACGCGCGCCCATGCGCTGGCACGACAGGCGATGGATGCCGGCCACCATCCGTTCGGCGCCCTCCTCGTCGCTGCCGACCACGAGACGGTGTTGATGGAGCAAGGCAACGTCGACAGCGTCAACCACGCCGAAGCGGTGCTGGCCCGCGAGGCGGCACGGCGCTGGTCGCCGGCCGAGCTCTGGCCATGCACGCTGGTGACGACCGTCGAGCCCTGCGCGATGTGCGCCGGGACCCAGTACTGGGCGAACATCGGCCGGACCGTGTTCGGCATCGCCGAGCGCGCCCTGCTCGCCGAGACCGGCAGCCATCCGGAGAACCCGACGCTCGACCTGCCCTGCCGCCAGGTCTTCGGCAGGGGTCAGAAGGACATCGTGGTGATCGGCCCCGTCGCCGCAATGGTCGAGCCGATCACGGCCCTGCACCGCCGCCACTGGCGCTCGCGCTGAGCCCCGAGGCCGGCGAGCGCACGTGCTCCGGCCGGATGCCCATGCCGAGCAGGCGCGCGAACAGACGCTGCAGCGACGGCATCGCCGAGACCACCCGCAACGGCAGCGGCACCTGCAGCTCGGCATTGCTTCGGCTCAGCACCGGCACCAGCACGTTGTCCTGGATCGCCACCTGAACCGCCTGCGTCGCCCGGGTCGGCCAGAGGCGGCGTCGCCGCACCGCATCGAGATCGTCGTCGGCGACGCTGCCCGAGCGCAGCTTGGCGGCGAGCAGGTTGGCCGCGGCCACCGCGTCCTGCACCGCGAGGTTGATGCCGACGCCGCCCACGGGTGACATCGCATGCGCGGCGTCGCCGATGCAGAGCAGGCCCGGCTTCGACCAGCGCCGAAGCCGATCGATGCCGACGCTGAGCAGCTTGACGTCGTCCCATGACCTCACGTCGCCGATGTGCGGGCCGAGGATCGGCGCCGCTTCCATCGCCTGCGCCCGCAAGGTCTCGATCGGGCCGCGCTGCAAGACCTCGGCGCCGCCCTTGGGGACCACGAACGCACATTGCCAGTAGTCGCCGCGATCGATCGTCACGACCATCCGCCCCGGCCCGATCCGGGCCAGGCTGGTGTCGAGCGCAGCCGGATCGCGGCCGACCCGAAACCAGAGCACGTCGATCGGTGCGCCGATGTCTTCGACCTCGAAGCCGGCCGCTGCGCGCACCGTCGAATGGCGGCCGTCGCAGCCGATCGTGCAGTCGGCGGCAAGCTCGAACGCGCTGTCGGCCTCGGTGCCGCGGACACCGACGACGCGGCCGTCGGCGTCGCTGACGAGGCCGGTCACGTGCGCGCTCATGCGCAGGCTGAATGAGGGCAGCTTGCGCGCTTCGGCGGCGATGAAATCGAGGAACTCCCACTGCGGCATCATGGCGATGAAGGCGTAGCGCTCCGGCAGGCCGGTGAAGTCGCCGAGCCGGATCTGCCTGTCACCGAACCAGCCGCCGATGGCGTGCAGGCGCTGGTGCGGGCGGCGCAGGAACGCATCGAGCAGGCCGAGCTCGTCGACGATGCGCAGCGTCGACGGATGCACCGTGTCGCCGCGAAAGTCGCGCAGGAAATCGGCATGCTTCTCGAGCACCGTCGTTGCCACGCCGGCGCGGGCAAGCAGGTAGCCGAGCATCAACCCGGCCGGCCCGCCGCCAACGATGCAGCACTGGCTTCGCGGCAGTGTCGAAGAGGCGGTGGGCATGGGTATCGGCGAGGTCGCTGCACCGGCAAGAGGGCGCTTCAATTCTCCCGCATCGGCCTGCTGACGAACGGCGACCCCGCGAGCACGAAGCGCCACGGCAGCTCACGCGATTTGCTGATGCCGATGCGAACGCCGGCAGCGACCGCGACCGGTGCATCGCCGCCACCGACCAGCCGGAACGGCGCCCGATCGAGGCGCAAGCCGTTCAGGGCATGGCTGACGCCGAGCGCCTGGCAGAGTCGGCCGGGACCGGAGCAGAGCAGCCGCAGATCGGCGAGGCCGCGGCGCTCGCGCATGCGCTCGATTCCGTGGCTCGGCTCGATCGCCCGGATCAAGACGCCGGCGCCATGGCCGCTCGGCATGCAGACCGCGTTCAGGCACCAGTGGATGCCGTAGGAACGGTAGACGTAGGCCCTTCCGGGGGCGCCGAACATCACGCCATTGCGCGCCGTCTTGCCGGCGAAGCTGTGCGAGGCCGGATCGCTCTGGTCGTAGGCCTCGGTCTCGACGATCCGGCCGCCGACGCCGTCGACGAAGAGGCCCGCGCCGATCAGGGCCCGCGCCACCACATCGGGTCGGGCGTGAAAGTCGATGCTGGGCATCGGCCGAGGATAGCGAGCGATCGGCCCCGGCTGCCTCGATAGAATTCGCCGCTTTCGCAGAGCCCGTTCCCGTGTCCGATCGCCGCAAGGTCCTGCCGCAATACATGCTGCCGAAACGCGGCCTGACTGCCTTCGCCGGCCGGGTCGCCTCGCGCGACCGCGGCGCGACGACGACACGGCTGGTCCGCTGGTTCGTGCGCAAGTACGGCGTCGACATGGCCGAGGCGGCGAACACCGATCTCGCGGCCTACGCCAGCTTCAACGACTTCTTCACGCGGGCGCTGAAGCCGGGCGCGAGACCGATCGCCGCGGCCGACCTCGTCTGCCCGGTCGACGGCACCATCAGCCAGCTCGGCGGCATCGAGCACGATCAGATCCTGCAGGCCAAGGGCCATCGCTACTCCACCGCCGCCCTGGTCGGCGGCGACGGCGCGCTGGCGCAGCGCTTCCACGACGGCAGCTTCGTCACGCTGTACCTGAGCCCGAAGGACTACCACCGGATCCACATGCCGTGCGACGGCTTGCTGACGCGGATGATCCACGTGCCGGGCGCCCTCTTCTCCGTCAATCCGGTGACGGCGCGCGGCGTGCCCGGCCTGTTCGCGCGCAACGAGCGGGTCGTCTGCGTGTTCGAGTCGGCGAAGGTCGGCTGCTTCGTGCTGGTTCTGGTCGGCGCGACGATCGTCGGCAGCATGGCGACGGTCTGGCACGGCGTCGTCAATGCGCCGCGGGTGCGGCGGGTCCGGGAATGGCATTACCCGGACGCCGCCCATGCGCTGAAGCAAGGCGACGAGATGGGCCGCTTCCTGCTCGGTTCCACCGTCGTGCTGCTGTTCGACAAGAGCGCCGGCGTTCGCTTCGAGCCGGCGTGGCAGCCTGGCCGAGCGATCCGTCTCGGCGAAGCGATGGCGACGACGCGCTGACGCGCCGAACCGCGAGCCGCCGATGCGCGCCGTCTTCGTCGATTGCAACGACGCCCTGCGCACCCTGGCCGAGCGCATCGGCCGGCGCGACGTGCCGGCGCTCGTGCTCGGCTTCGGCACGGCCGACATCACGGCCGATGCGATCCCGGCGTTCCTCGGCGGTGCGGCGATCGCCATCGTCGACCACACTGCCCTGCCGATCGAAGTGGCGCGGCGTTGCGCCGGCTTGGAGGACGTCGTCTTCCTCGGCACCGGCGCCCGCAGCTACATGGACCCGGAGGCGCTCGCGACGCTCGGCATCGCCGTGCACATCATCAAGGGCTACGGCGACACGGCGGTCGCCGAATGCGCGATCGGCCTGCTGTTCGCGGCAGCGCGCGGCATCGCCGCGATGGACGGCGCGATGCGCGACGGCCGCTGGCTGCGTCAGGAAGGGACCCAGCTCACCGGCAAGACGCTCGGCCTGATCGGCTTCGGCGGCATCGCTGCCGAGACGGCACGGCTCGGCCTCGGCATCGGCATGCGCGTGATCGCCTGGAACCGGACGCCGAAGACGCACCCGGGCGTCGAATTCGTCTCCGTCGAGCGGCTGCTCGCCGACAGCGATGCGGTCTCGCTGCACCTGCTGCTCGACGACTCGACGCGCGGCTTCCTGTCGGCTCAGCGGCTCGCGGCGATGCGGCCCGGCGCGATCCTCGTCAACACCGCCCGTGGCGCGCTCGTCGACGAAGGGGCGATGGTCGCGGCGCTGCGCAGCGGCCGGCTCGGGCACGCCGGTCTCGACGTCTTCGCGGTCGAGCCGCTGCCGCCGGGTCACGTCCTGACGGCGCTGCCGAACGTCACCCTCTCGGCCCACTCCGGCTTTCGCACGCCCGAGGCCAACGAGCGGCTGATCGACGCCGCCTTCGCGCACTGCCGGCGCATCGTCGACGCGGCGCCATAGGACGACGCGGCGTCAGCTCAGTCGAGCTGCAGGACCTCGGCGGTGGCAGCTCAGTCGAGCTGCAGGATCTCGGCGTCGCAGCTCAGTCGAGCTGCAGGATCTCGGCGGTGGCAGCTCAGTCGAGCTGCCACTTGTTATCGACCACCTTGACGATGACGCGGGCCCGCTGGTCGAGGCCGAGGTGGTCGTTCTTCGACATCGTCACGACGCCGTTCGAGACGTGCAGGTCGTGGATGCCTTCGAGCGCGTCGCGCAGGGCGAGCCGGAACTCGCGCGTGCCGGGTTGCGCCTTCTTCAGGGCGACCGGGATCGCCTGGTTCAGCTCGAGCCACGCGTCCCAGGTGTAGGAGCCGAACGCCGAGACGCTGCCGGCGCCGTAGACCGCCTCGTAGCGCTTCTTGTAGTCGAGCGCCGCGGCCCTGGCCGGGTGACCGGCAGGCAAGGCCGCAGCGACGACGACCGGGCTGGTCGGCACGAACATGCCGTCGATGTCCTTGCCGCCGACGCGCAGGAAGTCGTTGTTGGCGACGCCGTGGTTGAAGTAGACGCTGCCCTTGTAGCCGCGTTCGACCAGCGCCCGCGCCGGCAGCACCGCGGGCGTGCCGGAAGCGCCGACGACGACCATGTCCGGGTTGGCGGCGACCAGCTTGACGACCTGGCCGGTGACGCTGGTGTCGCGCGGCGCGAAGCGCTCGCTGGCGACGATCTTGATGTGCCGCGCCTCGGCGAACTTCTCGAATTCGGCATAGAAGGCTTCACCGAGCGCGTCGTTGAAGCCGATGTAGCCCATCGTCTTCATGCCGCGGCGCGCGGCGTGCTCGAGGATCGCCAGCACCATCATGGTGTCGGTCTGCGGCGTCTTGAAGAGCCACGCCTTCTTCGCGCTCATCGGCTCGATGATGCGGGCCGACGAGGCCAGCGAGATGACCGGCGTCTCGGCCTCGGCGACGACGTCGATCATCGCCAGCGTGTTCGGCGTCGTCGTCGAGCCGATGATGGCGTCGACCTTGTTCTCGCCGATCAGCTTCCGGGTGTTGACGACGGCGGCGCTCGAATCGCTGGCGTCGTCGAGGACGATGTACTCGATCGTCATTCCGGCAACCGTCTTGGGCAGCAGCGCGATCGTGTTCTTTTCCGGGATGCCGAGCGAGACCGCCGGGCCGGTGGTCGAGAGCGTCACGCCGATCTTGATCTGCGCGGTCGCCGGCCAGGCCAGCGCGGCTGCCATGGCGGCGAGGATCGGAATGAGGATGCGGCGAAAGCGTGGCATGGAGATCTCCTGTGACGTGTCGGCGGCGGTCATGTCTCGGCAGCCAGGGGAGGCCGCCCTTCGACCTGGTGTGCAGTGTCGTCGGCCGGGGCGGCAGCGACAACATCGACAGCAACGCCGGCCGCCGGTCGACGCGGCGCCGCCAGCTCGCGCCACACGGCGACCATCACGGCAAGCAGCGTCGGCCCGAGGAAGAGGCCGAGGATACCGAAGGTCTCGACACCGCCGACGATGCCGAGCAAGGCCAGCACCAGCGGCAGCTTCGAAGCGCCCGACATGAACACCGGCCGGACGAAATGGTCGGCGATGAAGATCGCGGCGGCGCCGAAGATGCCGAGCCAGAGCGCTGCCGATGTCGATCCCGCGGCCATCAGGAAAAGAACGGCCCCCACCAGCACCACCATGGCACCGAACGGGATCATGCCGAGAAAGCCCGTGGCCAGGCCCCAGAGGAACGGATGCGCGGCACCGGCGATGGCATAGGCGGCGCTCATGATGACGGCCAGACCGAGGCCGACCAGCACCAGCCCGTTGACCGCGCCGCGCACCGCCCGCACTGCCAGGGCCCCGGTCCGCATGCCCGCGGGGCCGATGTGCCGCGCTAGCACCGCGTCGATCTGCGCGGCGAGCGCGTCGCCGCCGAGGTAGATGAAGAACAGCACGACGACGCAGAAGAAGAGCGCCATTGCGTGGCGGCCCACCACCATGACAAGGGTCCGCCCGGCAGCGAAGTCCATGCCGTGGAACATCGAGTGGGCGTAGCCCGCGAGGGCCCCCGGCTCGGCCAGCGTTCCGGTCCATTGCCGGGTCGCCCATTCGCCGATGCCCGGCAGCTTCGCCAGCCAAGCCGGCGCGCTGATTCCTTCCGCTTCGCTGTCGTGCCACAGCTGCAGGAGCGCCGGCATCTCGTGCAGGCCGCGAAACAGCAGGAAGCTGAACGGCACGACCAGGAACAGGACCACGGCGAGAGTGAGCACGACGGCACTCGTGATCTCGCTGCGACCGCTGAAGACGCGGCGCAGCCGATCGTGCAGGGGCCAGCTGGCGACCGCGATCAGGCCGGCCCAGACGATCGGCGCAAGCAGATGGCGCAACAGATAGGCACAGGCCGCGAAAACG
>JALYXU010000148.1 GCA_030946925.1 Pseudomonadota bacterium
GGCCAGTCCCGTCGCCATCGGCGCCGATCAATATCGGGGTCTCGTCGGCCAGCTCAAGGGGGCGCTCGCCGTCGCCTTGCCGGAGGAAGCCATGACGGCGATCCTCGACGCCCACCCGGCCACCGCCGAGCTGTACGAGAACCTGCACTACGAATCGTCGGGGCTGTCGCGCTCGCCGCTCGAGCGGTCCGTCGCCACCGAGATGCTCGCCTCGGAGTGGATCCACCACGCTGCCCGGCGCGATTGAAGCGGCGCTAGAGCTTGGGGATGTGCATCGTCTTGCTGATCATCAGCGTTCCCGACAGCGCGAACAGCAGCGCCAGCGGATGCAGCTCGGCGCCGAGCAGGTGCCAGCTGCCGCCGTAGATCGCGTCGCCGATGCGGCCCTGCCACGCCGCCCAGGCCAGCACGGCGGTGAGGACGACGCTGGTCGGAATCGGCGTGCCCTCGAAATACTTGACCTTGTCGCTGCCCGACGACAACGCCTCGGCGGTCACGTTGTAGCGCGCCAGCCGCGACACGCCGCAGCACACGAAGTAGACGAGGATGAGTGCGTCCCAGCCGCCGGCGAGGCCGCTGGCGAAGGCGAGGGCGGCCGGGGCGACGCCGAAGGAGATCACGTCGGCCAGCGAGTCGAGCTCGCGGCCGAGCGCCGACGAGGTCTGGCGCCAGCGCGCGACCCGGCCGTCGAGGATGTCGAAGATCAGCGCCGCTGGCGCGCACGCCGCTGCCGTCAGCAGATCGGCGCGCTCGTGGCTGACGAAATAGCGCATCGCCATCAGCACCGCCGCGACGCCGCAGGCGGCATTCGCCAACGTGAACGCATCGGCGAGATGAAAGCCGCGCAGCATCGAGAAATGCTTCGGCGCGCGCTGGTCAGGGTCGTTGCTCATGGGCTGTTCTCGAACGCCGAGAAGGGGTGCTGCAGTGTTGTGCGCCCCGGCGCCGCCGTCTGCCAGCGGATTCCCACACCACGACGCGCGATTGTTGGCTGCCGCAAATTGCCCCGCGGCCTTCCACTACCGCATTGCTGCCCGATGGTGGCCAACCGGAAGGACCATGCCATGGCCAACGAACCCACGCCGACCGCCTCCGCGCCGGAGCAGCGCGACGCACTCAACGAGTCGGAGAAGAAAGCCAGCGAGCAGCAGCCGGGCAGCTACAAGGACAAGGCCACCGACGAAAAGATCGTCGAGATCCCGCCCGCGGGCCCCGACGAAAAGCCGATCCGCGGCCTCGATTCGAAGTAGCCCAAGCGGCCCCCCCGGCTCACTGTTCCTCCGACCAGGCGTAGCCGTCGCGCGCGACCAGCGCGCTGGCGGCTGCCGGCCCCCACGTTCCGGAGCTGTACGGACGCGGGCCGGCATCGTCGGCCTTCCAGTTGTCGATGATCGGCTGGACCCAGCGCCACGCTTCTTCCTGCTCGTCGCTGCGCACGAACAGGTTCAGGCGTCCGGCGATGACGTCGAGCAGCAGCCGCTCGTAGGCACCGACCCGGTTCTCGGCGAAGGCCTTGTCGAAGTCCAGATCGAGCGACACCGGCGACAGCGCCTCGGACTGGCCGGCGCCCTTCGCTGCAAGCAGATGCAGCTCGAGGCCGTCTTCCGGCTGCAGGTTGATGACCAGCTTGTTCGGCTGGTTGACGCCGGGGAAGATGTTGTGTGGGGTCGGCCTGAAGTTGACGACGATCTGCGCATCTCGGTCGACGAGCCGCTTGCCGGTGCGCAGATAGAACGGCACCGCGGCCCAACGCCAGTTGCGCACCTCGGTGCGCAGGGCGACGAAGGTCTCGGTCCGGCTGCCCGGCGGCACCTTGTCTTCGTCGAGATAGCCGATCACCGGCTTGCCTTCGATGTTGCCGGCGCGGTACTGGCCGCGAATGACGTCGCGGACGACGTCGCCCTCGCTGAACGGCTTCAGCGAGCGCAGCACCTTCAGCTTCTCGTCGCGGATGGCGTCGGCGTCGTTGCGCGACGGCGGCTCCATGGCGATCATCGTCAGCAGCTGCAGCGCGTGGTTCTGGATCATGTCGCGCAGGGCGCCGGTGCGGCTGTAGAAGTCGCCGCGGGTCTCGACGCCGATCGACTCCGCAAGCGTGATCTGGATGTTGGCGATCGATTCGCGTCGCCAGAGCGGCTCGAACAGGACGTTGCCGAAACGCAGCGCCATCAGGTTCTGCACCGCCGGCTTGCCGAGATAGTGGTCGATGCGAAAGGCCTGATCTTCGCGAAACACCGAGCGAACGACGCGGTTGATCTCCTGGGCGCTGGCGAGGTCGTGGCCGAGCGGCTTCTCGAGCACGACCCGGACGTTGCCGGTGTTGAGCCCGACGGCGCCGATCTGCGTGCAGACGGTGGTGAACAGATCCGGGCTGATCGCCAGGTACATGACGACGACATCGGCGGGGCCGCCCGGGCGCTCGCTCAGCGCGCGCTTCAGCTGGGCGTAGTCGGCCGGCTGCGAGAGATCGACACGAACGTACTGGACCAGCGCGGCAAAGCGGGCGAACTCATCGTCGCTCGGGCGCTTCGCGTCTTCGACCTGCTGGAATCGCTCCTTGCCCCAGGCCCGATAGGCGTCGTCGTTCAGGTCCTGCCGGGCGACGGCCAGGATCCGGCCGCCTTCCGGAAGATTGCCGTGGCGAAACGCCTGAAAGACGGCGGGCATGAGCTTCCGCCAAGCCAGGTCGCCGGTGCCGCCGAAGATGACGAGATCGAATGACATGGAACGAGGATACGACGCAGGGCCGGCGTCGAGCGGCTGCGGATTCAGGCCTCGGGTGCGGTCTGCAGGCCGCGGACCGCAGCGTAGGCGGCGTCGCGCGCCTGGGTCACGACCTGGTTCTTCCACTCGTCGGTGTCGACGTAGAAGGCATCCCGGACTTGTCGCTTGATCGCGCGCCGGGTGGCGTCGTCGGTGGCCGGATGATTCTCGAGCCACTGATCGGCACGCAGCGCCTCGATCATTTCGAGCGGCGGCTTGGTCCCGTACTCGAGAGCGATGCCGGTGTACTCGGCTTGCGGACACGCCTCGTACGCGGCCAGCCACATCAGCCCGGTCAGCAGCGCCGAGGTCGACGAGCCGTCGTAGATCGACGTCACCTCGCCCCACCAGGCCCGGGCCCGCGCATGGGCCGCAGGGTCGTCGCGGCACGCCAGGATCCGCTCGCCGACGCCGCTCGGGCCGAGCCCGGTATGCAGGTCGATCCAGCCGAGCCGGGCGCAGCGGCTGCCGTGCGCCTGCAGCACGCCTCGCAGCGTGGTGTGACTCCATGTCGGCCCGGTCCCGCCATAGAAGAGGCCCTTCGGGTGGTGGTACTGGCCACCCGAGATGACCTGCTGCAAGGCCGGCGCGCCGTGCTCGGCGACGAAGCGCGCCATCTTCTCGACCGTCTCGGTGTCGGGCGGCCAGGTCTCCGGCACGACGATGTCGGCGATCGCGTCGTAAGCGACGTTGCGCGGTGCCTCGGTGGTGAAGTCGCGGAAGTTCCGGTTCAGGTCGACGTTCTCGTGGGTGGTCCGGCGCCACCAGGAAAAGCCGTAGGGGTTGAGGCCATGGATGTAGAGCACGGCAACGCCGCCGTCCTCGGCAGCCTGGTGCCAGGCCGGGTCGAGGAGCAGGGCGGTCTGGATGCCCGAGCCGCAGAAGCCTTCGACGCCATGGCAGGCGCTGCTGATGACGAGCACCGACGCGGCGTTGCGTGGTCCGTCGCGTGCGACGTCCATCGCCAGCATCTCGCCGTCGCGGCCGGGCAGCGGATGAACGTGCGTTTCGATGCCCAGCCCGCAGAGGCGGGCAGCCGCGAAGAACTTGTCGCGCGCTTCGACGTAGCTCTGGGCGAAGTGGCGGGCGGCGCTCATGTCAGAGCGCCGCAGTCATCGTGTCGGCGCGAGCCAGGCCTCGGCCAGCCGCACCCAGAGCGAGCCGCCGAGCGGAATCAGGTCGTCGTTGAAGTCGTAGCTGGGGTTATGCAGCATGCACGGGCCCATGCCGTGGCCGCCTTCGCGGTGGCTGCCGTCGCCGTTGCCGATCAGGAAGTAGCAACCCGGCTTTTCGAGAAGGAAATAGCTGAAGTCCTCGGCGCCCATCGTCGGCTCGAACTCCTGGACGTTTTCGGCACCGACCATGTCGCTCATGACCTGCCGCACGAATGCGGTTTCATCCGGGTGGTTGATGGTCGGCGGATAGTTGCGCTTGAACGAGAACTCGCAGGTCGTCTCGAACGCGGCGCAGGTGTTCTCCGCGACCACCTTCATCCGCCGCTCGATCAGGTCGAGCACGTCGAGCGTGAACGTGCGCACCGTGCCCTGGATCTCGCAGCTGTCGGGCACGACGTTGGTTGCTTCGCCGGTGTGGATCATCGTCACGGAGATCACGCCGGCATCGATCGGCCGCTTGTTGCGCGAGATGATGGTCTGGAAGCCCTGCACCATGGCGCAGGCGACCGGCACCGGGTCGACGCCGTTGTGCGGCATCGCCGCGTGCGAGCCCTTGCCGCGGATGACGATCCTGAATTCGTTGCTTGAGGCGAACGCAGGACCATTCTTCAACGCGAACTGGCCGGCCTTCATGCCGGGCCAGTTGTGCGCGCCGAACACGGCCTGCATCGGAAACTTCTCGAACAGGCCGTCCTTGATCATCTCGCGCGCACCGCCGCCGCCTTCTTCGGCAGGCTGGAAGATGAGGTAGACGGTGCCGTCGTAGTTGCGGTGCTTCGAGAGGTGCTTGGCGGCGGCCAGCAGCATCGCGGTGTGGCCGTCGTGGCCGCACGCATGCATCTTGCCCGGCGTGGTGCTTTTGTGTGCGAACTCGTTGTGCTCGGTGATCGGCAGTGCGACCATGTCTGCCCGCAGGCCGACGGCCCGATCGCTGCTGCCGTTCTTCAGGATCGCGACGATCCCGGTCGTTCCCATCCCGCGGTGGATCGGGATGCCCCAGTCGGTGAGCTGTTTCGCGATCACGTCCGAGGTGCGCTGTTCCTGGAAGCACAGCTCCGGATGGGCGTGAATGTCGCGCCGAAGTGCGGCGATCTGCGCGGCGTCGGCAAGGATGGATTCGATGACCTGCATGGCGAGCTCTCCCCTGGAGAAAACAGTTTACCCGGGGCGGCGAGGGGGTCGCGACTGCGTGGACTTGCGAATACCGAGCGTGCAAAGGCGCGGCCGGGCGGCGGGCTCCGCTTCGACTGCGGCGGTTCGGCCCCCAGGGCCGACTTCCCTGCGGTGCTCGGGTCTCGGGGGCGAGCGAATAACTCGCCCTTTTCGCGGCTGCGCCGCGAACGGGGCTCAAACACCTTCGCCCGACCGTCGCGCCTTTTCAGACCCACTGGTTGCTGCGCAGAGGTTTGGGTCAAGCGGATGCAAGACGCCCGTGCCTCACACCGTCGAGGTGACCCGCGACCACCGCTGCTCCACGCAAAGCCGTGGCCGCATGGCTGGCGGAGCGCCTCTGCGCGCGCCGAGGAGCGCAGGGTCTCGGGGGTTGCCGTGCCGAAGGCGCGGTCGAGCGAAGGTGTTTGAGCTCCGTTCGCGGCGCAGCCGCGAAAAGGGCGAGTTATTCGCTCGCCCCCGAGACCCGAGCACCGCAGGGAAGTCGGCCCACAGGGCCGACCGCCGCAGTCGAAGCGGAGCCCGCCGCCCGGCCGCGGCTTTGTGCGCTCGGCCTTCGCATGCAACAAGGGAGCAGGGCTCGCGGCCGCCCAGCTTTCGCACGCCGCGACCCGCCGTCACTCGACGATCTTGGTGCGCGTCGATTTCAGCTGCGAGCGTTCGGCCTTTCCTTCGAGGCGCCGCTCGCGCGAGCCGCGCGTCGGCTTGGTCGGCTTGCGGATGATCGGCGCTTCGGCAGCGCGCGCCACCATCGCATTCAGCCGCTCCATCGCGTCGCGCCGGTTCAGGTCCTGGCTGCGATGGCGCTGCGCCTTGATGACGACGACGCCGTCGTCGCTGATGCGGCGATCCGAGCGCTCGGCGAGCCGCGTCTTCACAGCCTCGGGCAACGACGACGCAGCGATGTCGAAACGCAAGTGGATGGCGCTCGAGACCTTGTTGACGTTCTGACCTCCCGCGCCCTGGGCCCGCACGGCGGTGATCTCGACCTCCGACTCGGCGACGGCGGGAACGGCAGTCAAACGGGGGTACCGACCACGCGTGTCGGAACGCGCGGCGCGCGCGCGCACATCAGCTCGTAGCCGACCGTTCCGGCCGCTTCGGCGACGTCGTCGATCGGCAGCACGGCACCGTTCGCGGCGCAGCCCCAGAGCACCACTTCGCTGCCCGGCCGTGCCGCGGGAACGGGCGTGAGATCGACGACGAGCATGTCCATCGAGACCCGCCCGAGGGTTCGGCTGCGAACGCCGTCGACGAGCACCGGACTGCCGCGCTCCTTGCCGCCCGGCGCCAGCCGCGGGTAGCCGTCGGCATAACCGCAGGCAACGATGCCGACCTGCATCCCGTGGTCCGCGGTGAAGCTGGAGCCGTAGCCGACGCTCGCTCCCGCTGCGAGCGTCTGCACGGCGATGAGCTCGCTGCGCAAGGTCATCGCCGGCCGCAGGCCCCAGGCTTCGGCACGGTGCTGCGGATGGTCAGGGGAGGCGCCATACAGCATGACGCCGGGACGAATCCAGTCGCTCGATCCGGTGACGAGGCGGGCGCCGAGACGCAGCGTCGCAGCGCTGTTGCAGACCGAGCGCGCACCGGGCAGCTCCGCGGTGGCGGCTTCGAACGCCGTCAACGCCGCATCGATCGAGGCCGGCCCATGGGCGGACGTGTCGGCGGCGTCGGCGTTGGCCAGATGCGTCATCAGCGTGATCTCGCCGACCTGCGGCAAGGCGTCGAGCCGCAGCCACGCTGCCCGATAGCCGTCAGGTGCGAAGCCGAGCCGGTTCATGCCGCTGTTCAGCTTCAGGAAAACGTGGTGTGGACGCTCGGTCTTGTGTATCGCGAGCCGGTCGATCTGGGCCGCGTGATGGACGGTGTGCCAGAGACCGAGACGCGAGCTCGCATCGAGATCGCGGCCGTCGAAGCAGCCCTCGAGCAGCAGGATCGGGCCGCGCCAGCCGAGTTCGCGCAGCAGTTCCGCTTCGGCGATGTCGAGAAGCGCGAAACCGTCGGCGCCCTTCAGCGCGGCGAAGACGTTGCCGATACCGTGGCCATACGCGTCGGCCTTGACGACCGCCCACACCTTCGCACCGGCGCCTGCCTGCCGCGCTCGCACCAGGTTGGCGGTCAAGGCGTCGGCGTGGACGAGCGCTTCGATCGGACGCGGCATCGGCGAATTCTGACAGCCAGGCGACGCGCGTCGACAGTGTCCGAGCCGCAAAAACGCACATGCTATAAACCCCGCCGCAAGGAGACACAGGCGGTCACGGGTGCCGCCGGGCACCGCCGCGAAGCGAATGAAAAAAGGCTTCTACACCATTATGGCGGCGCAGTTCTTCAGCTCGCTTGCCGACAACGCCCTGCTGGTGGCGGCCATCGAGATGCTCAAGACGTCGGGCGCGCCGTCGTGGCACGTTCCTGCCCTGACGCCGCTCGGCGCGCTCTTCTACGTGATCCTGGCGCCGCTGGTCGGCGCCTTCGCCGACGCGGTGCCGAAAGGCACCGTGATGCTGATCGCGAATGCGATCAAACTGATTGGCTGCCTGCTGATGCTGTTCGGCGCCAGCCCGCTGTTCGCCTTCGCCGTCGTCGGCCTCGGTGCGGCTGCGTATTCGCCGGCCAAGTACGGCATTCTCACCGAGCTGCTGCCCAATTCGCAGCTGGTCAAGGCGAATGGCTGGATCGAGGGCCTGACGGTTCTCTCGATCATCCTCGGCGTCGTGCTCGGCGGCCAGCTGATCGGCCGCGTCGTCTCGCACTATCTGCTCTCCTTCGACATGCCGATCATCGACACCGGCATCACCACCGCGCCGGAGGCGGCGTTGGCCCTGATCTCGGTCCTCTACATCGTCGCCGCCCTGTTCAACCTGCGCATCCCGCGCACCGACGCCCCGCTGCAGCCGCTCTCGAACAGCGTCGGCGTCCTGATCCGCGACTTCTCGAACTGCAACGCGCGACTCTGGAACGACAAGCTCGGCCAGATCTCGCTGGCGACGACGACGCTGTTCTGGGGCATCTTCGGCAACCTGCGCGTCATCGTCTTCGCCTGGGCCGCGGTGGCGCTCGGCTACACCACGACGCAGACTTCGAATCTGGTCGGCGTGATCGCCATCGGCACCGCCGTCGGCGCGATCGTCGCCTCGATGCGGATGCGCCTCGAACAGGCGACCCGGGTGATCCCGCTCGGCATCGCCATGGGCGGACTCATCATCGGCCTCAACTTCATCCACAACGTCTGGGTGGCGGCGCCGTTCCTGATCTTCCTCGGCATCATCAGCGGCTTCCTGGTCGTGCCGATGAACGCGTTGCTGCAGCATCGTGGCGCCAACCTGATGGGCGCCGGCCGCTCGATCGCGGTCCAGAACTTCAACGAACAGGCCTGCATCCTCGGCCTCGGCGCCTTCTACACCGGCATGACGCGGTTCGGCTTGTCGGCGTTCATCGCCATCAGCGTCTTCGGGATCCTGGTGGCGGCCACGATGTGGCTGATCCGGCGCTGGCATGCCAGCAACTGGATCCACCATCGCGACGAGCTCGTGCACCTGCTGTCGATCGCCCGCCTCGACAAGCATTGACGGCGCCGGCGCTACCATGCCGGCGTTGAGAGGCTGGAGACGGCAATGGCAGAGACGGCGCAAGGCATCTACGACTTCGAGGCGACCTCGATCGACGGCAAGCCGAGTCCCCTGTCGAACCAGCGCGGCAAGGTCTTGCTGATCGTCAACACCGCCAGCCAGTGCGGCTTCACGCCGCAGTTCGCCGGCCTCGAGGCGCTCTGGAAGGAGTACCGCGAGAAGGGCCTGGTCGTGCTGGGCTTTCCGAGCAACCAGTTCGGCGCCCAGGACCCGGGGACGAATGACGAGATCGGGTCCTTCTGCAAGGTCAACTACGGCGTCAGCTTTCCGATGATGAGCAAGGTCGACGTCAATGGCAACGACGCCTCGCCGCTCTGGAAGTGGCTCACCGCCGAGGCGCCGGGCATCCTCGGCATCAAGGCAATCAAATGGAACTTCACCAAGTTCCTGATCGGCAAGGACGGCCACGTCATCAAGCGTTACGCGCCGACCGATACGCCGGCTTCGCTCAAGGCCGACATCGAAGCCGCGCTGGTGGCCTGAAGCGATGTTTGCGCACGTCGAGCCGTTCGCCGGCGACCCGATCCTGAGCCTCAACGAGGACTTCCAGAAGGATCCGAGACCGGCCAAGATCAATCTGTCGATCGGCATCTACTTCGACGATGCCGGGCGCATTCCGGTGCTCGATTCGGTCCGCCGTGCCGAGGCCGGCGTGGTCGCGCGCAACGCCGCCAAGCCGTACCTGCCGATCGAGGGCGCCGCCAATTTTCGCGAGCAGGTGCAACTGCTGCTGTTCGGCGCCGGCCATGAAGTGCTTGCCTCGCGCCGCGTCGCAACGATCCAGTCGGTCGGCTCGAGCGGCGGTTTGAAGGTGGGCGCCGATTTCATCGCCCGCTGGCTGCCCGGCAGCGAGGTCTGGGTCAGCGAGCCGAGCTGGGACAACCACCGGTCGATGTTCGAGGGCGCCGGCCTGCGCGTGCACAGCTATCCCTACTACGACCCGGGCACGGGCGCGCTCGCCTTCGAGGCGATGCAGGAGTGTCTGCGCCGGCTGCCTGAGCGCAGCGTCGTCCTTCTGCATGCCTGCTGCCACAACCCGACCGGCGTCGACCTGTCGAATGCGCAGTGGGATGCGCTGCTGCCGATTCTTGCCGAACGCAATCTGCTGGCCTACATCGACCTCGCCTACCAGGGCTTCGGCGATGGCATCGCCGAAGACGCCTACGCCGTCCGCGCGATGGCCGCGGCATCCGGTCGCGATGGCAAGCCGCTGAGCTTCGTCGTCGCCAATTCGTTCTCGAAGAGCATGAGCCTCTACGGCGAACGGTGCGGCGGCCTCAGCGTGGTCTGCGCCGATGCGGCCGAGGCAGTCAACGTGCTCGGTCAGCTCAAGTTCACGATCCGCCGCAATTACTCGAGCCCGCCGATCCATGGTGGCCAGATCGTCGCCGCGGTGCTCGGCGAGCCGGAGCTGCGGCAGGCCTGGGAACGCGAGCTCGAGGCGATGCGGCTTCGCATCAGGGCAATGCGAAAGGCGCTGCATGCGACCCTGATCGCCAAGCTGCCGGATCGCGACCTCGACTACCTGCTGAGCCAGCGCGGCATGTTCAGCTACACCGGGCTCGACCCGGCGCAGGTCGAGCGCTTGCGCGACGAATTCGCGGTCTATCTGCTTCGCTCTGGCCGGATCTGCATCGCCGGCCTGAACCGCGACAACGTCGAGCCGGCGGCGCTGGCGATCGCGGCGGTGATGGCCAGCTGAAGGAGCGCCGGCGGGGCGAGGGATCCGGCGAGTCGCGCCCGCGCCGTCTCAGATCTCGAGCAACAGCTGCGGCTGATGCCGAGCCGTCTCGCCACGGCGCTCGTGGCCGCGCGCGTTGCAGACCACGCGGGCGTGGCCGCCGCCCGTGCGGGGCACCTGATAGTCCTGGATGCAATGCAGATGGCCATGCAGCCAGAGATCGGCGCGGGCAATCAGATCGTCGTCGGCATTGCAGAAGCTGGCCGTCGCGGCCTGGGCGCCGTAGCGCGGATCGGCGCTGTTCAGGCTCGGTGCGAAGTGGGTGACGACGACGGTTCGCTCCCAGTCGCCGGCGCCGCGCATCAGTTCGGCTTCGAGCCAGGCGCGACATCCGAGCGCTTCGGTGCGGACCGCCTCGACGTCGAAATCGCGCCCGCCGATGCGGGCCTGCATCACCCGCTGGAAGTACGCGCCGGCGCGCATCGCCTTGGCGCGACCAGCGGCCCCGAACACATCGAAGTCGCTCCAGCGGGTCGTGCCGAGAAACCGAATCCGCCGACCTCGCTCGTCGCCGAGGACGAGGCTGTCGCGCTCGAGCATGGTGATGCCGAGCCCGTGGCAGTGCGCGCGGAGCTCGGCCGCTGCCGTTTCGAGATCCCGCTCGTCGTACTCGTGGTTGCCGGCGACGAAGACGACCGGCACCGGCCAACCGCGAAAGCGCTGCAGCGATTGCCAGCGGCTGTCGATGTCGCCCGCGAGCACCAGCAACTCGGCGCCCGGCGCGGGCGTCGGCTCGTAGTGCTCGGTTTCGAAATGGAGGTCGGAGAGCAGCTGCAGCCGCATCAACCGGCCCCGTGGCAGTGCTTGAACTTGCGGCCGCTGCCGCACGGGCACGGATCGTTGCGGCCGACCTTGGGCGAGTCTCGACGCACGGTGTCGACCTGGTAGCGCAGCGGCTCGGTCAGGTCGTAGAGCTCTGCGACGCAGGCGACCACGTCGGCGGTCGCCGCATCGAGCGAGCCGAGCGGAACCTCGCGTGCGACCAGCGCGGCAACCTCCGCGTCATCCTCGGTGTCGGGGGGAAGAAAACGGAACAAGCGTGCCAGGGTCGCCGACACAGCGTCGTTCTCGAGGTCGTCGAGGCCGGGGAAGATGCTGGCTGCGAACTCGAATCCCGCAACCCACGGCAGGAGGGATTCGCTGACCGGATCAAGTGTCGCCTCTGCCTCTGCCTCTGCCGGCGGCTCTCGAGCCGCGGCTTCGGTATCGGCACCAGTCGCCTCGCCGACGTGGTCTGCGCTGTCGTCATCGGGCGAAAGCGGCTCGAGGATGAACGGGTCGAAGCTGCCGAACTCGGCCAGCGACCGGTTGATCGCGGCGTGACGGCGGAGGATCAGCGCCCGCGCCCGCAGCTGTTCGGCGTCGGGCGCGGCCTCGCCCCAGCGGTGACCCCCGGCGTCGAACACATAAGGCAGCCAGCGGTCCACCTCGATCCGCTGCGGCTGCACCACGATCGCCGCGATGAAGCCGTCGAGCATGACGACATCGAGCGGCTCGAGCGGCTCGGGGACCCGCGCAAGCAAGCCCTCGAGCTCGGCGAATTCGGCATCGCTCAAGTCTTGCGCCGCGGCCCCGGGCGGCGGCCGCGATGGCGGCGAGGGCGGCTGCAACGTCGAGCGGCTCGTCAGGCGGACGCGCGGCTGGCGAGGCGCTGCCTGATCTGCGTCAGCTCGGCCGGCAAACCCTGCGCGAGTTGCTGGAAGAGCGCGTCGTGCAAGGCCAGCTCGCTGGTCCAGTCCTCCTGATCGATGTCGGTCACGCTGGCGTAGGCGGCACGGCCAAAGTCGAGGCCGGCCCAGTCGAGGTCTTCGTAGCGGGGCGTCAGGCCGAACGCGTTGAGCTCGCCCGTCGCCTGGCCTTCGACGCGGCGAACGATCCATTCCAGGACCCGCATGTTCTCGCCGTACCCCGGCCAGACGAACTTGCCGTCGGCACCCTTGCGGAACCAGTTGACGCAATAGATCTTCGGCTGCAGGGCGCCGGAACGGGTCAGCTCGGCCCCGAGCTCGAGCCAGTGACGGAAGTACTCGCTCATGTGGTAGCCGATGAAAGGCAACATGGCGAAGGGATCGCGGCGGACCACGCCTTGGGCCCCGCCGGCGGCGGCGGTGGTCTCCGAGCCCATCGTCGCCGCCATGTAGACGCCCTCGGTCCAGTCGCGCGCCTCGGTCACCAGCGGCACCGTCGTCGAGCGGCGGCCACCGAAGATGAAGGCGTCGATGGCGACGCCTTCCGGCGAATCCCAAGCCGGGTCGAGCACCGGGTTATGGGTCGCGGCGACGGTGAAGCGCGCGTTCGGATGCGCGGCCTTGGCGCCGCTCTCGCGGCCGATCCGCGGCGTCCAGTCCTTGCCTTGCCAGTCGATCAGATGGTCGGGCGGGACCTCGGTCATGCCTTCCCACCAGACATCGCCCTCGTCGGTCAGGGCGACGTTGGTGAAGATGACATCGCGCTGCAGGCTCGCCATGCAGTTCGGGTTCGTCTTCTCGTTGGTGCCGGGGGCGACGCCGAAGTAGCCCGCTTCGGGGTTGATGGCGTAGAGACGGCCGTCCTTGCCGGGCTTGATCCAGGCGATGTCGTCGCCGATCGTCGTCACCTTCCAGCCCTTCATCGCCGCCGGCGGCACCAGCATCGCGAAGTTGGTCTTGCCGCAGGCGCTCGGGAACGCCGCCGCGACATGGTGCTTGCGGCCTTCCGGCGAGGTCACGCCGAGGACCAGCATGTGCTCGGCCAACCAACCCGGGTCGCCCCGCGCCGGGTCGACCGCGGCCCGGCCCATCACCGACGCGATGCGCAGGGCGAAACACTTCTTGCCGAGCAGGGCATTGCCGCCATAGCCGGAGCCGTAGCTCCAGATCTCCTGCGTCTGCGGATAGTGAACGATGTACTTGGTGGCGTTGCAGGGCCAGGCGACGTCGCGCTGGCCAGGCTCGAGCGGCGCCCCCACCGTGTGCATGCATGGCACGAAGTGGCCGTCGCTGCCGAGCAGGTCGAGCACGGCGCGGCCCATGCGCGTCATGATCTTCATGCTCACCGCGACGTAGGCGCTGTCGCTCAGCTCGACGCCGATATGCGAGATCGGCGAACCCAGCGGCCCCATCGAGAACGGCACCACGTACATGGTCCGGCCGCGCATCGCGCCGCGAAAGAGCGGTGCCGTGCCGTCGGCCTGGCCGGTCTGCATGATGCGGCGCATCGCCTCCGGCGCCATCCAGTTGTTGGTCGGCCCGGCGTCGGCCCCGCGCTCGGAGCAGATGAAGGTGCGGTCCTCGACTCGGGCCACGTCGCTGGGGGCGCTCCGGGCGAGGAAGCTGTGCGGCCGCAGTGTCGGGTTCAGCTCCACCATGGTGCCCGCGGCGACCAGTTTGGCGCAAAGCCGGTCGTATTCGGCGTTGCTGCCGTCGCACCAGTAGACCTCGCTGGCTTCGGTGAGCGCCGCCATTTCCCTGACCCATTCGATCAGCTTGGCGTGACGCACGTGGTTCGGGGGGTCGATCGCCGCGGCAGGCGTCGGGAGTCGGTTCATTGCAATTCCAGTGGTTGAAAACGCCGGGTGACGAGAGGTGCCCGACCGAAGTGGCAACCAGTGTACCGGGCGTGAAACTGCGGCCCATGCCGTCTGGCGAGGCCGCAATAATCGGACGATGCGCCGCCGTCCGTTCCTCGCTGCCGCCGCTGTCGCGGCGATTGCCGGGGCCCCGGCGCGACCCTGGGCACGGGGCGTCGTCGCCGGCGCGCCGCTTCGCCTGGGCGTCGACTCGGCGCTGGTCGAGTCGGGCCTCGGGCGAAGCCTGCAACACGCCTTCGGCGCCGACACCGGAATCCTCGTGAACCTGGTCGGCGGGCCAGCGCTCACTTTGCTCGATGCGATTCGCGAGGGCGAGCTCGACGCGCTTCTGAGCAACGCACCCGAGGCGGAAGCCAGGCTCGAGAAACAGGGACTGGTCCACGACCGGCGCCCGGTCGCCAGCGGCGAATTCGTCCTGGTCGGACCGGTGCCGGCACGGCCTCGCGGCAAAGCGGCGGCGCCGCCGGCCCACAGCGGCGTCGAGGCGGTGGTCGCGATTCGCGACCTCGCCGCCAACGGCACGGCAGGCATCGTTTTCCTTTCCCCTGGCGACGGCTCCGGCACCCACGTCGCCGAGCAGGGCCTCTGGCGCGGCGCCCGGATCGACCCCGCGGCGCCCTGGTACGCCCTGGCCGACCCGAAGCGTCCGTTCGTCGCCCAGGTGCGGGCCCGCGGCGCCTACGCGCTGGTCGAGCGCGGCGCCTGGGCGGTCGCCGGCGGGGCCCCGCTGGCGCTGCTGGTCGAGCAGGATCCGAGCCTGGCCGAAACCGTTCGTGTCATGCGCGCCTTTCACGTCACGCACCCGGCCGGCAAGATCTTCGTCAACTGGATCGCCGGCGGCCGCGGCCGGGCCGTGGTCGCCTCGCACCGGGGCTACCGCGCCCTCGATCGTTAGGCGCGGCCGAACAATGGCGGCATCAGGCAGGCTGCTGAGCCTCAACACCGGGCGCGCCGTCCCGGTCATGATCAATGGCCGCAAGGTGCTGACGGCCATCGGCAAACGCTCCGTCGAAGGCCCGCGCGCGGTGCTCCGGCTCGGCATCGAGGCCGACGAGCAAGCCAACCTGAGCGTGCATGGCGGCCTGAGCAAAGCGGTCTACGCCTATCCGAGCGAGCACTATCCGTTCTGGAACACGGTCCGTGCGCAAGCACAGGCGGCGCTTTGGGACGACGCCTTGCCGTATGGCTCGCTCGGCGAAAACCTGAGCCTGGAAGGCCTGGTCGAAAGCGGGATGTGGATCGGCGATGTCCTGCGCTTTCCTGGTTGCGAGCTGGCGATCAGCGAGCCGCGCACGCCCTGCTTCAAGTTCAACGCGGCGATGGGCTTCGCGCAGGCCACGAACATGATGCTGCAGAGCGGCTGGTGCGGGACTTACCTGGCGGTGCGCTCGGCCGGGAGCATCGAGGCCGGCCAGACCTTCCAGCTGATTGCCGGGCCGCGCGAGGTCGGCATTGCCGAGCTGTTTCGGGCCCGCATGGGCCGTGCCCTCGCGCTTTAGGGCCCGTCGATTTGCTCGCCTATCGACACGCCTTTCACGCCGGCAACCATGCCGACGTCCTGAAGCACAGCGTGCTGATGCTGGTCCTGCGGCACCTCAACGGCAAGCCGAAGGGATACCGCTTCGTCGACACCCACGCCGGCGCCGGCGGCTATTCGCTGGAGGGCCGCTACGCCCAGAAGAAGGCCGAGTACGAAGGCGGCATCGGCCGGCTCTGGACCCGCGACGACCTGCCCGAGGTGCTTGCCGACTACGTCGCACTGGTGCGCCAGTTCAACCCCGACGGCGTGCTCGCGCAATATCCGGGCTCGCCGGCATTCGCACAGATGCTGCTTCGCCGACAGGACCAGCTGCGCGCCTTCGAGCTGCATCCGACCGAGCAGAAGATCCTGCGCTCGACCCTGCTCGCCACGCCGGGCGCGACCGCCTACGACGGCGACGGCTTCGAGGGCCTGAAGTCGCAGCTGCCGCCGTCGAGCCGGCGCGGCGCCGTGCTGATCGATCCGAGCTACGAAGGCAACCGCGACTATGGCCGCGTCATCGCGACCCTGCGCGATGCGCTGCTCCGGTTCGCCGAAGGCACCTACATGGTCTGGTATCCCCAGGTCAGCAAGCTCGAGGCGTCCGAGCTGCCGCGCCGTCTCGAGGCGATTGCGCCGCGCGATTGGCTGCATCTTCGCCTGTCCGTGCAACAACCGGACGCCCAAGGGTTCGGCTTGGCCGGGAGTGGCATGTTCGTGATCAACCCGCCGCACACGCTGCGGGCGCAGATGGAAGCGGTGCTGCCGTATCTGGTCGAAGTGCTCGGCCAGTTCGACGGCGCGAACTACGCGATCGATCGGCGTGAGGGATGACGCCGGTCGAGCCGACAGTGACACTGCAGAGCGATTCCGGCGCTTCCGCAGCCGCCCATGCGAATCAATTCGCCCTGCTGCGGCAGCGCCGCTTCGCGCCCTTTTTCTGGACCCAGTTCCTCGGCGCCGGCAACGACAACCTGTTCAAGTTCGCGTTCACGGTGCTGGTCACCTACGAGCTCCGGGTGAGCTGGTTGCCGCCGGCGCTGGCCGGCCTGGCGATCGGCGCGCTCTTCATCCTGCCGTTCCTG
>JALYXU010000159.1 GCA_030946925.1 Pseudomonadota bacterium
GGCCGGCGCCGCGGCGTCCGGCGCGGCGCCGTAGCCGGCGCGTCGCACTGCATCGAGCACGTGCGGCAGGTCGGTCCGGGTCTCGTCCCAGACCACGCTCGCGCGCTGCGTCGCATAGCTCACCCGGGCGCTGCGCACACCGGGCTCGCGCTGCAGCGCGCGCTCGATCAGATCGGCGCATGCGGCGCACCAGAGCCCGCTCAGTTGCAGTGGAGCGATGTGGATGACCATGGTTCTCGGAAGTTCGCCGGCCATCATCGGGCGGCGATCCGATCCGTCCCTTGATCCCGGACAAGGTTCGATGGCGATGCCGCCGTGACACTGCCCCGACACTCCATTCGCCGCAAGGAACCAGCCATGTATGAACGCATCCTCGTGCCCGTCGACGGCAGCCCGACAGCCAACCAGGGGTTGGCCGAGGCGATCAAGCTGGCCAAGCTCACAGGGGCAACGCTTCGCATCGTCCACGTCGTCGACGAGCTGACCTTCGCCACCGGGTACGAGACCGCCACCGGCGATCTCATCGGCCTGTTGCGGGAAGCCGGCGCGCAGATCCTGAGCGCGGCGAAGGCCGTCGCGGAGGCAGCCGGTGTCAAGGCCGAGACGGCCCTCCCCGAAGTGTTCGGAAGCCGACTCTGCGACATCGTCGGCGAGCAGGCGACGCTCTGGGGCGCCGACCTGATCGTCATCGGCACGCACGGCCGGCGCGGCCTGGGCCGGCTGCTGATCGGCAGCGACGCCGAGCAGATCGTGCGGACCGCACCGGTCCCCGTCCTGCTCGTCCGAGGCGCGGCCGTTGACGGCCGTCCTCTCGTGGCGGCCCTACTCGACGCCGCGGCCCGAGTTCCGGACACGGTCGCGGCTTGACTCCTTGCCGACGCGAGTGAGCCTGTGCGGTATACAGTATACTGAGGACCGCCTGCCGTCGTGTGGCAGACCGAATCGAGTGGAGTCGCTCAGGAATGCCGCAGGTCGTCTTTCACAGGAACGGACAGGTCAATCGCGGCGAGGTCCGGGACAACACCAACCTCGTGGTGCGTACCGGCATCAAGCAGTTTCCCTATCCCTACCTGCGCTTCGGCTGCGGCATGGGCAAGTGCGGCAGGTGCGCTTGCAGGGTCCTGTCGGGCGGAGCGCATCTGGCGGCACCCAACTGGAAGGAAAAGCAGCAGCTCGGCGAGTTGCTGGACGAAGGTTATCGGCTGATGTGCCAGCTCTGGATTCATCACGACATCGAGCTCGAACAGGATGACCGGGTTCTCGAAAGGAACGCGGCGCGATGAGCGCCACGCCACCCGGTCCGCCGGCGGTCTACGTGATCCTGACGAGCAAGCCCGGCATCTTCGAAACGCGGACAGGGCCGGACTTGCGCACCGTGGAGACCTACGACTACGTCTTCTTCGGCCGCACGAAAGCTCGCTTCGTCATCGCCGTGCTGGAGCGCGAGACGAAGATCGTCATCGTCGACGAGGGTGTCCCGGCGACGGTCAATCGCGTGCCTTCGAAGCTGCTGGCCAGATACACGTCGGCCGATGCGGCGCGCCTGGAGCTCGAGCATCTGGTCAAGGCCACCAATCCCGACGTCGCCCTCCTGCGTGTGCCCGATGACCTGCAGCAGCAGCAATCTTCGGCTGGCGCCCCGCCATGCCCTTGATCACCTTCATCACGAACGGCGGCAAGGTCGTTGCCGCGCCGGTCGACAGCAACCTGCTGCGCACGTCGTTACGCTGGAACGGGGGCATCCCGTTCAAATGCGGCGCGGGCTTGTGCGGCACCTGCAAATGCCGGGTCGAGGTGGGGCTGCAACACACCGACGCCGTCAAGGCGAAGGAACGAAAGCATCTCAGCGACGACGACCTGCTGCGCGGCTACCGGATGGCCTGCCAGACGTTCGTCAACGGCGATGTGAGCGTTTCCTGGGAGCCGCGGCCGCTGCCTGCGAGCGCACCGAGCCCGGCCCCACCCGGCCCCCTGCCGTCGAGCGGGACGCCGCTGGCGCCAGCGGGATAGGCCCGTCGTTCGCAGCAGGCGACGACAGCGCGACGCCCTCGCCCGAGAGCGCGTTCGGCACGACTTGCGCGGCACTGTACACATGACGCGCCGCCAGCAGACCGGCCAGCTCGGCGTCGCCGGCGATGACGGCGCGCACGATGGCGGCGTGCTCTGCCCAGTTGTCGCGCGCCCGCTTGCGGCTGTGCGGAGCGAAGATGGGTGCCGTGCGCTCGCGCAGCGAGCGCACCATGTCGCGCAGGACCGAGTTCGCGGCGATGCCGGCCAGGGCCTCGTGGAAATTGACGTTGTCGTCGTGCAGCTGTTTCGGGTCGTCGCTCCGGGCGATTTCCGCGCCTTGCGAGAGGATCTGCTGAAGGCGTGCGATGAGCTCGGGGTTGTGTCGTCGAGCCGCGAGCTTGGCGTTGAGCGCCTCGAGCGTGGCGCGCACTTCGACCAGCTCGCGGATCAGTTCGGGCGAATAGACGGTCACCGACGCACCGCGGCGCGGTTCGATCGTCACCACACCATCGGCAGCCAGGGACCGAAGAGCCTCGCGGACCGGCACCCGAGAGACCCCGAGCTCCTCCGACAGGCGTGCCTCGACCAGACGGTCACCGGGGGCAAGATCGCCGTTGAGGATGCGCTCCCGGATCGTCCTTGCGATCAGGGACGTCAGCGGAGCGTGTGCCTCACCCAGTTTGAGCTTCATGGGCCGACGACGCTCGGTCGAAGCCTGGCATGTTGACAAACCATGCGTGCAGTATACAGTATGCATCCGGACGCCACGGGCGCGCCGCGGCACCTTGCGCATGCACTGCACCGTCTCGCTGACCTAAAGAGGATCCCCATGCCCGAACTGATGAACCAGGACCAATTTCGAGACGCGCTCGAGAACGCGATCAAGGGCAAGAGCGCCAACAAGGCGCCGTTCAGCATCGCCTGGGCGAGCGGCAAGCTGTCTCGAGCCCACCTCGCGCGCTGGGCCGAGAACCACTACCACTACGTCGGCCCATTCGCCGACTACCTCGCCTACGTCTACGCGCGCACGATCGACAACGGCAAGTTCACCGAAGCAAAGGATTTCCTGCTCGCGAACATGTACGAGGAAGAGATCGGCGGTGATCGGCATACCGACCTGCTGATCCGCTTTGCCGAAGCCTGCGGCACGACGCGGGAGCGCGTCGTCAATCCGGACAACATGTCGCCGACGACCCGTGGCCTGCAGAGCTGGTGCTATGCGGTGGCAATGCGCGAAGACCCGGTGGTCGCGGTTGCCGGACTGGTCGTCGGCCTCGAATCGCAAGTGCCTTCGATCTATCGCCGGCAAACGCCGACGCTGCGCGAGAAATACGGCTTCAGCGACGAGGAGCTCGAGTTCTTCGATCTGCACATCGTCTCCGACGAGATCCACGGCGAGCGGGGTTACCAGATCGTGCTGCAGCACGCCGACACGGTCGATCTGCAGCAGCGCTGCCTTCGCATCTGCGAGATCGGCGCCGAGATGCGGCTGCTCTACACGACGGCCCTCTATCACGACTACGTGGCCAGCGAAATTCCACTCGGCGAGCTCATGTCCGGCGAACAGAAGGCCGCCCCCGCCGACCGGGAGCTGGTTCCCGCCTGATCGGCCGAATCGCACTCCAGGACGCCCGCGCCGCCGTGACCACCATGCGCATCGAAGAATTCAAGAACTGCATCGACGGGGAATGGAGTGCGAGCGTCACCGGCAAGACATTCGACAACGCCAATCCGGCCGACACGCGCGACCTGGTCGGGCGCTTCCAGGCCTCATCGCGTGTCGACGCCGAAGCTGCGGTCGCGGCGGCAGCGGCGTCCTTCGCCGGCTGGCGCGCGACGCCGGTCACGAAGCGAGCCAAGGTCCTGCTCGCGGCCGCGGACCGCATCGAAGCCAACGCCGATCGCTTCGCCCTCGAGCTGACCCGGGAAGAAGGCAAGCAGCTGGCGCTCGCCAAGGATGAATTCCTGCGCTCGGCGCAGACCCTGCGCTTCTACGCGATCGAGGGCCAGTCGTTCAGCGGCGAGACTTATCCGCAGGACGATCCCGAGATGGTCGTCTACAGCCAGCGGGAGCCGCTCGGCGTGGTGACCGTGATCACGCCCTGGAACTTTCCGGTGTCGATTCCGGCGCGCAAGATCGCACCGGCGCTCGTCACCGGCAACACCGTCGTCTTCAAGCCGTCGTCCGACGCGCCGCTCAGTGGCTACCGGTTGGCGGAGGCTTTGCTGCAGAGCGGCCTGCCGAAGGGCGTTCTCAACTTCATCACCGGTCGTGCCGCCGACATCGGCCCGACCTTGACCGAGTCGCCTGCGGTGCGTGCCATCTCGTTCACAGGCTCGACGCGTGCCGGCGAGCACATTCATCGCTCGGTGCCATTGACCACCCGGACGCAGATGGAGCTCGGTGGCAAGAACCCGCTGATCGTCATGGACGACGCCGATCTCGACCAGGCCGTCGATCTCGCCGTCAAGGGCGGCCTGTCGCTGAGCGGCCAGGCCTGCACCGGCACGAGCCGGATCCTGGTGATGGCCTCGGTGAAGGCCGCATTCACGCAAAAACTTCTGGCCCGCGTGCAGGCGCTCAAGATCGGCCGCGGCGTCGACAAGGGCACCGACATCGGACCGCTGGCGACCGCTGGCCAGCTCGAATCCGTGCTCTCGTACGTGGCCATCGGCAAGTCGGAAGCGACGCATCTGGTCGGCGGCGAGCAGATCCTCGAGGGCGAGTTGCGACACGGCTACTTCGTGGCTCCGGCGGTCTTCACCGACGTGACCCAGGGCATGCGCATCGCCCAGGAGGAAATCTTCGGCCCGGTGCTTTGCATCATCGAGGTCGAGAGCTACGCCGACGCGATCGCCAAGGCCAACGACACGCCCTACGGCCTCTCGGCAGCGATCGTCACGCGCAACCCGTGGCACATGCATCACTTCGCCGACGACATCGAAGCCGGCACGGTGAAGATCAACCGGACGACGACGGGCAACCTCATCAACGCACCCTTCGGCGGCCTCAAGCGCTCGAGCACCAGCACCTTCCGCGAGTCCGGCCGCGCCGGCCTCGAGTTCTACTCGCAGATCAAGACCGTCTACCGCGGCTGCTGAACGCGGTTCGCGCCGCCGATGGCGCGTTCGGCCCGGTCACTGGCAAAGGAAATCCTTGAAGAAGTCGGTCACGCTCGAACTCGGAGAAGCTCGCCACATGGTCATGGCCGCGATCTCGAAGGCCGAAGAAATCGGCGTGCTCGAGTCGGTCTGCGTCGTCGACGCCGGTGGCTACCCGATCGCCCTCGAGCGCATGGACGGCGCTCGCATCACCGGGCCGCAGATCGCCTGGAACAAGGCCTTCACCGCCAGCGGTCACAAGCGCTCGACGCACCTGTTCAACACGCCGCCGAACGGCCCGGCCCTGCCGGGCAACGAGGCCTTCGGCATCCAGTGGAGCTTCGAAGGCCGTTTCGCGGTGTTCGTCGGCGGCTATCCGATCGTCGTCGACGGCGACGTCGTCGGCGGCGTGGGCCTCAGCGGTGGCAACGGCGAGCAGGACACGGCCTGCGGCGTGGCCGCGCTGGCAGCGCTGGCCGAACTGCTCGGTCCGCAAGGCTTTTCGGTCATGGTCCAGGCCGACATCAAGAAATAGGCGGTCGATCAGGCTTTCGCTTCGACGCCTGCGGGCTCCAGCCCCGTCGAGCCGACCGCGGACAGCGCCGACAGCGATACTTTTTGGCAATCAGGAGAAATCGACATGACGTTCTTCAGCAAGCTGGCGGTCCTCGCCGCGGCGACGCTCTGCGCCGTCACCGCGTCGGCGCAAACGTATCCCGTCAAACCCGTCCGCGTGGTCGTGACGACCGTTCCGGGGCCGCTCGATGCGTTCGCCCGCATCGTCATGCAGCAGCTCGAGAAGCGCCTGAAGCAGACCTTCATCGTCGACAACCGCGCCGGCGCCGGAGGCAACCTCGGCGCCGACATCGTCGCCAAGGCAGCGGCTGACGGCTACACGCTGCTGTTCGCGCTCGACACGACGTTCACAGTCAATCCGTCGCTCTACAGGAAGATGCCCTTCGACGTCGCCAAGGACCTGACGATCATCGCCGTGCCGGTCACCTACAGCCAGGCCCTCGCGGTGAACCCGAACGTCAAGGCCGGCAACGTCGCCGAGTTCGTGAAGCTCGCCAAGTCGACCCACATGAGCTACGCGTCTGGGGGCAACGGTTCGCCGAGCCACCTGACGATGGCGGCGTTCATGGCGACCGCCGGCCTCAACATGACGCACGTTCCGTACAAGGGCACGGGCGCTTCGGTCATCGACGTGATGGCCGGACAGGTCGACTCGGTCTTCGCGGTCGGCAGCGGCATCCTGCCGCAGGCCAAGGCGGGCAAGCTTCGCGCCCTGGCAGTGTCCGGCGAGACGCGGTCGTCGGCCGCACCGGAGCTGCCGACGATCGCCGAAAGCGGCTACCCGGGCTTCAACGCCAGCTTCGCCTACGTCCTCGCCGCGCCGGCCGGAACGCCCGACGAGATCGTGCAGCTCCTGGCGCGCGAGGTCGCCCTGGCGATGAACTCGCCTGAGGTTCGCGAGCTCGACCGCCAGGCCGATTACGCACCGACGAACCTGACGCAGCCGCAGTCGGGCGCGTGGCTGACGGAGATGCGCAAGCACTGGGCCGACGTCGTCCAGAAGTCCGGCATCACGCTGGATTGAGGCCGGCGGCTCGCTTCGAGCATGCGTCACGTCGACGATGCGCTGGTCGACGAGCTCATCGACCCGCCCCAGGCCCAGGACGCACTGCTCGAGGCCTTCCGGAGCTTCGGGGCCGGCCGTGCGTCGATGCAGGAACGGGTGAGGACCGAATCAGGAGACGTCAAGCTCTCGACGCTCGGCGCCGTCATGCCCGACCAGGGAATCGCCGGCGCCAAGGTCTACACCACGATCAACGGCCAGTTCCGCTTCGTCATTCTCCTGTTCAGTGCGCACGACGGCCGGCCTCTGGCGTCGTTCGATGCCATGGCCATCACGCGGCTTCGCACGGCGGCGACCTCCGTGATCGCCAGCCGCTACCTCGCCCGACCCGGCGCGACGACGCTCGCTCTCTTCGGCGCCGGTGTCCAGGGCCGGGCGCATGCGATGCAGATGGCACGCGCCTTCGCGTTGCAGGAGATCCGCGTCTGCGATCCATTCGCGGCGCCGACGCTGGCGGCGGACCTGGAGCGCGCATGCGGCGTTTCGGTCAGGACGTGCGCCGCCGGCGAGGCCCTGGAAGGCAGCGACATCGTCGTCACGGCGTCGCGGGCACGCACGGCTCTTTTCAGCGGAGACCTGCTGCCGACCGGCGTCTTCGTCGCGGCGATCGGCTCCAGCCTTCCGCAGACCCGCGAGCTCGACGACCGCGCGCTCGCGCGTGCCTCGCTCGTCGCCGTCGACTGGTCTCAGCAAGCCCTCAAGGAGGCCGGCGACCTCGTGCTGGCCGACCCATCGACACTCGCGAACGGAAAACTGGTGCAGCTCTCCGACCTGGTTTCGGGAGCCGCGGCAGGCCGCCGGAACGACGACGACATCACGATCTTCAAGTCGGTCGGCGTCGGCTTGCAGGACGTCGCCCTCGCCGGGCTCGTTTGGCAGCGCCTCTGCGAACGGGAGGGCTCGAGACCTTGATCGAACGCAAGACGCGGCCCGGACGCTGAGCGGACACTGGGGAGCAGGCCTCAACAGGAAGCGACATGAAAGTCACTGAAATCTGCACCCGATCGGTCGTGACCTGCGAGCGCGAAACGACCGCACGACAGGTCGCCAAGCTGATGCGCGAGCACAACGTCGGCGACGTCATCGTCGTCGACAACGGTGACGGCGGCCGGAAGCCCGTCGGGATCGTCACCGACCGCGATCTGGCGGTCCACGTCGTGGCAGCAGGCGTCGACCCGGAGCTGATCGTTGCCGGCGACTTCATCCACGGCGAGCTCGAGCTCGTGCTCGAGTCGGAGCTCATCTACGACGCCATCTGGCACATGCGCAGCAAGGGCGTTCGACGCCTGCCGGTGATCGACTCGCGATGCCATCTGGTCGGCATCCTGACAGCGGATGACCTGAGCCGGTGTCTGGCTGCAGAACTTTCCGAACTGACGCAGATCGCACCGAGACAGATGCAACATCGCAACCCCAAGCTCGACGCAACGGCCTAGCTCGGCACGTCCACGCAGCCGATCGAAGCAGCTGCGAACAGCGAAGCGGATGGGCAGGTCGTCGATCTCGCGGACTCAAGCGCCACATCGAAATGGTCGGTGACTTCAAGGATCGCACGGAGGCCGGACAGCAACTCGCAACCGCGGTCTTGCGCCTCGGTCTGGTCCAGCCGCTGGTGCTGGCGCTGCCGCGCGGCGGCGTGCCGGTCGGCGCCGAGGTCGCGCGTGCGCTGCACGCGCCGCTCGACGTGCTGATCGTCCGCAAGATCGGCGCACCCGGGCAACCCGAGCTCGCTGTGGCGGCGATGGCCGAAGGCGACCCGGGCACCGTCACGGTCGACGAACGGACCTCCCAGGCCACCGAGGGCGACCATGCCTATATCAAGCGCCAGGTGCGGGCGCAGCGAAGCGAGATCGACCGGCGTTGCAGCACCTATCGGGTCGGCCGCGCCCGGCTCGACGTCGCCGGTCGAACCGTCGTCGTCGTGGACGACGGGGTCGCCACCGGCACCACGGTCCGCGCCGCCCTGAAGGCGCTGCGGCGCCTTGCTCCGGCCAAGATCGTGCTTGCAGTGCCGGTCGCGGCGGGCGACACGGTGTACGAGCTGTCGCAGCTCGTCGACGACATCGTGTGCCTGTCGCAGCCGGGCGACTTCAGGTCGGTCGGAACCTACTACGCCGACTTCGATCAGGTCGACGACAGGGAAGTCATTGCGCTGCTCGATGCAGCCGCAGCCCGTTCGGAACACGAGCGCGGCGCGCCTCGAAGCGGGCCGCCCACCTCGGTCGAGCCGACCGCCGGCGAGTCCGCCGCCGAACCGAAAGGCTCCTGGCGCCGCGGCTGAGGGATTGAGCGGCCGGCGCCCGTCCCGTCTGGAAGCGGACCGCGCAACCGGTGCACGGTTGACGGGCGGCGCTCGAGCCGCATTCTTGCACCGCACCTACCAGCGTTATCAACGTTGCTCCGCCATGGGTTCAGTGTTTTCTCAGCGATAGACCAGCACCGGGATCCGCGTATGCGCGAGCACCTTTTGCGTTTCGCTGCCGAGCAGCACGGCCTGCGCGCCGTGCCGGCCGTGCGACGCCATCATGATCAGGTCGCAGCCCTTGTTTTTGGCGACGCGGATGATCGCTTCGTGGGGGTGGTCGCTGACCGCGACCTCGGTGTCGCAGGGCACGCCCTCCTCGGCCGCCCAT
>JALYXU010000176.1 GCA_030946925.1 Pseudomonadota bacterium
GGCATCGTCGAGATCGCCCGGCCGGTCGGCGTCGTCTGCGCGATCACGCCGTCGACGAACCCGGGTGCGACGCCCGCGAACAAGATCATCAATGCGCTGAAGGGCCGCAACGCGGTCATCGTCGCGCCCTCGCCCAAGGGCTGGTCGACATGCGCTAGGCTGATCGCCTTCATCCACGCCGAGCTCGACCGGATCGGCGCGCCCCGCGACCTGGTCCAGCTGCTCCCTGCGCCGGTGAGCAAGCAGTCGACGCAGGCCCTGATGCGGCAGTGCGATCTCGTGGTTGCGACCGGTTCCCAGGCCAACGTGCGCGCCGCCTACGCCAGCGGCACGCCGGCGTTCGGCGTCGGCGCCGGCAACGTCGCCGGCATCGTCGACGAGAGCGCCGACATCGGCCTGGCCGCCGATCGGATCGTCCGCTCGAAGACCTTCGACAACGCGACGAGCTGCTCCTCGGAGAACAGCCTGGTGATCGTCGACTCGGTCTATGCCGAAACTGTTGCGGCGCTCGAAGCGCGCGGCGCGGTGCTGCTCGACCCGGCGAAGAAGGCGACGCTGCAGCGCCTGATGTGGCCCGACGGCAAGCTGTCGCCGGTGGCCACGGGGCAATCGGCCGCCGCGATCGCCGGACACGCCGGCGCGCTCGAGGGCCCGGCATCGGCGGCCCATGCCGCATGGCTCGGCCTTGCCGGGCGGGCGCCGACGATCCTGATGGTCGGCGAAGACGGGGTCGGTCCCGACCACCCTTTTTCCGGCGAAAAGCTGAGCCCGGTCCTGGCGCTCTATCGCGTCGCCGACTTCTCGGGCGCAGTCGACACCGTGGCGCGCATCTACGCCTACCAGGGCGCCGGCCATTCGGTCGGATTGCACAGCCGCCTTGGCGAGCGCGCGCTCGAGCTCGGCCTGACCTTGCCGGTGTCGCGGGTGATCGTCGACCAGGCCCACTGCATCGCCACCGGCGGCAGCTTCGACAACGGACTGCCGTTCTCGCTGTCGATGGGCTGCGGCACCTGGGGCAAGAACAACTTCTCCGACAACCTGAATTACCGCCACTACCTCAACATCACGCGCATCTCGCGGCCGATCGCCGAGAAGGTGCCGACCGAGAACGAAATCTTCGGCAGCTACTTCGCCAAGTTCGGTGCCGCGTGAGCCGGCTCGAGCGAGCGCGGGATCTCATCGAAGTGCACGGCACGAAGGCTCTCGCGTGAGCGATGCCGAAGACCCGCCGGTCACCGTTCATGCGCTGATCGAACGGCAGGCGGCGCTGCGCCCCGAGGCCGTCTACGCGCTGGCGGTCGACGGCACTGCGCAACTCAGCTTCGGTGGACTTGCGCGCCACTGCCGCACGGTCGCCGCACTGCTTCGTCGTCACGGTCTCCGCCCGGGCGACACCGTCTCGCTGGTGATGCCGAACGGGCTGCAGACGATCCGCCTGCTGCTCGGCTCGATGCACGCCGGCATCTGCGTCAACCCGGTCAACCTGCTGGCCCAGCCGGCGCAGATGCGCTATGTGCTGGAGCATTCGGACTGCCGGCTGGTCTTTGTCGCGCCTGACTGGGAGGAGCGCGTGCGCGCCCATGTCGCCGGTCTGACGCGGCGGGTCGAGGTCGTCGTCGTCGACCCAGACGAACCGCTCGTCGCGGCGCCCGATCCAGGGCCACGCGATTCGGTGCCGGGCCCGCGATCGGACGCGGGTGACGGCTGGCCGCCGCCCGCCGCCGGCTCCGTCGCGTTGCTGATGTACACCTCCGGGACCACTGGCGTCCCGAAGGGCGTGATGCTCAGCCAAGGCAATCTCGCGAGCAATGCCGCCGCGATCTCGGCCGAGCATGCGCTGACCGAGAGCGATCGCGTCCTGGCCGTGCTGCCGCTCTATCACATCAACGCCTTCGCGGTGACGATGCTCGCGCCGCTCGCGCACGGCGGCAGCCTGGCGATGCCGCCGCGCTTCTCGGCGGCGCGTTTCTGGAGCCAGGCGGCCAGCACGCATTGCACCTGGCTCAACGTCGTGCCGACGATGATCTCGTACCTGCTCGAGGGGCCGGTGCCGCCACCCGAGGAGACGGCGCGGTTGCGCTTCTGCCGATCCGCCTCGGCGGCGCTGCCGCCGGAGCACCTGCGCGCCTTCGAAGCGCGCTTCGGCATCGACGTGATCGAAACCATGGGTCTCACCGAGACCGTCGCCCCGGCATTTTCCAACCCTGCGGCGCGGGGCGCCCGGAAGACCGGCTCGGTCGGCCGTGCCTCAGGCTGCGAAGCCCGCGTCATCGACTCTGGCTTCGCCGCGGTTGCCGACGGCGGCACGGGCGAGCTCGCGATCCGTGGCCCGAACGTCATGCTTGGCTACTACAAGAACGACAACGCCACGCGAGCCAGCTTCACGCCCGACGGGTGGCTGCGCACCGGCGACCTCGGCCACCGTGACGCCGACGGCTTCTACTTCGTCACCGGCCGCATCAAGGAGCTCATCATCAAGGGCGGCGAGAACATCGCGCCGCGGGAGATCGACGAAGTGCTGCTCGGCCATCCGGCGGTGTCCGAGGCCGCCGCGGTCGGCATGCCCGACCGCCATTACGGCCAGGACATCCTGGCGTGCGTGGTGCTGCGACCGGGAAGTGCATGCAGCGAAGCAGAGCTGCGCGGCTTCTGCATGGATCGTCTCGGCACCTACAAGACGCCGAAGGAGTTCCGCTTCGTCGCCGAGCTGCCGCGCGGCCCTTCGGGCAAGGTCCAGCGGCTGAAACTCCTCGACCCGCCGCCGTCACCGGCCCCGGAGTCAGGCGGGGCATGACCGGCGAGTTCGACTACATCGTCATCGGGGCCGGTTCCGCCGGCTGCGTGCTGGCCGGCCGGCTCTCCGAAGACCCTGCCACGCGCGTCCTGCTCCTCGAAGCGGGTCCGCCCGACAGCTCGCTCTGGATCCACCTGCCGATCGGCTACGGCAAGACGATGTGGAGCCGCAAATACAACTGGTGCTTCTTCACCGACCCCGACCCGAACATGAACGGCCGGCGCATCTACTGGCCGCGCGGCAAGACGCTCGGCGGCTCGAGCTCGATCAACGGCCTGATCTACATCCGCGGTCAACGCGAGGACTACGACCACTGGGCCGCGCTCGGCAACACCGGCTGGGGTCACGACGATGTGCTGCCGTACTTCATTCGCTCCGAAGGCAACCAGCGCGGCGCCACCCCCCTGCATGGCGGCGAGGGACCCTTGCGCGTCTCGGACATCGGTGCGAAGCATCCGCTGATCGAGGCCTTCATCGACGGCGCCGGGCAGATCGGCGTGCCGCGCACCGACGACTTCAACGGCGCGCGCCAGGAGGGCGCGGGCTACTTCCAGCTCAACACCTGGAAGGGCTGGCGCTGCAGCACGGCAACGGCGTATCTCGGCCCTGCCAGGCGGCGCCCGAACCTGCGGATCGAGACCGAGGCGCGGGCAACAAGCATCGTCTTCGAAGGCCGGCGCGCCACGGGCGTTCGCTGGTCGAAGGGCGGCGTGACGACGACGACGCGTTGCGGTGCCGAGGTCCTGCTGGCCGCGGGCGCCCTGCAGTCGCCGCAGCTGCTGCAGCTCTCGGGCGTCGGCCCGAGCGCGCTGCTCGCCCGCCATGGGGTCCCCGTCGTGCACGCGCTCGAGGGCGTCGGCGCGAACCTGCAGGACCATCTCCAGGTGCGTCTGGGCTACGAGTGCACCGAGCCGATCACCACCAACGACGAGCTCAACTCTTGGCTCGGGCAGCTGAGGATCGGCCTGCAGTGGTTGCTGTTTCGCACCGGCCCGCTGGCGATCGGCATCAACCAGGCCGGCTGCTTCATGCATGCGCTGCGTCGCAGCAACGGCACCGCCGCGGCGACGACGCCGGACATCCAGTTCCATGTCGCGACGCTCTCGGCCGACATGGCGGGCGGCAAGGTCCATCCCTATTCGGGCTTCACGCTGTCGGTCTGCCAGCTGCGGCCCGAATCGCGCGGCCACGTCCGCATTCGCTCGATCGACCCGTTCGAGCCGCCCGAGATGCAACCCAACTACCTCTCGACCGACCTCGACCGGCGGACCATCGTCGCGGCGATGCAGACGGCGCGGGCGATCGCGGCGACGCCAGCGATGCGCCGGTACGTGCGGCGTGAGGTCACGCCCGGACCGGAAGCGGTGAGCGACGCCGACCTGCTGGCGTTCTGCCGCGATCACGGCGCGACGATCTTTCATCCAAGCGGAACTTGCAAGATGGGCAACGACCCGGCCGCCGTCGTCGATGCGCGGCTGCGCGTGCACGGACTCTCGGGCCTGCGGGTGATCGACTGCTCGATCATGCCGACCCTCGTCTCCGGCAACACCAACGCAGCGGCGGTGATGCTGGCCGAAAAGGCCGTCGACATGATTCACGAGGACACTCGCCGAGCCGCATGACGGCAACGCGCCCGGGCGGCGCAGCTTCGAAAAGCACAACACAGAGGAGAACGACATGGCGGAGAAGGACGAGCAGGCGGAGAAGGCGATCAGGCGCGTGGTCACGTCGGCGCTGGTCGGCGCGACGATCGAGTGGTACGACTTCTTCTTGTACGGCGTCGTTGCCGGCATCGTCTTCAACAAGCTCTACTTCCCGCCCGGCGATCCGGTGGTCGCGACCTTGCTTGCCTACACCACGTTCGCGGTGGGCTTCGTCACGCGCCCGCTCGGCGGCCTGATCTTCGGCCACTTCGGCGACAAGATCGGCAGGAAGAGCATGCTGATCCTGACGCTCATGATCATGGGCGTCGCCACGTTCCTGATCGGCCTGGTTCCGACCTACGGCCAGATCGGCATCGCGGCGCCGTTGCTGCTCCTGCTCCTGCGTGTGTTCCAGGGCATCGGCCTGGGCGGCGAATGGGGCGGCGCCGTGTTGATGGCCTACGAGTACGCACCCAAGGAGAAGCGGGGCTTCTACGCGTCGCTGCCGCAGATCGGCCTGGCGATCGGCCTGTGCATGGCCTCCGGCGTCGTCGCGCTGCTGTCGTCGGTGCTGACCGACCAGCAGTTCCTCGCCTGGGGCTGGCGGATCGCCTTCCTGATCTCCGCGATCATGGTCGGCGTCGGCCTCTATATCCGGCTCAACATCGAGGAGACCCCCGAGTTCGCCGCGGTGAAGGCGCGCAACGAGGCGCTGCGCATGCCGTTCGCCGACTTGCTCAAGCGCTACCCGGGCAACGTGCTCAAGGGCATGGGGGCGCGCTACATCGACGGCGTCTTCTTCAATGTCTTCGCGGTGTTTTCCATCGGCTATCTCACTTCGACGATCAAGATCACGCGCACACAGGCACTGCTGGGCGTGATGGCGTCGGCCCTGGTGATGATCTTCACGATTCCATTCTTCGGCCGGCTTTCCGACCGGATCGGCCGGCCCAAGGTCTACATGTGGGGTTCGCTCGTCACCGCGGCGGCCGCTTTCCCGGCCTTCTGGATGATCACGCACAGCGGCGGCAACGTCATGCTGATCTGGCTCGCGATCGTCATCCCGTTCGGCATCTTCTACGCCGCCATCTACGGACCGGAGGCGGCACTCTTCTGCGACCTGTTCGACGCCAAGGTGCGCTACACCGGAATCTCGTTCGTTTACCAGTTCTCCGGGATCTTTGCCTCGGGCATCACGCCGATCGTCGCCACCGCGCTGCTGAAGTCCGGCGGCGGCGAGCCTTGGCAGCTCTGTGCCTACGTCCTCTTCGCTGGCGTCGTCTCGGCGTTGTCGGCGGCGCTGATCGGTCGAACGGCGTCCCCGGGAGCGCCGCGTTAAATGCACACGACTTGGCCGGACCGCAATGGCGTATGGTGCGAGCCTCGGCGGGCATCGACAACAACGACACCATGAAACCACTTGATCGCAGGCGCTTCACGTTGGCTCTCTCCGGAGCTCTGGCGGGCTCGACGGTCGGCATGTGGCCGGGCGTCGGCATCGCCCAGTCGAGCTGGCCGCAAAAGCCGATCCGCTTCATCGTTCCGTACCCGCCCGGCGGCGGCACGGACGTCATTGCCCGAATCGTTCAGGAAGCGTTTCAGAAAGCGCTCGGCCAGCCGATCATCATCGAGAACCGCGGTGGGGCGGCGGGCTCCCTCGGAACGGACCTTGCGTCGAAGGCCGCCTCGGACGGCTACACGGTGTTGTTCACGCTCTCTTCGCACACCATCAATCCGGCGATCTATCCGAAGCTGCCGTTCAACACCGTCAAGGATTTCGACGCCGTGGGCACGGTCGCCTCGCTGCCGCAGATCCTCGTTGCCAACATCCAGTTTCCGCCCAACACCGTCGCCGAGATGACGGCACTGGCGCGGGCCAAGCCGGGCGAGCTGGCGTTTGCCTCGGTCGGCAACGGCTCACCGGGACACCTCGCGGGCGAGTTGTACAAGCTGCGAACCAACACGCAGCTGACCCACATTCCCTATCGCGGCGGTGGCCCGGCGGTCACCGACGTCATGGGCGGCCAGGTGCCCTTGCTCTGGGTCTCGATCCCGGCCGCTGCGCAATTCGTCAAGACCGGCAAATTGAAGGCCCTTGCCGTCTCGACGCTCAAGCGGAGCGCGGCTTTCCCTAGCGTGCCGACAATGCAGGAAGCCGGCATCTCCGACTTCAACGTCGATTCCTGGTACGCGATGTTCGTTCCTGCCAAGACACCGAAGGCGATCATCGACAAGCTGAACGCTGCCCTGAATTCGGTCGTCCGGGATCCGGAGATCAAGGCCAAATTGCTCGAGCAAGGCGCCGAAGGTGTCGGCGGAACGCCGGAGGCGCTCGCCAAGGTGGTCGATACCGAGCTCGTGCGCTGGGCCAAGCTCGTCAAGGACGCGAACATCCGGCTCGACTGACCGACTCGGGCGGGGAGGATCGTTCGGCGGAGTGGACGCCGCGCCCGCCGGTGCTCAACGCATGAAGTTGCCGTCGACCTTGATGATCGAGAGGTCGACGAAGTCGAGGCCGGTGTGACTGCTCTGGCTGTAGTTCATCTCCATGCCGCCGATGTCGTACTTGTGCATGCCGTTCAGCGCGATGAGGAGACTCTCACGGGTCGGCCGCGGACCGGCGCGGCGCAGCCCTTCGACCAGAACCTTGGCCCCGGCGAAGCCTTCGACCATCGCCGGCGACAGGGCGTCGACCTTCTTGGCCCTTGCCAGCTCGAGCGCCTCGCGGATGAGCGGCGCAGCCATCGAACGCTTCTCATCCGGAAAGACCTGCGAGACGATGGTGCCGCGCGCATTGACTCCCATCTGCTTGATGATGCCGATCGAGGCATTGTTCGAGAGGGTGACGATCTGCGCGTTCGATCCTGCCGCCCGGAACGCCTTGGCGCCCTCTGCCAATGTCGAGCCCGAGCAAATGAACAGAACCGCCATCGCCCCCGACTGCTTGAGCTTGGGGGCGATCGCCGAGAAGTCGGGCTTGAAGCGGTCGAACTTTTCGTCGAGAACGGGCTTCTGATTGACATCAGTGAAGCCGCGGGTCGCGCCGATGAACGCGTCGCTGCCGAAGGAGTCGTCGGCACGCACGATGGCAATCGACCGGACACCGACCTGCGCCAGATGCTGGATCACGCGCTGCGCTTCTCGCTGGTAGCTCGATCTGACGTTGAAGATGTATTGGTTGACCGGCTGGTGCAGCACCATCGCGCCGGTCGACGGCGCGATCAGGGGCAACTTGAACTCGGCGAGGACCGGCAGGATGGCCTGTGTATTGGGAGTACCGCGGCTCAGGAACAAGGCGATCGCACCCTTCTCGGCGAGCGCTCGGGCGTTCTGGGCCGACAAGTCGGGCTTGAATTTGTCGTCGACCGAGAGCAGCTGGATCGGTTGCCCGTTGATGCCGCCTCGCGCATTCACGGCATCGATGTAGAGATGGGCGCCGAAGGTGGCTTCCTTGACTGCCTCGGCAACCGGGCCGCTGAAGCCGGCGGTCTGGCCGATGATGATCTGTGCCTCGACTTGCGCGGCGGCGGTCAACGCGACGCACAGCAAGACGATGTCGCGACAACGAATGGAGATTGAACGCATTGTCTGGGCTCCCATTGCGGGGCGCCAGTATGCACCGCGCATTTCAGCTCGGCATGCGATTGGCCGTGCCGAATGCGCCACGCATCGAGCCAATCGCTTCGGCTCGTGACAAGTTCACGGAGCGCCGCTTTAGGCGGCGGTGACCCACTCCGCAGCGTCGTCGAGCGTCTCCGCGGCTGTCGCTTCGATTCGCCCGGCCTGGCCGGTCAGAGGGACCAGCTTCGGCACCCGCGCCCGACGCCGAGCCTCGAGAATCCGTACCAGCGTTGCGGCGTTGCGCTGCCCTTGATCCTCGTTGTTGTTGTTCATGATCACATGGGTTGTAAAGGTCTCGGGCGCGAGCCGCTCGACGCGCGCCGCGATGCCGTCGAGCTCGGGATCGGGGTAGTCGTAATTGAAGCGCTCCGACGCGACCGTGGCGCCTTTGATGTTCCAGGTCTCGTGATTGCGCCCATGCAGCCGGACCAGCGAGTACTGCATGTGCGTCGATTCCCAGATCGGCGGCACGCTGTTGTGGAAGCCCTGAGGCGCATCGATCACGGTGTGGACGATGTTCAGCTCGCGCTCGAAGGCCAGGGTCGCGCTCAGGTGCGCGTCGTCGAACCAGGTCTTGTTCCTGAACTCGACGCTGACGGTGTAGCCCTGCATCACGTCGACACAGTGCGCAACGTGCGCGTGCCCGTCGCGATTGCGCAAGAGCCATGGCGCGAATTGAAAGTGCACCATGCCGAGCTTGCCAGCCGCGCGCAATGGCTCGAGAGCGTCCTTGAAGCGCTGCCAGAGCGCGGCCTGCAGCTCCTTCGGAACGTCCTTGAAATAAAAGCTGGGCTTCTTCATCGCGGGCAACTCGGCGCGCAGATCGGGCGGCAGGACGCTCGGCGATGTCGCATGTCCCGTGAACAGGCGAAACGCCTTCACGTTCAGCGTGAAGTGCGCGGGCGTTCGATCGGCCCACGCCTGCGCCGTTTCGGCAAGCGGGATGGCGTAGTACGAGGTGTCCACTTCGACCAGGGGAAACTGGGTCGCGTAATAGCGCAGGCGGCCTTCCGGCGTGCTGGCCTCCTTGGGGTAGAACTTCTTCGAGGCCAGCAGCGACTTGTCGCTCCACGAGGCGGTTCCGACCAGCACCTTCATCGACTTCTCCCCAGGCTGCCCCCAGTCAGGGCAATTCATTGGCCCGGAGCCAGGCGCACCGGCAACTCCGGCGAGACGGTCACCCGCCCGGCGGCCTCTGCCGGCTGAGACCTGAACAATCCCGGAGAATGCCGGCTGAAGCGGCCTCCGGAACCGCGGAAAAGTTATCCTAGCGAAGTGCTGAATCGTCGGCCGGCGGCCACCGGTGCCGGCGGCTTTATTCGGCGACAGAGGGTTCCGATTTGCAGAACGAGATCAAGCACCCGGAGCGCGCGGCGCCGACGGTCGTGGGCAAGACCAGCGTCGATGAGTTGCGGCAGAGGATCAAGCGCAAGAGCCAGCTGAAGGGCCGGCAAACCGACGCCGAATCGCTCCGGGAAGTTCGCGAGCTGCTCGGCCCCGCGCCGGAGGGCGGCTGGCCGCGCCACCGGTTGATCGAGAACCTGCACCTTCTCAACGACCGACATCTGGGTCTCTACGAGCGGCACCTCGTCGCACTGGGACGGGAAACCAACGTGCCGATGGCCGACATCTACGAGGTCGCGACGTTCTATCACCACTTCGAGGTGCGCAGCGACAACGACAGCGCGCCGGCACTCACGGTCCGCATCTGCGACGGCCTCAGCTGCGAGATGCACGGCGCCCGCGATCTTTTGTCGCGTCTGCCGGCCATGCTGGGCACCGAGGTTCGGGTCGTCGCGGCGCCCTGCGTCGGCCGTTGCGAGCAGGCCCCGGTCGCGGTGGTGCATCAATGTCCGGTGCCGCACGCCGATCTGGCATCGGTCGCCGCGGCGGTGCAAGGCAACCGCATCTTCCATCCCGCGTCCAGCGGCGGTGCCGACTTCGCGCCGCAAAGTTTCGTCGAGCGCAGCGTCGACGACGGCGACGCCGACGTCACCCCCGCCTTCGTCGACTACGCAAGCTACGTCGAAACCGGCGGCTATGCGCTGGCAGCCGAGGTCATCGGCGGCCGGCGCGACGCCGCTGCGCTGATCGGCGCGTTGGAAGACTCGGGCCTGCGCGGCCTCGGCGGTGCCGGATTCCCGGCCGGCCGCAAGTGGCGAATCGTCAGCGCCCAGCCGGCGCCCCGGCTGATGGCGGTCAACATCGACGAGGGCGAGCCGGGCACGTTCAAGGACCGGACCTATCTCGAGCGCGATCCGCATCGTTTCCTCGAAGGCGTCCTGATCGCGGCGAGCGTGGTCGGCATCGATGCCTGCTACATCTATCTGCGCGACGAATACCACGGCTGCCGCGCCCTCTTGACCGCGGAGCTGGCCAAGCTTCGCCAGGCCGCGACATTTCCGCTGCCGCACCTCGAGTTGCGCCGCGGCGCCGGTGCCTACATCTGCGGCGAAGAGTCGGCCATGATCGAGAGCATCGAAGGCCAGCGTGGCGAGCCGCGCCTGAGGCCACCCTACATCGCCACGGTCGGGCTGTTCGGTCGGCCCACCCTCGAGCACAACTTCGAGACGCTGTATTGGGTGCGCGACATCGTCGAGCGCGGCGCCGAGTGGTTTGCCGGCTTCGGCCGCCACGGCCGCAAGGGGCTGCGCAGCTTCAGCGTCAGCGGCCGTGTCCGGCAGCCGGGCGTGAAGCTCGCGCCGGCGGGCATCACCCTGAACGAATTGATCGCCGAATACTGCGGCGGCATGGCCGACGGCGATACGCTCTACGCGTACCTGCCCGGCGGCGCGTCGGGCGGCATCCTGCCGGCGGCGATGGCCGACATCCCGCTCGACTTCGACACCTTGCAGCCGTATGGCTGCTTCATCGGCTCGGCCGCGGTCATCGTCCTCGGCAACCGTGACCGGGCCCGCGACGCCGCTCTCAACATGATGCGATTCTTTGCCAGCGAAAGCTGCGGCCAGTGCACACCGTGCCGCGTCGGCACCGACAAGGCGGTGCGTCTCATGGAAGCACCGGTCTGGGACCAGCCGACGCTCGAAGACCTCAGCGACGTGATGATCGACGCGTCGATCTGCGGCCTCGGCCAAGCCGCGCCGAACCCGATCCGCAGCGTGCACAAGCACTTCGCCCACGAGATCTCCGCGCCTGGAGCGACCCTGTGAACGCACCCGCTGTCCTTGCCCATCTTCAGGCCGCGCAGGTCAACATCAACCTCGACGGCCGACAGGTCAGCGCGCTCGAGGGCGAGACCATCCTCAGCGTGGCCAATCGCGAGGGCATCGCCATCCCGACGCTCTGCTTCAAGGAGGGTTACCGGCCCGATGGCAATTGTCGCGCTTGCGTCGTCGAGATCGGCGGCGAGCGGACCCTGGCGGCGAGCTGTTGCCGCAACGTGCAGCCGAACATGGTCGTCGAGACGGCCAGCCCACGGGCCAGGAAAAGCCAACGCCTGGTCCTCGAGATGCTGCTCGCCGATCTGCCGGAGGAAGGCTTCAAGTGGGCCGACGCCGACGGCGCCCTGCCGCATGGCGAGCTCAGCGAGTGGGCGGCGCGCGAGGGCGTGACCGTGCGCCCGGAGCTGCGCGCGCTGTGCCGGGAACAGCCGGCGGCCGACCTGTCGCATCCGGCGATGGCGGTGAACCTCTCGGCCTGCATCCAGTGCAAGCGCTGCGTTCGGGCCTGCCGCGAGGAGCAGGTCAACGACGTGATCGGCTACGCCCTGCGCGGCCCCGAAAGCAAGATCGTCTTCGACCTCGACGATCCGATGGGTGCCAGTACCTGTGTCGCATGCGGCGAGTGCGTGCAGGCCTGCCCGACCGGCGCGCTGATGCCCAAGACCCTGCTCGGCAGCCAGGTGGTCGACAAGAAGGTCGATTCGGTGTGCCCCTTCTGCGGCGTCGGCTGTCTGCTCACCTACAACGTCCGCGAAAACGAGATCGTCAGCGTCGACGGACGGGACGGGCCGGCCAACCACAGCCGTCTGTGCGTCAAGGGCCGCTTCGGCTTCGACTACGCGAACCATCCGCAGCGCCTGACGCAGCCGTTGATCCGCAAGCCCGGAGTCGCCAAGGACCCTGCGGCGGCCCCCGACCCTTCCGACTGGTCGTCGGTGTTTCGAGTCGCGACCTGGGAGGAGGCGCTCGATGCCGCCGGCGGCACCTTGCGCCGGCTGCGCGAGACGCATGGACCGATGTCGCTGGCCGGCTTCGGCTCGGCCAAGGGCAGCAACGAGGAGGCCTACCTGTTCCAGAAGCTGGTGCGAATCGGCTTCGGCAACAACAACGTCGATCACTGCACGCGCCTCTGCCACGCGTCGAGCGTGGCGGCGCTGCTCGAAGGCGTCGGCTCGGGTGCGGTGAGCAACCCGGCGGGAGACGTCGAGTTCGCCGAGGTGATCCTCGTCATCGGCTCCAACCCGACCCAGAACCATCCGGTCGCGGCGACGTGGATGAAAAACGCAGCGAAGCGAGGCGCCAGGATCGTGCTCGCCGACCCGCGCCGCACCGACCTCTCGCGGCACGCCTGGCGGACCCTGCAATTCAACGCCGACACCGACGTCGCCATGTTGAACGCGCTGATCCACGCCGTCATCGACGAGGGCTTGACCAACGTCGAGTTCCTGCGCGAGCGGGTCGACAACTACGAGGCACTGAAGGAGAACGTCCGCGGCTACAGCCCCGAGGCGATGGCGCCGATCTGCGGCATCGCCGCGCCGGTGCTGCGTGAAGTGGCACGCGCGTTCGCAACGGCGAAGAGCGCGATGATCCTGTGGGGCATGGGCATCAGCCAGCATGTCCACGGCACCGACAACGCGCGCTGCCTGATCGCCCTGGCATCGGTGACCGGGCAGATCGGCAAGCCCGGCTCGGGCCTGCACCCGCTGCGCGGCCAGAACAACGTCCAGGGCGCCAGCGACGCCGGCCTGATCCCGATGATGTTTCCGAACTACCAGCGCGTCGACGATGCCGGAGTGCACGCCTGGTTCGAGAGCTTCTGGCAGACCAGGCTCGATCCGGTCCCGGGGTACACAGTCGTCGAGATCATGAACAAGGTGCTTGCTCCGGACAGCGACCCGCACAAGGTGCGCGGCATGTACATCATGGGCGAGAACCCGGCGATGAGCGACCCGGACCTGAACCACGCCCGACATTCGCTGGCCTCGCTCGAGCAGCTGGTCGTCCAGGACATCTTCATGACCGAGACGGCGTGGCTCGCCGACGTCGTGCTGCCGGCCAGCGCCTGGCCCGAAAAGAGCGGCACCGTCAGCAACACGGATCGCATGGTCCAGCTCGGCAGGCGCGCCCTCGAAATGCCGGGCAACGCCCGCCTCGACCTCTGGATCATCCAGGAGCTGGCTCGCCGTCTCGGGCTTGACTGGAACTATCCGGGGGAGGACGCCGGCGTGGCCGCGGTCTACGAGGAGATGCGCCAGGCCATGCACGGCGCCATTGCCGGCATCACCTGGGAGCGCCTGCAACGCGAAGAAAGCGTGACCTACCCGTGCCTGAGCGCAGACGACCCGGGCCGTCCGATCGTTTTCGACGACATCTTTCCGACCGCCGACGGCCGCGTCAATCTGGTGCCGGCCGACATCATCCCGGCCAACGAACGACCCGATCCCGAGTTCCCGTTCGTCCTCATCACCGGACGGCAGCTCGAGCACTGGCACACGGGCAGCATGACGCGGCGCGCCAGCGTGCTCGACGCCGTCGAGCCGATGGCCACCGCCTCGATGAACGGAGACGACATCCTGCAGCTCGGCCTCGAGCCGGGAGACGTCGTGACGCTGCGCTCGCGTCGCGGCGAGGTGGCGCTGCATTTGCGCCAGGACGACGGCACCCCTCGCGGCGCCGTGTTCGTGCCCTTCGCCTACTACGAGGCGGCCGCGAACCTGATGACCAATGCGGCGCTCGACCCGGTTGGCAAGATCCCCGAATTCAAGTACTGCGCGATCCAGGTGGTGGCCGGTGGCACCCCGCACGGCAGCCCCGGCTACGGCACGGGCTCGTCACCACGAAGTGAGGCCTGAAATAGGCGCAGCGTCGTCGCTGCGGCCTGCTCGGCCTCAGGCCCGGGGACGGGTCGCCGTGACGAGCACGGCCGCGATCCGATCGGCGGCTGCGTAAGCCGGCTCGAGCAGCTCCTCGCCGAACACGTCGGGGTCGATCTCCCGGTAGCTCCAATCGAGACCGGCCGCTTGTAACCGTTCGGCGGCGAGCTCGCGGAACCGATCGACGCCGCCGCAAACGGCCGTGCCCGTGTAGAGCAGCAAGGTGCCGCCGGGGGCCAGGCGAGTGCCGGCGAGCTCGGCGATGGCCAGCGACAGGCCTTCGCCGAGGCCGCCGCGGCCATGCCGATAGACGCGCTCCTCGCGGTCGAGCAGGTACGGCGGATTGGCGACGATGAGATCGAATTGGCCCTCGACCGCGGAGAGCAGATCTGATCGGCGCATTACGATCTGGGGCGTGCCTGCCAGCGCCGCGTTGACACGGCTGTAGCGAAGCGCCTGCTCGTTGATGTCGACGCCAAGGACTTCGGCGTCACGCCGCGCCAGCGCCACCAGCACCGCGCCGGGTCCGGCACCGCAGCCGATGTCGACCGCCCGATGCACGACGGAACCGGCCGCGAGGTGGCTCGCGATCGCCGCAGCGAAGCGATAGGTGTCCGGCCCGAAGAAGACCGCGTCGCCGGCGGTCGTGGGGTAAGCGGAGTGCAGGAAGAGCGCCTCGGCCAAGGTGGAAGCGCGAACCCCCGAGCGCCAGGCATTGCCATGCGCGTGCAGCACGCCGGCACCCTGCATCAGGTCGACCCACGCGGCGGGAACAATCCCGCTGCGAAACGGACGGCTCCAGCCGAAGACGTCGGCGATCGACTTCGCCCACGCGTTGCCCGCGCGGGCGTTGACGCGCTCGTGCGTGGCCGGCGTGACGGTCGTGAATCGATAGCCGCTGTCCTGCAGGGCCCGGCCCAGGCGCAGCAGATCGGCATCGGCCGCGGCGAGCGC